>CALWAF010000052.1 GCA_944372795.1 uncultured Clostridia bacterium | reverse complement strand
GGTTATCTGAACTCATACGCTTATTTTCTTCCGTTGATGTCTTTCTTCAATGAGTGTCCATAAAATTGTGTCGCAACCTTGAAACAATTCGTGGTGCTTGCGGAGAGCGAGAGCGTATCACAGGCGGCGCGCCGCCTTTTCGTCGCGCAGTCCGCATTGAGCAAGAAACTCAAAGCGCTGGAAGCGGAGTGCGGCGCCACCCTCATCGAGCGCGACTATCACAACTTCCGCCTGACCGAGAGCGGGAAGGTCCTATACGACAGGGCGATGAAGATCGTGGGGCTTGCCGACGCCGCGCTGAACGACGTGCGCGAGGCGGACAGCGGCGAGGGCGGCACCCTGAACATCGCCGTCACCCCCTCCCTCGCCACGGGCATACTGCGCGACATCCTGAAGCGTTTCCGCGCAGCGCACCCCGCCGTAACGGTGAAGATATACGAGGGCTCCACCCCCTCGGTGCTGGGGCGCATAGAGGACGGCACCTGCGAACTCGCGCTGGTGCGCACCCCTTACACACAAAACCCCGCCTACGAAACAAAAGTGGTGGATTTTGACAAAATGGTGGTTTTATCCAAAGAAACGTTGCCGTCAAGTATCGATTATGCACAACTGTTTGCAATGCCGCTCATACTCACCCACCGCTACGCCGCCATGCTCTCCCGCATTGCGGTAAGGTGCGGATGTGTGCTCGCGTCGCCCGTGCAATGCGAAGAGATCGCCACCTGCATCTCCCTTGCGGAAACGGGGCTCGGCGCAACGATGATCCCTCTGTCCACCTTCGAGAATCACCGCCGCCACGGGCTGAAGCTGCACCACGCCCTGTTGGAAGGCGAAGAGTGCAACACCCGCTGCGAGCTGGTCTTCACCAAGAGCCGAGGGCTCACCTCCGCGGCAAAGGCGTTCGCGGAACTCATCCCCGCAGCCTGCCGAAACTAGTCTTCCTCACCTCTTCCCGTCTTGTCCTCCGCAGGTCTTTCCTCACGGCGATAGGGCTGCGCGGTGAGACGCCTCTCCCCCGAGAGGCGGAATCGGACGCGAAGCGTATCGAGGCGCATGAGGTATAGAAGCACGCAAGCGAGCGCCACCGAAAGGGAGGCTTGCACCGCGTCGGCGGGCAGTGCCGCGAGCGCGGATGCGGGCGTACCGTAAATGAAGGAATTGCAGATGAAGTAGCCCGTCATCATGAAGGCTCCCGCGACGAGCATACTCGCGCCGCCCGTGACGGGGGCAAGCACTCTCCCGCGCTCTGACGTGCGCAGAAGTTTCATCCCGACGCCGCACAGCAGTCCTTCCAGCCCTTTGATGACAAGGGTGAAGAACATCGTTGCGGGATACACCGCAAGGTCGGCAAAAAAGGAGCCTATCCCGCCCGCCAACATCGCGGGAACGGGGCCCAGCAGCGCCGCCGTGACGAATATCACGGAGTCGCCGCAGTTGAAGAAGAAGTCGCCCGTGCGGAAACCGAGCACCACCGTGGCAGCCACCGTGAGCGCCGCCGAAAGCGCGGTGAAGACGAGAGTGCGCGTGGGAAACGCGCGTTTTGCACCCGTGCGGTGCGTTGCAGCAGTGTTTGCGGACATATTACCTCCGAGGGCGGAGGAGGGGAAGAAAAAACCTTTGCCGAACGGCAAAGGAGAGACGCTATCCTCTCCCAATCTGACTTGACAGGCGGTTACGGGATCTCACCGTATCGGCTGATGGGGCTGTCGGACTCGTCCGCTTTCGCGGCATTACCGCCGGTTGGGTCATCACCCACCCAAAGAATATCGTTGTGACGATTGTATGCCCGCGCGATGAATTTGTCAACACTCTGCGGCACTTTCGTGTGGGGGTATTATTCCCCCCCCATATTTTTTTTATAATAAAAGTGCGCCGAGTGTTGCGGGCAAAGCCGCGACGCTCGGCGCAATATTATAAAAAGTAAGGGGTGCGGGGATGACATCCCCGCCGGGGTGCAGGGGCGGCGCCCCCTGCCGGGAAGCCGCTCTGCGGCGAAAATGTTACGATCTTGCGACGCCGCTCTTCACCGCGGCGTCTTTGACTGCCGCCGCGACCGTGGGCGCTACGCGAGGATCGAAGGCAAGCGGCAGGATGCATTCCTCTCCCCTCTCGTCGTCCGCGACCAACCCTGCAAGCGCGTGAGCCGCCGCGATCTGCATCTCGTCGTTGATGTCGCGTGCACGTGCGTCCAGTGCGCCGCGGAAGATGCCCGGGAAGACGAGCACGTTGTTGATCTGATTGGGATGATCGCTCCTGCCCGTGGCGACGATGCGCGCACCCGCCCTCTTCGCGAGTTCGGGCTCTATCTCGGGAGAGGGATTTGCCATCGCGAACACGATCGCATCCTTCGCCATGGAGCGCACCATATCCTCGGAGAGCACCCCCTTCGCGCTGACGCCCACAAACACATCCGCGCCCTTGACGGCGTCGGCGAGAGCGCCATTTACGCCTCGGGGATTGGTGAGCGCGGCAAGCGCGGTCTGTGCCTCGTTGAAGACGCCGCCGTCCTCCGTGAGGATGCCCGCTCTGTCACATACCACGATGTCATCCGCACCCATCGAGAGCAGAAAACGCGCGATGGCGATGCCCGCGCTTCCCGCGCCGTTGATGACCAAACGCGCTGTTGAAAGCTGTTTTCCGACCACTTTAAGTGCGTTTTCGAGCGCGGCGGCAAGCACTATCGCGGTGCCGTGCTGGTCGTCGTGGAAGACGGGGATGTCCAGCATCTCTTTGAGTCTGCGCTCTATCTCGAAGCAGCGCGGAGCGGAGATATCCTCGAGATTGATGCCGCCGTAGGACGGCGCGATGTTCTTCACGGTGGCGACGATCTCGTCGGCGTCCTGCGTCGCAAGACACACGGGCACGGCATCCACTCCCGCGAATTCGCTGAACAGCACACACTTGCCCTCCATGACGGGCATACCCGCAAGGGCTCCAATGTTGCCCAGCCCCAGCACGGCGCTGCCGTCGGTGACGACGGCGACAGTGTTCCATTTGCGGGTGAGCGAATAGGCAAGCGCGGGATCCTTCGCGATCTCAAGACAGGGCGCGGCGACGCCCGGGGTGTAAGCGAGCGAGAGCGCCTCGCGGGAGTCCGTCCTGACGCGGGATTTCACCTCGAGTTTGCCCTTCCACTCGTAATGCTTCGCAAGCGATTCTTTCATGTAATCCATATCCATAAGACTAATATAATCCCCCGCATAAATCAAGCGTTTAGCCGTGGGTGTTTATCCCGGCAGGGGCTCTGCCCCTGCACCCCGGCGGGGATGTCATCCCCGCACCCCAAACTTTTATATAATAATGCACCGAAGTGCGCGGCATTG
>CALWAF010000051.1 GCA_944372795.1 uncultured Clostridia bacterium | reverse complement strand
TTGAATCTCGCATAGAGATAATCGAGCGGCGAACAGTACTAACCGAACGTCGCTCGCGGGGAGAGGAAGGCGACTCGGCGCGCACGGCGCCCGTGTCTACTTAACGCCTCATCTAGCTTGCGAGGTCGCACGTCTTTACCCCACCGAAAATACTTTCGGCGGGGACCCCGAATTGCCGCGGCGTTCAAGCGGCGGCTGCGCCGCCGTATCATGACGAGGGCATTGCCCTCGTCTCCCGCGTCGTGAAAATGAGCGAGTGAACGGATAGTTTTGCTTGCAAAACGCGGAGTGAACGAGCATCTCTGCATTTTCACGACGCGAAAAGGAGCAACCGCGCGACAGACGAGCCGACCGCCGCAATGCGGCGTAGGGCGACGATTACGCGCGGATTGCGACGCGGGTGAGCGGCGCGTGAAACCGTCTTCGAAAAAGTGTGCGTCGGATTCAAGCACGCTTCGAACGAGGGAACGTCGTGTCAGGGGACGTCACGCTCGGAGTTTTCGTTAAACCATCTGCGAAAAAGTGTACGTCGGGTTTGGGACGCCTTGTCAAACCCCTGTCGGTATGACGCTCTCATTTGGATGCAGAACGCGAAAGCACCCCGTTTTCGGCGAGGCGCGTACTTAACCGTACGTAACGAGCCGAAAACGGGGCGCTGACAAAGTTATGCGCCAAATGAGAGCGTCAGAAGCGACGGCGTTTGTCGTCCGTATACTCATCCACATGAGTAATAGGACTGTTCGCGGTGCCGTTCATGATGGATCGCGCCATGAGTACGCCCATGACGGACGCCATCATGAGACCGCGGGTCCAACCGCTGCTGTCGCCGAGACAGTGGAGGCCTGCGATGGAGGTGTTGAGCTTGTCGTCCATCTTGATCTTGTTGCTGTAAAACTTGAGTTCGGGGGAATAAAGCAGGGTCTCGTAGCCCGCAAACCCCGGCACCACTTCGTCCACCGCCTGAATGAAGTTGATGATGTTGGTCATGGCGCGGTAAGGCATGGCAGCGGTGATATCCCCCGCCACGGCGTCTTTCAGTGTGGGACGCACGTTGGACATGCCGAGTTCCTTCTGCCACGTCCTCTTTCCCGCGAGTATGTCGCCGTAGCGCTGCACCAATATCTTGCCTGCGCCGAGCATATTGGTGAGCTCGCCGACTTTCTGCGCATACTCGATGGGCTGGTTGAATGGCTGGTTGAAGGAGTGCGAACAAAGTATGGCGAGGTTGGTGTTCTCGCTCTTCAGCTCCTTATAGCTGTGGCCGTTGACGACCGCGAGGTCGTTGTCGTAGTTCTCCTGCGACACGAAGCCGCCGGGGTTCTGGCAGAAGATGCGCACTTTGTTTTTGAAAGGCGCGGGATAGCCGATGAGTTTGGACTCATAGAGCACGCTGTTGATCTCTTCCATGATCTCGTTGCGCACTTCGACGCGGACGCCGATGTCGACGACTCCGGGCGCGTGGGCGATGTTGTGCACCGCGCACATCTTTTCCAGCCAATCCGCTCCCCTGCGACCGGTGGCGATGATGGTCTTGTCGGCGAGGATCTCCCTTGCGCCGCTCTTATCCTCGATGATGACGCCCTTGCAGACGTTTTCTTCGAGGATGATGTTGTTGCACTGCGCACCGAAGACGAGCTCCACGCCCTTGTCGCGCAGATAGTTTTCGATGGCGAGATATATCCCCTGCGCCTTCTCGGTGCCCATGTGGCGGATGGGGCAATCCACGAGTTTGAGACCGGCTTTGATGGCTTTTCTGCGGATCTCCTTCACCTTCTCTTCGTTGCCGAGCCCTTCGATGTGCTCGTCGGCGCCGAATTCGAGGTATATCTTGTCGGTGTAGTTGATGAGCTCCTGCGCGAAATCGTGTCCGATGAGCTCCGGAAGCTCGCCGCCCACTTCGTAGGAGAGAGAAAGTTTGCCGTCCGAGAACGCGCCCGCACCCGAAAATCCGGTGGTGATGTGGCAGTAGGGCTTGCAATTGCGGCAAGGTCCGCCGTTTGCCTTGGGGCACTTGCGCTTTTCGACGGGCTGACCCTTTTCGACGATGACTATCTTTTTGTCGCTGCCCTGCCTCAAAAGCTCGATGGCGGTGAAGATGCCCGCGGGACCCGCGCCCACAATGCAAATGTCGTATTTTTTCATTTTGCCCTCCGTAAGCCGCGCTTCCCGCACAGCCTTGTGCATTATAAAGCCAAACCGCCCTTCTGTCAACGGTAAATTTTATTATTTATTACGAGTAAAAATTATGCCGCGCATTACGCCGCGCAGCCGAAAGCTCCGCAGCAAGGGGTCAGAAGAGCTCGTCCGCCTCGATCGCCGCGCGCACTTTGCCTAGGGCGTGCTTCTCTATCCTTGACACGTAGGAGCGCGAGATCCCGAATTTTTCGGCGACCTCCCTCTGCGTCAGCGCGGGCGCGCCGCCCAACCCGTAGCGCAGACGCACTATGGCATATTCCCTCTCATTAAGGCAGGAAGAGGTCAGCTCCATCAGCCTCTCCATCAGCATATTGCTCTCCACGTCCTCGATGACGGAACCCGTGTCGGCAAGCATATCCATGATGGTGAGTTCGTCGCCGTCACGGTCCACGCCCACGGGCTCGTTGAGTGAGACGTTTGAGCGGTGTTTCTTGGATGTGCGCATGGTCATGAGGATCTCGTTCTCGATGCACCGCGATGCGTAGGTCGCAAGCTGCGTACCCTTGTCGTGACGGAAACTCTCCACCGCTTTGATGAGCCCTATGGAGCCCACCGAAATCAGCTCGTCATTGTCGCCGTAGTTGGCGTACTTCTTGGCGATGTGCGCGACAAGACGCAGATTGTGCTTGATGAGGATCTCCTTCGCTTCCCTGTCTCCCGCCTCCGCGGCGATAACATATTCCCTCTCTTTTTCCTTGGACAAAGGCTTGGGAAATGAGCTTTTTTCGGAAACGAACGAGGAAAAGAGAACGAGATTTTTCAGAAGCAGAAACAGACTGTCCAGAGCCATACACCCTCCGCGGTTCTACATAATATGCGCCAAACGGAAAATTTTTGCTTTTTTTTCTGCCGAGCGGAAAAGGCGTCGAAGGCGGCACGGAACAATTCTTTTCGGCGCTTTTTTGCGAATGCTCCTTGACAATATGTATACTATTGCCTGCGTCGCCTTCTCTAAAAATCCCTCGAAAATCTCTTGCTCCGTGCCACCCTCTCCACCCCTTTCCGCTCGGCATTTTCTCCATAATTCGCTGTCGTCCGGAACACTCTTTTCGGTGCTTTTTCGCGAATGCTCCTTGCCAATATGTATACTATTGCCTGCGTCGCCTTCTCTAAAAATCCCTCGAAAATCTCTTGCTCCGTGCCACCCTCTCCGCCCTTTCCGCTCGGCATTTTCTCCATAATACGCTGTGGTACGGAATATTCTTTTCGGCGCTTTTTTGCGAATGCTCCTTGACAATATGTATACTATTGCCTGCGTCGCCTTCTCTAAAAATCCCTCGAAAATCTCTTGCTCCGTGCCACCTTCTCCGCCCTTTCCGCTCGGCATTT
>CALWAF010000050.1 GCA_944372795.1 uncultured Clostridia bacterium | reverse complement strand
CTTAATCAGTGAGTCCCGCACCGCAGCACAGCCTCGCACGTCTACTTTGGTCATAACATATCCCGGGTTCGGCGGTTTTGCCGCCCTTTTCGCAGAAAAGAGAAGCCCGTGCGGGCGCATTGAAAAAACACCGCGATTGCGGTGTTTTGTGGTGCGCCCTCAGGGATTCGAACCCGGGACCCACTGATTAAGAGTCAGTTGCTCTACCAGCTGAGCTAAGGGCGCGTGTGCGACGAGTACGCAGCTTTGCGGTCATCGTCGCTAACTTTGTGCAGAGGCAAAACCTCTGCGATTGGAGCGGGAGACGGGATTCGGACCCGCGACTTTCACCTTGGCAAGGTGACACTCTACCACTGAGTCACTCCCGCGAGCGAGTTATAATATATCAAACAACGCAGCAAAATGCAACTGTTTTCGCATGGAAATTTGCAAAAATTCCACGGAAAGCGCAAATGCTTTACATCTCGGCGGCGTGTGATATAATGATTTAGCGCAGTCGTGGCGAAATTGGCAGACGCGTCGGATTTAGGTTCCGATGGGAGACCGTATGGGTTCGAGTCCCTTCGACTGCACCAGCGCAACTCCCCGCAGTCCGCGGGGAGTTTCTCTTTGCCGCGCAGGGACTCTCTCCCTGTGGCTGACGCGATCGGCACCGTGTGCAACGATCGCTATTCCGTCGCTCCGCGAAACGAAAAATCCCGCCAATTTTACTCCCTTCCCTTGTGGGGCGCGGTTTTCGTGATATAATGTACGGGCGGCATCCCGCCGCAAAGGAGACACCTTCATGCCCAAACTCATCAGCATGGGAGACTGCATAATCGACTTTCTGCCCTCGGCGCCGAAGTCGGTGAAATTTGAAGCGAAGATGGGCGGCGCGCCCGTCAACGTATGCGCCGCCGTGGCAAAAATGGGAGGCAGGGCATGCTTCTTCGGCAAACTCGCCGCCGACGCGTTCGGACGTTTCCTCAAAAGCGAAATGGAAAACCTCGGCATCGACACTTCCCTCACCGTGGTGGACGCGGAGTGCAAGACGGGGCTCGCCTTCGTGGATCTGAAAGAGGACGGCGACCGCGACTTCTTCTTCTACCGCGACGTCCCCGCCGACGCCAACCTCTCCCCCGACGAGGTGGACGAGGGCATATTCGAAAACGGTGACGTCCTGCACTTCTGCTCCGTCTCCCTGCCCGAGTCGCCCACCCGCCACGCCATACGCAAAGCCGCGGGATGCGCACGGGAGCGCGGCGCCGTCGTGAGCTTTGACGTGAACGTCAGACTCAACCTGTGGAAGAGCGAAGACGCCCTGAAAGCGGCGATAGACGAGTTTCTCCCCTTTGCCGACATCGTGAAGGTGACTGACGAGGAACTTGCATTCATCACGGGTTTATCTGACGAAAATGAAGGTATAAAGTGTTTGATCGGTCGCGCGCCCGCCGCAAAGATAATCTTTGTGACCAAAGGAGAAAAGGGATCGGCGGCATATGACCGCACACTTTCCCGCACCGCTCTCCCCGCCTATCCCGCCGAGGTCGTGGACACCACGGGAGCGGGCGACTGCTTCATAGGCAGTGTGATCGCGATGCTGCTCTCGAAAGAGGCGGAACTCTCCCTCGACGGGATGAGGAAAGCGATGGAACTTGCCGTGCGCGCGTGCGCGTGCGTCATATCCAAAAAGGGCGGGGCGCCTTCCATGCCCACAAGACAGGAAGCGGAGGAACTGAAATGAGCAAAAAGATAACTTTGGCGGACACAGCCGCCGTGGACAAGCTGGTGCGCGAGCCCTTGTTTTTCGAGCGCAACCGAGTCTTCCGCAACTATATCGGGGGCGAGGGTCTGCGCACGCTGATGAACGATCCCGCGGGGGACAACTCCTTCCCCGAAGAGTGGCTGGCGAGCAAGGTGAAAGCCATCAATCCCGTCTACTTCGGCGAGCGCGACGGGGTGTCCGTCGCGGAGGGCACGGACATCTTCCTCGACGACCTCATTGCCGCGCGTCCCGAGGAAATGCTGGGCGGCATAGAATATGACTGTCTGGTGAAATATCTCGACAGCGCGATACGTCTGCCCGTGCAAGTCCACCCCACCCCGGAGTTTTCGGAAAAGAACTTCGGCAGCCGCTACGGCAAGACGGAGGCGTGGCTGGTGTTGGCAAAGCGCAGCGAGGACGCCTGCCTTTACTTCGGCTTCAAGGACCGCATAGACCTCGACACCCTGAAAGCGTACGCCGACCGCAGCCTCGAAGAGCGCGACGTGCTGACCGAACTCATCAATCCCGTGAAGGTGGAAGTGGGCGATGTCTATCTCATCCGCGCGGGTCTAATACACGCGATCGGCGCCGGCTGCACCATCCTCGAAGTGCAGGAACCCACCGACTTCACCATCCAGATCGAGAATTGGTGCGGAGAGTCAAGAGTGACGGAGCAGGAGAAATATCTGGGGCTCCCGCGCGACCTCGCGATGAGCGTGTTCGACTTCGACAAATTCGGCGAATCGGCGGTTGAACAGTGCAAGATCGCACCTAAAACCATAAGTTGTGACGAAAAGGTGAAAGTCGAAGAGCTCATCGGAAAGGCGGACACCCCCTGCTTCGGCGAGATGAGATATACCCTCTCGGGCGGCAGCGTCACATTGCAGAGCGGTCCCTCCGTCTTTGCCGTCGTGGACGGCGGGGGCGTGCTCTCGGGGGAAGGATATTCCCGCACTCTCAAAAAGGGGGACTACTGGTTCATGCCGCACGCCGCAAGAGGAAAGTTCGCGGTGTCGGGCGCTCTCACCCTCATCGAGTGTCTGCCCAGCAAACGCTGACCACGCGACTTCAAAAAGGACGGCTCGAGAGCCGTCCTTTTTCTTGCTCTCCCGCCGCGCGTGTGGTATAATCGAGCGGAAAATCTATTCGGAGGGCTTATGAAAGCCATAGTTTCTGTCATAGGAAAGGACCGCACCGGCATCATCGCCAAGGTCACGGGCAAACTCTTTGAACTCGGCTGCAACGTCGAGGACATTTCGCAGACCGTCATGCACGGCTCCTATTTCACGATGATCATGCTCATCACCCTCGCCGAAGGGCTTGCCGTCGGCGCGGTGAACGAGGCGCTCGCCTCCGTCGCCGAGGAACTCGGCGTGGAGATCCGCGTCCAGCACGAGGACATCTTCAACTCCATGCACAGGATCTGAACGGAGAAGTTATGCTCAATCAACACGAGATCATCCAGACCATATCCATGATCAAGGATCAGCACCTCGACATCCGCACTGTGACGATGCATTTGAGCCTGTTCGACTGCATCTCGGAGGACGCGGAACGCACGGCGGCAAAGGTGAAAGAAAAACTGCTCTCCCGCGCCGGACGCCTGAAAGAGGTGGTGGAAGACATCCAATCCAAGTACGGCATCCCCATCGTCAACAAGCGTCTGTCCGTCTCCCCCGCGAGCCTCATCGGAGCCGCGAGCGGCGGATATAAAGAGATCGCGCTCGCCATGGACGAGGCGGCAAAAACGGTGGACGTCGATTTCATCGGCGGCTACACCGCCCTCGTACAGAAGGCGATGACCCGCGAGGAAGAGGCGTTCATCCGCACCATCCCCGAAGTGCTCGCCTCCACCGACCGTGTGTGCGCAAGCGTAAACGTCGGCTCCACGCGCGCGGGCATCAATATGGATGCCGTCCGCCTCATGGGCGAAGTGGTGAAACGCACTGCGGAGCTCACCGCGGATAAGGACGGGCTGGGCTGCGCGAAACTCGTCGTGTTCGCAAACGCAGTGGAAGACAACCCCTTTATGGCGGGCTCCTTCAACGGCGTGAGCGAGGGGGACTGCGTCGTGAACGTGGGCATATCGGGCCCCGGCGTCGTAAAAGCGGCGCTGGAAAGGATACGCGGCGAGAGCTGCGATGTCCTATCCGAGACCATAAAGAACACCTCCTTCAAGATCACTCGCATGGGCGAGCTGGTGGGCAGAGAGGCGGCACGGGAGCTGGGCGCTTCCTTCGGCATCGTCGATCTTTCCCTCGCCCCCACCCCCATACGCAACGACAGCGTGGGCGAAGTGCTGGAAGAGATGGGACTCTCCGCCGTGGGAGCGCACGGCACGACGGCGTGCCTTGCCATGCTCAACGACGCGGTGAAGAAAGGCGGCACCATGGCGAGCTCGCACGTCGGCGGACTGTCGGGAGCCTTCATCCCCGTCAGCGAGGACATCGGTATGATAGAGGCGGTGAAGCGCGGCGCGCTCTCCCTCGACAAGCTGGAAGCCATGACCTCGGTGTGCAGCGTGGGACTCGATATGATCGCGGTGCCCGGCAGCACGAGCGCCTCCACCATATCCGCCATCATCGCGGACGAGGCGGCCATCGGCGTCATCAACAACAAAACCACGGCGGTGCGTGTCATCCCCGCCCCCGGCAAGGAAGAGGGCGAGGTGGAATTCGGCGGGCTCTTGGGACGCGCGCCCATAATGCCCGTAGGCAGCGAGAACGCCGACGCCTTCATCGCGCGCGGCGGACGCATCCCCGCTCCCATCCATAGTTTCAAGAATTAGTGATGTCGGCGAAAGCGTTTCGTACGCACCCTCGGACGGATCTTTCGTGCGCTCTTGCGCGAATGCATCTTGCCAATATGTAAACTATTGGCTGC
>CALWAF010000049.1 GCA_944372795.1 uncultured Clostridia bacterium | reverse complement strand
CCCCCGAAATGGTGGGTTCCCTTTCAAGGGGGAACGATTTCGGGGGAAACCCGCAGGAAGGGGGTAAGCAATACTCCCATGATAGAGGATAACACTTTATCCCGAAGGGAAGGAGGGGGAAATCAAGATAACCCCCGAGACGAACAGTTTATTCGTTGCGTCCACGAGCACGACGAATGCTTGACGTTATCCGCCCAAACCCACTGTGGTGTTGTCGCGGGTGCGGCAGGCGAGTTCGGGGACAGGGTTGGGCTCCGTCTCGAAGCGGAAGTCCTCGCCGTGCGCGGTGAGGTAGCTCTCGATGACGGCGTGGGCGGGCTCGTCCGCCGCTTTGCCGTTGACGCGTTTGTTGTGGGTGAAGAAGACGTCGTCCTTTTTCAGATCCGCAACCTCAACGTAGTCCTCCTCCTTCGAGGTCATGCGCACGGTGTTTTTCAGGACGTCGCGCACATAGGGGATGTTGTCCTTGCCGAAGGCGAGAGGCTCGGGGAAGGCGGGGTGGGGGAAGACGGAGGTGTAGTCGCGCTTTTCGTAGCGTTCCAGCAATTCCGCCGCCTTATGGAGGTGCGAAAGTTCCTGTTCCAGCATAGCCTCCCACACCTTTTTGATGCGGGGATCGGTCTCGTCGAGGGCGCAGCTGTAGTAGAGATAGCACTCCGTATACTCGTGCTCGAGCAATCCTGCGAGCCAAGTGCACGTCGTGTCCATGAGACAGCCGTACTGCGTGACGTGCTGTTCCTCTATCATCGCGATCTCGAGGAAGAGCTTTTTGCCTTCCTCGGTGGGATAGGTGTTGCCCACGTTCATATAGAAGTTCATTGTCTGCTGTTCCGCCGCAGTGATGATGGCGGCGTTGAGTCTGGTCAGCGGATCCGCCTTTTTATTGTCGCAGGCGCGGCGCACGTCGTCGGCGGGGAAGCGGTGCTCCGCCACGGTGGGGCGCCCGGGGGTGATCTCGGTGCGCTCACCGACCAGCCGCGAGGCGTCCACGTTCATATCGTGCATGAGCATATTCGAGAAGCGGTAAAGGTGGTCGAAGTCCTCAAGCAACGCGAAGTCCAGCGTCATTTTGACATAGGGATCCTTCTCCCGGCGCGCGAGGTTGGCGGTGAGCTCGACGGCGAGCTGTTCGTAGCCTATCGTGGTCTCGAGGACGGTCTCGTCCACGGGTTTCAGGGCGCTTATCTTTTTCTGCTGTTGCTGTTCGACTCTGCGCACGAGCGCGATCTCGCGGCGCAGATCGTTTATGTTGCAGTGGCGCGAGAATTGATGAGAGAACCAATTCGCCTCGAATTCCGTGCCGTTCATCAGGATGACGCGCAGTTTGGTGTAGGGGTCGGCGGAGCGCTTGTCGTAGGGTTTGACCAGCAGGTCCTTCCAGCACTCGAAGGCGTCGCATACGGGTTTGACTTTTTGCTTGAATGGATCGAATGACATAGTTTTTCTCCTTTTGAAAGATGCGGGGATGTCCCACGCGCTATTTTGTCCCGAGGCGGAGCTTCTTATTCCGCGTGAGTGGGATGGGGAGAAAGACGCCCCCTTGTGTCAGAGAGAAAGAGGATGTATAATGATCATATGACCAACGTACGCACACCCGCGATGCGCACCGTCGTGACCGCGGGCGGAGAAAGGATAGACTTCGAGTTCGAGCGCAAGCGCGTCGCCAACATCAACATGCGCGTGCGCGGCGACGGCAGCGTGCACGTCAGTGCGCCCTTCCGCGTGTCGGAGAGCACCGTCCTGCGCTTTGTGTCCGACAGGGCGGAGTGGGTGCTCCGCAACGTCGAAAGAGCGCGGGCAAGATGCGCGGATTCCTTTGTCGGCAAGGGGTGCGCGCCACTTTGGGGAGAGAGCGTACCCGTCGTTTTCAAGGAGGGTGAGCGCGCGTCCGCGAGGCTCTCGGGCGGGGTCATCGCCGTAACCGCACCGTCTGCGGAGGCGGCGGACAGGGCAGTGTCCCGCCTGCTCGTTAAAGTGGCGTCGCGGGAGCTTCCCGTCATCTTCAGGGAGGCGGAGGCAAAGTGCGGAGGAAGATTCGGCGCGCCTGCGGACGTCGCCGTGAGGGTCATGCGTTCCCGATGGGGATCGTGCGACCGCGCGGGGAGGAAGATAAGGCTCAACGCCCTTCTCGTCACCGCGCCCCGCGAGTGCGCGGAATACGTGTGTATGCACGAGCTTGCGCACTTTGTGTCGGGAGGGCACGACGGCGCGTTTTATGCGGCGCTCGCCGAGGTCTGTCCGCATCACGCCGAGTTGAAGAAGGAGCTCAACGCCGCGGCTTTGACGCGTCTGCCTCGTGGCGGAGAAAAAAATTAAATTTGTGCGCGGAAATGTGTAACCTTTTCCGTGTTCGGGCGTTTTTTGAGTGTAATGCATCCGCGGCGGGGAGCCGCGCAGGATATAGATAAATAAATCTCCGCGGAGGATAATATGAAAGAACGTTTCAAAAGGTATCTCGAACAACAGTTCAGAGCCATCCGTCCCACCATGGCGGCGATGGAGTATCGCGAGAAGATGCTCCGCAGGCTCATGGACCGTGCGCAGGAGCTGCGCATAAAGGGCATGGACGACGAGGATCTCATCTATGATATGTGCATAGACGAGCTCGGTGACTTCGGTGCGACTCTCGCCGCCTTCGACGAGGAAGAGCACAAGGTCGCCAACGCAAAGCGCAACGCCGTGCTGGGCGCGGTGTGCGGAGTGGGCGCCGCCCTTGCTCTCGTGGTCGTCTATCTCATCGTCAGCTTTTTGGTGCCGGGGTCTTGGGGGCTCACATGGCTCATCCTCGTGGGCGGAGCGTTCGCGGCGGTCATCGCGGTCGCGGTGGTGCTGCTCGTCAAATTCGGCAAAAACAAGAAATATATCCCGATGCGCCTGATGCCCGTCGTGGTGATAGTGCTCCTATGCGTCTATCTCTTCCTGCTGCTGCAACTCGTTGCCAAGGTTGACATGGCATGGCTCGTGTTCCTCGCCATGGTCATCATGATCGCGGCGTTCGACGCGGTGCTGGCGTTCATCACGGAGTTCAAGTTCCGTTGGGTGGAGCTGCCCGTCGCCATCGAGATCGTGTGCGTGATGCTCTACGTCATTCTGGGCATCGTGCTGGGGTCGGTGTTCTGGCATCCGGGCTGGCTGCTCTGCCTCGGCGGCGTGGTCGCGGCGATCGCGGAAGCCATAGCGATCATCGCCACCCGCAACAGCAAGAAGGACAAGAAGGAAAAGAGCCGTCTTACGGACAAATATATAAAAGAGGACGAATCCTACTACACCATGTGGAAGGACTGAATCGACAAAATACGGCGTTTACCGTGCCGAAAACGGTTGATGAAGGTATTATATGGGCAAGATAATCAAAGCGGAAATGTGGGATAAGATGCAATATCTCTTCCGCAATTTCTATGACAGAATGGTGCACTGCGTGCAGTATTACGACGGGCTCATCGACGTGAACGTATTAAGGCGCGTGCTGGTGTTCACCACCGAAAAAGTCCCCGTGTTGCACAGCTCCTTCAAGAGCAACGTCATCGACCCTTATTGGGAAGTGGAGGACTACAAGATCGATGACATCCTCATCGTCCGCGACAGCGTGGACCTCGAGGCGGACATCAACGCGTTCATCTGTCAGAGCATACCCGTGGAGAGCAACGTGCAGTATAAGATGGCGCTCTTCAACAAGGACGGCAAGTCCACGCTCTGCATGATCGTCAACCACATGTGCATGGACGGCGGCGACTTCAAGTATTTCATGAAGAAGCTCGCCGAAAACTACAACAAGCTCCTCGACGGCGAGCGCAACCTCGACATCAAGACGGGCAGCCGCAGCTATGACGAGGTCTATTCCAAGCTCACTCCCGAGGAGGAGGAAGTCGCCCGCGGGCTTTATAAGAACATCAGTCAGGTCAAGGACGAGCACTACTTCCCCCTCACTCCGTCTTCCCCCGCAGACGTCACGCGCATCTGCCGCAGGAAGGTGGGCACCGAGCTCTTCGCCGATTTCCGCAAGATAGGCAAGGCGCTGGGCGTCACCGTCAACGACCTTATGCTCGCGTTCTATGTGCGCGCTCTTTACGAGATCGGCATGTTCCGCGACGACGAGCGTCTCACCATCCCCTGCATGGTCGATCTTCGCCGTCACATCGTGGACGGGGGAGTGCACACCGGGCTCACCAATCACACCGGGTTCATGCAGTGCTCCACCGAGCGCAAGGGCGAGACCATCAACGACACCCTCATCGAGGTGCTGCGTTCCGTGAGAAAGAGCAAGGAAGACCCCTACATGGGGCTTTACAGTCTGCCTCTTCTGAAACTTGCCTATTCCATCTTCCCCTACATCATCAGCGAGCAGGCGATCAAGATAGGCTATCTCAATCCCCTCATCGGCATGTCCAACATCGGCGTCATGGATGACCGCGCCCTCAAAATGGGCGACGCCAACATCATCGACGGTTTCATGACCGGCGCCGTCAAGTACAAGCCCTACATGCAGCTCGCCCTCACCTCTCTCCTCGGCGACATCACCATGACCATCGCCATCCGCGGAAACGATGAAGATCAGAAGATCGTCGAGAGATTCTTTGATATGATAGTGAGGAATATGCGGGAGTTTGTGGAGTTGAATCGCTCCCACCTCTCCTGACGCTCTCATTTGGCGCATAACTGTGTCAAAGGCACCCGCTCTGCGGAGCACGTACGATTTAGTACGCTGGCTCCTTGAGCGGGTGCCTTTTCCTTGTTCTGCATCCAAATGAGAGCGTCAGGTAACGGGAAGTAGGAGCCGAAGAAACGTCATGCTCGGAGGTTGGAATAGAGTGTGCGTCTCCTAACATTGGAGTATTGCTTACCCCCTTCCTGCGGGTTTCCCCCGAAATCGTTCCCCCTTAAAAGGGGACCCACCATTTC
>CALWAF010000048.1 GCA_944372795.1 uncultured Clostridia bacterium | reverse complement strand
TCATACGGTCGCCGCCGACTTTCAAGAGGCGGCAAGCCGCCTGTGAAAGTTTGGCTGGGCGGCTCCACTCCGAAAGAAATAACGTCGGGTCGGGGGACGTCACGCTCGGGGTTTTCGTTAAACCGTCTTCGAAGAAGAAATGTCGTGTTCAAGTGCGCTCCCATACTTTTTTATTATAAAAGTGCGCCGAAGGTAACGGACGAAGCCGTGACCTTCGGCGCAATATTATATTAAAATAAGGGGTGCGGGGATGACATCCCCGCCGGGGTGCAGGGGCGGCGCCCCTGCCCTGCATCAAATGGCGGCGCCGCACCCGAACGAAGGGCAGAAAAGGTCGGCGTGTCCCGCCCGTGGACAAGAGATTTTTGGATGATTTTGTGCGAAAGTTGCGCAGGCAATAGTTTACATATTGGCAAACAACATTCGCGCAAAAGCGCCGAAAAGATCAGTCCACGGGCGGTGTACACGCCGACCTTTTCTGCCCTATAAAAGCACAGTGAACAGCCGAAACGGCTGTTCACTGTGCTAAAAAAGAGAGATAAACGTCGGACGGCGCGATCATACGCCTCCGTTTAAGATAAAAGCGAGTTCATTTTCCCTGCCCTTCGGCAAAGACTATCCACTCCGCGATGTTGACGGCATGGTCGCCCACGCGCTCGAGATATTTTGCGATCATCAGCATGTCCATCGCGCACTCTCCGTCCTCGCCGTGCGTGTCGATCATGTCGGCGAGTTCCGTCTTCACGGCGACGAAGAGCCCGTCCACCACATCGTCCGTCCTCTTTATCGTGCGCGCCGTTTCGGCATCGAATCCGCGGAGAGCTTCCGCGCACATTTCCGTCATCCTGCGGGCGGTCGCCGTCATGTCTTTGAGGCTAGGCGGCACAGCGCATCTGCCCGCCCCTTTCAGGATGTCCGCGATGTCCGCCGCCTGATCGGCGATGCGTTCGAGATCCGTCACCATCTTCACCGCAGAGGTGACCAAGGCAAGGTCTCTTGCCACGGGTTGCTGGCGCACGATGATGCGCATGCACAACCTTTCGATCTCCCTTTCCTTGCCGTCGGAAACGATCTCGCATCCGCGCACGGCATCGGCGGCTCCCTCCGCGCCGTCCAGCGCTCTTTCGACCAGCCGCATCGCCTCCGCGTCACACTCGCACATTTCCCCGAGCAGACGCCTGACCTCGGCGAGTTGTTCGTCATACCATTTCCTCATCAACCGAACCTCCCCGTGATGTAATCTTCCGTGCGCTTATCGCGCGGAGAGTCGAAAACCTCGTCCGTCGCGCCGAACTCTATGAGCTCGCCGAGCAGAAAGAACCCCGTCTTGTCCGAGATCCTCGCCGCCTGCTGCATATTGTGGGTGACGATGACGATGGTATATTCCTTCTTCAGCTCCTGCGCGAGCTCCTCTATCTTGCCCGTGGATATGGGGTCGAGCGCGGAAGTGGGCTCGTCCATAAGAAGGACGTCGGGTCTTACCGCAAGGGCGCGGGCTATACACAGCCTCTGCTGCTGCCCGCCCGAGAGCCCGAGCGCGCTCTTTTTCAGGCGGTCTTTCAGCTCGTCCCAGATGGCAGCCTGACGCAGCGAGCTCTCCACGATGTCGTCAAGCTCCGACTTTTTGCGCACGCCGTGGGTCTTGGGCCCGTAGGCGATGTTGTCGTAGACGCTGGACGGAAAGGGATTGGGCTTCTGGAACACCATGCCGACGCGCTTGCGCAGCAGGTTGACGTCCATCCCGCCGTAGACGTCGGTGCCGTCGAGGAGCACGCTGCCCGAGACGCGGCAGCCGGGCACGATGTCGTTCATGCGGTTGAGTGTCTTGAGAAAGGTGGACTTGCCGCAGCCGGAAGGACCGATGAGCGCGGTGATCTCGTTCGCTTCCATGTCCATATCCACGCTTTTGAGCGCCTGAAAGTTTCCGTAAAAGAGGTCGAGGTCTTTGACGCGGAATTTCGGGAACACTTTGTCCCCGCGCGTATATCCTATCTGTTTGAGGTCGTTGTTTATCATCAGTACTTTTTCCTGAACTTGTTGGAGACGAACTCCGCCGCCCCGTTGATGACGAGCACGAGAAGGATGAGCACGATCGCCGTCGCCCACGCCTCGTTGACGTGCAGTCCTTCGCTTGACAGTGTATACATGTGTATCGCGAGGGTCTCGCCGCTGCCCAGCAGGCTGTCGGGCACCGCCTTGACCGTGCCCGAGGTGTAGATGAGCGCCGCGGTCTCCCCCACCACTCTGCCGAATGCGAGGATCACGCCCGCTATGATGCCGGGCATGGCGGAGGGGAGCACGACGCGGAAGATGGTGCGAAGTTTGCCCGCGCCCAGCGCGAAGGAGCCTTCGCGGAAGGTGTCGGGGACTGCGCGCAACGCCTCTTCCGTCGTGCGCATGACGAGAGGCAGGATCATGATCGCCATCGTGAGTATGCCCGCGATAAGGCTGAACCCTTTGAAGAGCATCTCCACGAAAAGTATCATCCCGAAGATGCCGTAGACGATGGACGGTATGCCCGCAAGCGTCTCCGCCGCCATTCTGACCACCGCCACGAACTTGTTGGTGGATGAGGTGTATTCGGTGAGGAACACCGCCGCAGCGACGCCTATGGGCACCGCGATGATGAGCGCCATACCCGCGATGATGAGCGTGTTGAAAAACGCGGGCATGAGCGAGAGATTTTCGCTGTCGTATTCGAGCTCGAAAAGGGACGCTTTGAGATTGGGCGCGCCCTGTATGATGACGTGGATGACGATCCACAGCACTATCGCCGCCGTGATGAGCGCGGACAGGATGACCAGCGCAAGCATGACCAGCGAGAAGGGATGCCGCTTGTACTCTGCGAGCTTTTTGCGCAGGCTCGGCTTGTTGACGAACGGTCTGCCCTTCAGGTCGCAAGAAGGCGGTGGCGTGAATTTTTGCTTGATGACGGCTGTCGCACTTCTCATTTCGCCCTCCCCTTCCCGCGGATCGCCGCGATGAGCAGATTGATGAAAAGGATGAAGACGAAAAGCACCGCCGCCGTCGCGATGAGCGCGCCTCGGTGAAGGTCGGTCGCGTAACCCAGCTCCAGCACGATATGCGAGGTCATCGTACGCACGCCGTCCAGAAGGCTGTCGGGCAGCGCGGTGCTGTTGCCCACGATCATGACCACCGCCATCGTCTCTCCGACCACTCTGCCCAGCCCCAGCACGACGGAGGTCAGTATGCCCGATCGCGCCGCGGGGAACTCCGTCATGAACACGGCGCGTTCATGCGTGGCGCCGAGCGCGAGTGCTCCCTCATAGTAGGTGCCGGGGAGCGCGCGCAAAGCGGACTCGGACACGCTTATCACGGTGGGCAGGATCATGATGCCCAGCACTATGGACGCGGTGAGGATGCTGTATCCCGTGCCGCCGAAATTGTCGCGGATGATGGGGGCGACGACCATCATGCCGAAGTAGCCGTACACGATGGACGGTATGCCCGCAAGGATGTTGGTCATGGGCTTCATCACTTTGTAAAGAGGGGCGGGACAATATCTTGCCATGAACGCCGCCATCAGCAGCCCTATCGGGACCCCTATGACCAGCGCGCCCGCCGTGACGAAACACGTGCCCACTATCATCGTGCCTATGCCGTAACTCGCCGGGGTGTTATTTGGCGTCCACTCGGTGGAGAACAGGAACTCGAACAGCCCTATCTCCCCTATCGCGGGGACGGACCTTGCGAAAATGAAGGCGCATATCACGACGATGCACAGGATGAAGACCGCCGCCATGGCCGCGAACACGATCTTCATGAATGTCTCTTTGAACGCCGAAAATGTCATCTCTCTTTCTTTGCGCCGTCGCCGCGGGAGAAAGACCATCTCCCGCGGTTTCGGCAAAATACGGTGTTTTTATAAATTTATTCGAGGTGTAAACCCTCTGTTCGGTCAATTACGCAATGGCGGACCACTCGCGCACCGCACCCGTGAAGATCTGGCGGATCTGCTCCATTGAAAGGTCCTCGACCGCGTTGTCGTTGTTGACGATGACCGCGATGCCGTCGTAAGCGAGCACCTCTGCGGTGATGCCTTGAGAGAGCTCAGTGTCCTTGACGTCTCTGGACGCCATGCCGATGTCGAAGGTGCCCTCTATGGCGCCGTTCATGCCCGCGGTGGAGTCGATGGTCTGCAGCTCGATGCTAGTCTTCGCGACACCGGAGAGCGCGCAGTACTTCTCGATGAGTTTCTCCATGAGCGGGCTCACCGAAGAGGAGCCGCCTATGGTGATGGTGCCCGTGAGGTCGGAGCCTTTCGCGTAAGCGGGGGCATTGTCGTCGGTGGCAATGTACTTCTCCGCGGCAATGACTTCCTGCGCTTCGGCAGAGCCGAGGAAGGCGAGGAAATCTGCCGCCAAGGGCTTGCTGTCGATGTTGGACTGCTTATAGGCGATGTTGAAAGGACGCTGCAGTTCGTAGCTCTTGTCCTTGATGGTGTCCACGGAAGGCACGATGCCGTTCACTGCGACCGCCTTGACGGTCTCGTTCAACGAACCGAAAGAGACGTAACCGATGGCGTTTTTGTCCTGCGCGACTGCGGTCATTATGGCGTTGGTGGAGTTCTGGAAGCTCGCGCCCGAAAAGGTCATGTCAGTTTCGGTGCCGTCCTCGCCCTCGACCAGCACGCCCGTAAGCTCGGTGAATGCGGAGCGCGTGCCCGAACCGTCCTCACGCGAAAAGACGTTGATGGTGTCGTCCGCGCCCTTGTTGCAGCCCACCGCCGCAAACGCCACGGCGCCGAGCAGCATCGCACAAATTGCTATCGTCCAAAATTTTTTCATGATTTTTTCCTCCGAGGTCCTCGCTGCACCGCGCGAACGCTTTGCCGATCCGACCCTGTGACCAACATAGCAGGCACTTGTCTAGCATTTGTCCCCGTTTTTTCACAAAAATGTCATTGACAATTTTTTTACACCCCGCGTGGGGCGCTTCCGCCGCGCTCAAGTACGCTTCAAAGTGCACTTATTCGGGGCGTGCTTGAACCCGATGCAAACTTGTTTGAAGACGTAATTACGCGCCGCTCACCCAAACTTGCACAGCGGGCGTTTGCGCCCGCTCTTGCAAGTCGCGGCGCGAAATGCGACCTCGCAAGCTAGATGAAGCGTTAAGTAGACACGGGCGCCGTGCGCGTCGAGTCGCCTTCCTCTCCCCGCGAGCGACGTTCGGTTAGTACTGTTCGCCGCTCGATTATCTCTATGCGAGATTCAA
>CALWAF010000047.1 GCA_944372795.1 uncultured Clostridia bacterium | reverse complement strand
ATTTCGCGCCGCGACTTGCAAGAGCGGGCGCAAACGCCCGCTGTGCAAGTTTGGGTGAGCGGCGCGTGATTCCGTCTCCGAAAGAGTGCTCATCGTGTTCGAGGACCCCTTAACAAACGCTTATGGTCTGACGCTCTCATTTGGATGAGATGCGCGAAAGAGCCGCTGTCAGGGAGCGGAGCGTACATTAGTACGTGAGCATCTACGACAGTGGCTCTGACAAAGCAATTCGCCAAATGAGAGCGTCAGGATTTATTCTTAAATTGTAACTTCATCCTCTCACTCCCCGAAAGGATCACCTTGCGGATGCGAAGGTGGAGGGGGGTGACTTCGAGCATTTCGTCGTCGTTCAAAAACTCGAGGGATTCCTCCAGACTGAACTTGCGGGGGGTGTTGAGGCGGAGGGCTTCGTCGGAGCCTGCGGCGCGCATGTTGGTGACGTGCTTACGCTTGCAGACGTTGACGCGGATGTCCTCTGCCTTCGGCGACATGCCCACCACCATGCCCTCATAGACCATGGTCTGCGGGTCGATGAAGAGGGTGCCGCGCTCCTGCGCGTTGAAGAGCCCGTAGGTTGCGGCTTCGCCCGTCTCGAAAGCGACGAGGGAGCCCGTGAATCTGCGCTGTATCGGTCCTTTGTAGGGGGCATAACCCTCAAAGAGCTGGTTCATGACGCCCTCGCCCTTGGTGTCGGTGAGGAACTCGTTCTTGAAGCCGAACAGTCCGCGGGAGGGCACGATAAATTCCATCCTGATGCGGCTGCCTTTGGGCTCCATGGTGACCAGTTCGCCCTTTCTTACGCCCATGCGCTCCATGACGGAGCCCACGCAATCGGAGGGCACGTCGATGAAGAGGCGTTCCATAGGCTCGCACTTCTCGCCGTCTATGGTGCGGAAGATGACCTGCGGCGTGCCGACGCCGAACTCGTATCCCTCGCGGCGCATGGTCTCGATGAGGATGCTGAGGTGCATCTCTCCCCTGCCGCACACCTTGAAGGTGTCGGGGCTTTCGGTCTGATAGACGCGGAGGGACACGTCCTTCAACAGCTCGCGGAAGAGCCTGTCGCGTAGCTGCCGCGACGTGACGTATTTGCCCTCCTTGCCCGCGAATGGGCTGTCGTTGACGGAGAAGTTCATCTCTATGGTGGGCTCGCCTATCTTGACGAAGGGCACGGGGTCTATCTTGCCCGGCACGCAGAGCGTGTTGCCGATGGTGATGTTCTCTATGCCGCTGAAACACACGATGTCGCCCACCTGCGCCTCCTCGACGGGAGTGCGCTTGAGTCCTTCGATCTGGAAGAGGGTCACAACCTTGCTCTTGTACGGCGAAAGACCGGTGTAGTCGCACACCATGACTTCCTCGCCCACCTTTACGGTGCCGCGCTCTATCTTGCCTATGCCGATGCGCCCGACGTAATCGTTGTAGTCGATGGCGGAGACGAGCAATTGAAGGTCGCCCTCGGGGTCGCCCTCCGGAGGTTCGATGTAATTAAGTATGGTCTCGAAAAGGGGCTTCAAGTCGGTGCCCGGCACGTTGTAGTCCCTCGTCGCCGTGGCGTTCTTGCCCGAGCAATAGAGGATGGGGCTCATGAGCTGCTCGTCGTCCGCGCCGAGGTCGAGGAGGAGCTCCAAAACTTCGTCGCCCACCTCCGAAAGCCTCGCGTCGGGGCGGTCTATCTTGTTGACGACGATGATGATCTTGAGCCCGAGTTCCAGCGCCTTCTCCACGACGAAACGGGTCTGTGGCATGGGGCCCTCCGCCGCGTCCACCAGCAGTATGACCCCGCTCACCATCTTGAGCACGCGCTCCACCTCGCCCGAGAAATCGGCGTGTCCCGGGGTGTCGATGATGTTGATCTTGACCCCTCCCCAATGCACGGACGTGTTCTTTGCGAGTATGGTGATGCCGCGCTCACGCTCGAGCGCGCCCGAGTCCATGACGCAGGTCTGCACCTGCTGATTGTCGCGGAAAGTGCCCGACTGACGAAGCATGCCGTCCACCAGCGTAGTCTTGCCGTGGTCGACGTGCGCTATGATCGCAACGTTCCTTAAATCTTCTCTTACCATGTGTTCCTTTGCGTACCGCACGCATTTGCCGACTGCAAAGCAAACGGCATTATCCGAGTTTTATTTTGTATTTTTGCACGATAAACGTGCGTTTTGTGCATTATTTCACGTCGCGCGACAGGACGAAGTAGTAGGTCATCCCCTCTCCCGCGAGCTCTTCGGACAGCTTCTTTTCGATGTCCGACAGCGTGACTTTGCTCTCGAAGGGCATCTCCACGTCGAAGAGCACGTTGGTGTGCTCCGCGCCCTTCACCAGCCTGAAATCGTGCAGGGAGAATCCCTCGCCGAAGGTCTTCACCACCCGCAGGCACCTCTCTTTGAGAGCCAGCGTTTCCTCGTCCTCGTCGTCGATGGGGTCGATGTGCAGGGTGAGGCGGATGTGCAGGTCGCGGTCCACGTCGCGCTCGATGTTGTCGGCAAGCTCGTGCGCGAACATGATGTCGTCCTTGGCGGGCACTTCGAGGTGCGCCACCGCGAAATATCTGCCCTCGCCGTAGGAGTGTACGGCAAGGTCGTGCAGCCCGATGACGCCGTCATAGGACATCACTTTCTCTTTCAGGGTCTTCACCACTTCCTCGGGCGGACGGGTGCCGATGAGAGGGTCTGCGGCTTCGAGGATATACTTGAAGCTGGACACCACGATGAACAGGGACACCGCCAGCCCGAAATAGGCGTCCACATTGACTCCCGCCACGTCCATGATGACGGCAGCCACCAGCACCGCGCCCGTCGCGATGACGTCGTTGCGGCTGTCCGCAGCAGCCGCTTTCAGCGCGCCCGACGAGATGCTCTTCGCAAAGTCCAGATACAGCCACATCTGCACCAGCTTCATCACGACGGAAACGGCGAGCACCACGTACGTCCACACGTCCACGGTCACCGCCTCCGGGGATATGATCTTCTCCACGGAGGACTTGCACAGCAGCACGCCTACGATCAGGATGATGACCGCCACCACAAGGGCACCGATATACTCGTAACGCGCGTGCCCGTAAGGATGTTCGCGGTCGGCGGGACGCGCCGCCAGCTTGAAACCCGCCACCGTCACAGCACTGCTGCCCGCGTCGGAGAGGTTGTTGACGGCGTCGGCGATGACCGTCACGCTGCCCGAAACAAAGCCCACCGCAAGTTTCAGCGCGCAGATGACCGCGTTGGAACATATGCCGAACACGCCCGCCGTCACACCGTAACGCGTGCGCACCTCGGGTCTGCCCGTGGACTCGTAGTCCTTGATGAAGAGCTTCTTGAACCACTTCATCACCAATCCTCCCTGTGGGAGATCTTGACGTCGTCGTAGAAGTCGAAATACTTCCGCTTGAACGCCTGCGTCTCCTGCCTCCTGCGTTTCAGCTCTTCCCTCGCCTCTTTGAGCGCCTCGGAGGACGGTTCCTCTTCGGGCTCGTTCTCGGGAGTGAGCTTGGTCTTATCCTCTCTCATCGTCCGCTCCGTGCACGTCGCGAGCCGCAGCCCGCGTCATATCTCTATATGCGCCACGCCCTCGCGGGTGCTCCTGCGGTAAAGCACGATCTTGTTGCCCGTGGCGGAAACTTCCTCCGCGCCCAGCATGCCGGCGAGCGTGTGAAGCGCGTCTTTTGCCTCTATCCCGGCAGTCTTGAGCACCGTGATCTTGACCAGCTCGTGCGCGTCGAGAGCCGCGGACACGTCTGCCGCCATGTTCTCCGAAACGCCGCCTTTGCCGATCTGGAACCACGCGGGAAGCCCGTTCGCCGCCGCGCGCAAAGCCGCCCTCTGTTTGCTTGTTATCATATCTTCTCCTTTCCCTCGCCCGCGAATATGCCGCTCTCCTCCACTATGGACGCGGCAAGCCCGACGAGCCGCTTGCAGTAAGGTTTCATGGAATTGTGAGTGTCGCCGTGGGGATGCTCGGCAATGAGATCGCGGCAAACTATGCTGCCAGCCTTCTCACGGAATTTCTCCGCCATCTCGCGTTCGCGGGCGTAAAGCTCCTCTTTCTCGTCCTTGTCAAGGGTGTCCCAGCCTCGGGAAAGCCCCAGAAGCATCGCCATGCCGCTCACCGCGCCGCACACCTCGCGAAGTCTGCCCATGCCGCCGCCGAAGGGCGCCGAAAGTCTCTCCAACACGCCCTCGTCCACGCCCGTAAGATCGGCAAACGCCATCACCACGGACTGCGCACAGGTATATCCTTCGCAAAAGAGTTCTTCCGCCCTTTCCGCTCTTGTCATAACTCACCTCGGCGTCCGACGCGCCCGCTCACGCGCACGCAGGACGCATACCCGAAAAACTATTGAACAATAATATCACACCGCGCCCACGAACGCAACCGAATGAACGCGACGAAGAAAAAACACCGCCCTTCTGCGTTGTGGAACGTAGTATTCGGAAGTGAGTAGGGTGCACGTCCCTGACATGAGAGTGTTGCTCCCCCACCAACCCGGGGACCCCACAAAATTGCCTGCGGCGATTTTGCGGGGAGCCCCATTCGGGCTTTCCTCCCCCACTCGTGAAGAGTGTAGTCCTCTATCATGGAAGTATTGTTACCCCCTTCCTGCGGGTTTCGTTGTGCTCGGAGGTAAAATAAACTGTCGTCCTCTGACATGGGAGTATTGTTCCCCCTCCAACCCGGGGACCCCACAAAATTGCCTGCGGCGATTTTGCGGGGAGCCCCATTCGGGCTTTCCTCCCCCACTCGGAATAGGGGACAATCCTCCTAAAATGCGGGATACACTTTTCGTCCTTTTTGATAAAGTTTGAATCTCGCATAGAGATAATCGAGCGGCGAACAGTACTCACCGAACGTCGCTCGCGGGGAGAGGAAGGCGACTCGACGCGCACGGCGCCCGTGTCTACTTAATTATCCGTCTAGCTTGCGAGGTCGCATTTCGCGCCGCGACTTGCAAGAGCGGGCGCAAACGCCCGCTGTGCAAGTTCGGGTGAGCGGCGCGTAAGACCGTCTCCGAAAGAGTTCGCGTCGTGTTCAGGCACGCCCTGAACAAGTGCACGTTTGACAACTTCACGAAAAACCCGAGCGTGACGTCGCATGACATGATGTTATCTCATTCGGAGTGGAGCCGCTCACCAAGCGCTCACAGGGCGAAGCCCTCTTGAGCGCCGCGGCGACCGTATGAGTGCCGAGGGCTGACGAAACGTGCGCTAGCAATGCGCCACTCTCTTCGCGAAGCGGGCGCATTGCAAGCGGCATAACATGGCGGCGCCGTGGAGGCGCCGTCCTCGGACGCCCTCGTGCCCGAGTGCCGAAGGTGTCCCCCGAAATGGTGGGTCCCCTTTTAAGGGGGAACGATTTCGGGGGAAACCCGCAGGAAGGGGGTAAGCAATACTCCAATGTCAGGGGACTACACCCTGTTCTCACCTCCGAGCACGACGTTTTCTCGGCTCTTACCTCCCCCCACTCCGCTGACGCTCTCATTTGGATGAGATTTACCCCACCGAAAATACTTTCGGCGGGGACCCCGTGCGCGAAAGCGCCCCTTACAAACGAGGGCTTTGCCCTCGTCTTCCGCGGCGTGAAAATGAGCGAGTGAACGGATAGTTTTGCTTGCAA
>CALWAF010000046.1 GCA_944372795.1 uncultured Clostridia bacterium | reverse complement strand
GAGGACGGCGCCTCCACGGCGCCGCCATGTTATGCCGCTTGCAATGCGCCCGCTTCGCGAAGAGAGTGGCGCATTGCTAGCGCACTTCACGTCAGCCCTCGGCACTCATACGGTCGCCGCGGCGCTCAAGAGGGCTCCGCCCTGTGAGCGCTTGGTGAGCGGCTCCACTCCGAACGAGATAACGTCGTGTCGGGGGACGTCACGCTCAAGCGGCGCGTGATTCCGTCTTCGAAAGAGAGACGTCGTGCTCGGGGACGCTCCGAATAAGTGCACGTTTGGCGGCTCCACTTCGAATTAGATAACATCGTGTCAAGCGACGTCACGTTCGGAGTTTTCGTTAAGACCGTCTTCGAAAAAGGTTTCATCGTGCTCAAAGACGCCCGCTCAAAGTGTGCGTTAGAACGTCTCCGAAAAAGTGTACGTCGCAAGTATACCACACCTCCGCCCTATAAGGGGACATCTCTGCACAGACAGGAGTTGCGCCCTTACTATATTTTGTTAAGGAATCGCGCTTTGCGAGGGTGCTACACCCTCGCGCTCCCGCAATATCGCTTTGTTTTCGCCTCACCCCTATTTTGTCAAGGAATTGCGTCGAAAAAATTTGCGAGGCAAAGTCGGCAAAATTTTTCGCGCCCTTGACAACGATGACAAGTTAAAATTAAAAACAGCGGACGGCACTTCTTGCCGTCCGCCTTAATTACAAAATTATTCTCGCCTTCGCGCGCTTGCGCGTTTTGCCTAATCTTTTGTAGATACTTGCTCCACCCTTTCGTATGTATTTTCCCCCTTCTCTTTTATCCTCTTTCTTGACGTTCCCTTTTTGCCCCCTTTGATAAGGGGGCGAACGATTCTTTTTTGTTTTACATGTCCCTTGTGGGGGTATGAGGAGTTTTCGGGTAGCAAGGGGCGGACTCGGAAAACAGCCCCTTGCCGTTTTCGCTTCCTTTTGCGTACAAAAGGAAGACTGTTTTCCTTGCCGCTTGAAAGATTGAAAGGAGAGCTTCCCCTCTACTTTTCCGGGTAAGTGAAGCGGCGGTGGGTGAGGAGCTCCGACTTGTAGCGGGCGGTGTAGTATTTGGCGAGGGAGAGGTTGTGTTCGAGATAATTTCCGCACTCTGCCGCTTCCGCGCCCGGGATCGCGCCCTCGAAGTTCAGGGTGAAATCGCAGGCTCCCAGCACGAGGGGGAGGGCGTCCTGCGGGGTCTTTTCGCCGAACAGGAGGAGATAGCACCCCGTCCTGCAGCCCATGGGTCCGAAGTAGACGACGTCGGAGGCGGCGGACGAGTTGCGCAGGCAGGTGGCGAACAGATGTTCCACGGTATGCAAGGCTGCGATGTCCATCGCGGGTTCGCGGTTGGGCGCGGTGAAGCGCAGGTCGAAGGTGGTGACGGCGACGCCGTCCTTTTCGTCGCGCCGCGAGAGGTAGAGCCCTGGCAGGAGATTCAGGTGATCTATGGTGAAACTTGCTATCTTTTCCATGACCCTATTTTAGCACGGTGCGCGCTCCCGCGCAACCCCGAGCAATTGACACTTGAAAAGGGACGCAACAGGTGATATAATGTATATACGCTGCGCCGAGAGGCGTATGATAAAGGAGAATTTATGAAGGGATTGAAAGGGGCGTGCATGTTTTGCCAGAGCGGCGGCCCCACCGCAGTCATCAACAGCAGCGCGGCAGGCGTCTTCCTCGAGGCGCTGAAACAGGACAATATCACCGCAGTCTACGGCGCGGAACACGGCGTGCTCGGCATCCTGCAGGAGAAGTTCTACGACATCTCCAAAGAGGATATGAACGAGCTCAAGCTGCTGCGCCACACTCCGTCGTCGGCGCTGGGGTCGTCGAGGTATAAACTTCAGGACTACACGGTCGATCCCACCGACTATATGCGCCTTCTCGAGGTGTTCAAAAAGTACGACATCCGTTTCTTCTTCTACAACGGCGGCAACGACAGCATGGACACCTGCAACAAGATAAGCAAATTTATGGAAGAGCAGGACTATGACTGCAACGTCATAGGCGTGCCAAAGACCATCGACAACGACCTCTTCGGCACCGATCATTGCCCGGGCTACGCCAGCGCGGCAAAGTATATCGCCACCACGGTCATGGAATGCAACCTCGACGCCAAGGTGTACAACTTCGGCTTGGTGTGCATCATCGAGGTCATGGGCAGGAATGCGGGTTGGCTTGCGGCATCCGCCGCGCTCGCCGACCACACCGGGCTCGGCGCCGACCTCATTTATCTCCCCGAGATCCCCTTCAGCGTGGACAAGTTCGTGCAGGACGTCTTCAAGGTCTGCGAACGCAACGAGGGCAAGTGCATCGCCGTCGTGGCGGAGGGCTTGAAAGACGCGGACGGCAAGTATGTGGGCGACTTCAAGGCGGGTGCGCACGACCACTTCGGTCATGCCGCGCTCGGCGGACTTGCTGGCATACTCGGAGGCATCATCAAGGAGCGTCTCGGCGTCAAAGTGCGTCCCATCGAGCTCAGCCTCATGCAGCGCTGCGCCACCCACCTCGCTTCCGCCATCGACGTGGACGAGGCGTTTCAGGCGGGCTCCTATGCGGTGCGTGCCGCGGTCGCGGGGGAGACGGACAAGATGGTCGTCTTCGAGCGCGATTACGGCGCGGACACCTATGTGTGCAATCCCGCTCTCGTATCGCTGGAGCACGCCGCAAATGCGGAGAGAAAGGTGCCGCTTGAATGGATCGTGGACGGCGGCACGGGCATAAGTGAGGAATTCGTGAAGTACGCGCTGCCTCTCATTCAGGGCGACGTGAAAGTGCCTCACGAAAACGGGCTGCCTCGCTTTGCGAAGCTCAAGAAGATCTACGCCAAGAAGTGAGATGGGCAGGTTCCACACGGGAGACGAATTCGAAGGAGTCGTAACGGACTTCGGAATGAGCGGAGAGGGCATCGTCAAAGACGGTGCCTATCCTGTTTTCGTGCCCTTTGCGATCGTGGGGGAGAAGGTGCGCGTGCGCATCGTCCACGCGAAGAAAGATTATGCCTTCGGTGAACTTATCGAGGTTTTAACCCCGTCAAATGAGCGTGTAAAACCCCGTTGCCGTCATTTCGGACGGTGCGGCGGGTGCGACCTGCAACACCTCTCGCACGATATGCAGGAGGAGGTCAAGAGGGCGTCCGTGGAGCGCACCATGAAGAAGGCAGGCATCGACGTGTCCGTGCCGACGTGCGTTTCGGGCGCCGCTTGGGCGTATCGCAACAAGCTCGCGCTTCCATTCGGCAAGATGGGCAGACACGGCAAGATCGTGCTCGGGTTTTTCGAGAAAAAGTCGCACCGCGTCGTGCCGTTGAAGGATTGTCCCCTGCACGGCGAGTGGGCGGCAAAGGTCGTCGCCGCCGTCACGGGCTGGGCAAACGAGTGCGGACTCTCCGTCTATGACGAGGGGACGGGCAAGGGGCTTTTGCGGCACGTCGTGGCAAGGTATATCACCACGCTCTCCGTCGTCATAGTGCTGAACGGCGACGACATCCCGCACGCGGACGTGCTTGCCGCGGAGCTGGGGACGCATTTCAAAGATTTCGCCCTCTATGTCTCGCCCAACAAGGCGAAGACCAACGTCATCATGGGGGAGAGCGTGCGCCTCGTGAAGGGCAGGGAAGTGCCGCAGAGGCTCGGCGCATTCTCCGCCGTCGTCTCGCCCGCGAGTTTTTTGCAAGTCAACGACGAGATGAGGGAGCGCCTCTACGCTGCCGCCTGCGCCGCTCTTGACGGGTTCGACGGCGACATCGTGGAGCTTTACTCCGGCGTGGGGCTGCTCACGGCGGAGCTCGCACTGCGTCTGCCGCAGGCGAAGATCACTGCGGTGGAGATAGTCCCCGAAGCGGTGAAGGACGCGGAAAAACTCATGAGTTCCTTGGGGCTTTCGGAGAGAGTGACGGAGGTGTGCTGCGACGCCGCGGACTATATGCGCTCGCTTGCGGGCAGCGACGCTCCCCGCGCCCTTCTCGTCGATCCGCCCCGCAAGGGCTGCGACGAAGCCGTCCTCTCGGCGGCTGCGGAGGCGGAGTTTCAACGCATCGTCTACATCTCCTGCAATCCCGCGACTCTCGCCCGCGACCTCAAATTCCTCACAGACCGCGGCTACGCGCTCACCCTTTTACAACCATTCGATCTCTTCCCGGAGACCATGCACGTGGAGACCCTCGCCGTGCTGGAGCTGACAAATAAGGAGGTTTTCTGATGGAAACAGCAGTCGGGGTATTGTCGGCATTTTTATTTGTTTCGGTCGTTATAAACTTTGTTCTTGTTGGGATGCGAGTTTTGAAAGGTGCTCGGCTTAATTACAGAAGCAAAGGGGAGTTTGGAGAGGATATAGTATATGGTGCGCTCAAACAAAGCGGAGTAGAGCCACAATACCTTTTTAGCAATTACATATTGAAAGACAAAGACAAAACACGCGAGATAGATCAAATATGTGTCAACCGAAACGGCGTTTTTGTCATAGAGGTCAAAACATATTGCGGGAAAATAATTGGAAACGACGATTGGCACGAATGGACACAACAAATGCCAAACGGCGAAGAGCACAGGTTTTATAATCCTGTCAAACAGAACTTTTCACATTTATATTGTTTGAAAAAGCTTTTACCCGAAGGGATCCCGATTTATAATTGCGTAGTATTCGTGTCGGGCGATATAAAAAATGTTCGGTCTGCATACACCATGACGCTTGGCGCATTACAAATGGCAATATGTAATTCGGGCAGCGGAGCTCGGATCTCGGAGGAACAGGTAGAGAAAATCAATGAAATGCTGATTGTAAACGAGGATGAGTGTTCATCGGATGAACATGCCGATTCCGTAATCAAGATCCGGGACGAGATAGCATCCGGGATCTGCCCAAGATGTAAAGGGAAGTTGGTTTTGCGTGATGGACCATATGGGAAGTTTTATGGATGTATTAACTACCCGCAATGCACATTCAAGAAAAAGATAGATGAGCCAAATTGATTTTCGCGCAGAGCGTGGTAAAATAAAAGGGCAGCGAGCCCGCACGCGCAGTCATTGCCTGCGGCGGCGACGCGGAGGAGAGAAGAACTCCTCCGACGGACGCGCCGCAGACGGGAAAAGGCGGCGTTTTTAATTTTTTATTGATTTTCGCGCGCGAGGGTGTAAAATATATATAGTAAACGTGCGCTTACGGCGCGCGTGCGGAGGCGCGGTATGAAATATAAGCGGTTCGGTGAAGACATAGTGGTCAGGCTGGAAGTCGGCGAGGAAGTCGTGGCTTCGCTCGCGGAGATAGCGGAGCGCGAGGGCGTGACGTTCGCGAGCGTGAGCGGCATCGGCGCCGCCGACGACATCGCCGTCTCCGTCTATGACGTCAAAGCCAAGAAGTATTTCGACAACGAGTTCCGCGAGCCCATGGAGATCACGTCCCTCCTCGGCACCGTCTCCGAAAAGGACGGCGCCCCCTACATCCACATCCACGCGACGGCGGGCAGAGCGGACGGCGCCGTCATCGGCGGGCATCTGAAACGCGCCGTCATCTCCGCCACATGCGAGCTCGTCCTGCACACCGTTTACGGCCGTGTGCCGAGGTTCTACGACGAGCGCACGGGACTTAATCTTATGGAATTATGATGCGCGGCCGAGTGCCGGGCACGGAAACAGGAGGTTGCAATGAGAAAATACGACGCCGTCGTTATCGGTGCGGGTAACGGCGGACTTACCGCAGCGATCAGGCTGCTGCAGGGCGGAGCGCGGGTGCTGCTTGTGGAAAAACACAACATTCCCGGCGGCTTCGCGACCAGTTTCAGAAGGGGGCGGTTCGAGTTTGAGGCGTCTTTGCACGAGCTCAACGACTTCGGTACCGCCGACAACGCGGGCGACGTCCGCGTGCTCTTCGACGAACTCGGAGTGACGGACAAGATCGAGTGGCTGCAGATCCCGGAGGCGTACCGCGTGATCTCGCAGGCGGAAAAGCTCGACGTGACGATGCCTTTCGGCGTGAAAGCCTTCATCGACAAGATGGAGAGCTATGTGCCCGGCAGCCGCAAATCCGTCACGGAATTTTTCGAACTGGCGGAGGAGATCAGGCTCGGACAGGCTTACACCGCGTCGGTCAACGGCAATGCTGATTCCAAGGTGATGGTGCGCGATTACGGCAACTTCGTGAGGTGCGGTTCCTACTCCGTGAACGAAGTGCTCAAGGCGCTCAAAATGCCGAAGAAAGCCGTCGACATCCTCACGGCGTACTGGTGCTACCTGGGCGCGCATTGCGACGACCTGAGCTTTGTGCATTACGCGTCCATGGTCAACCGCTACATCCTGCGCGGCGCGAGCATGCCGAAGTCCCGTTCGCACGAGATCTCTCTCGCGCTGACCGAACGCATACTCGAACTCGGCGGCGACGTCCTGTTCAACACCGAAGCGGTGAAGATACTCACCGATCCGAAAGACGGCGGAGTGCGTGCCGTCGTGCTGGACGACGGGACGGAGATTGAGACGCGCCACGTCGTGGCGAACTGCTCGCCGCACGTCGTGTTCGGCAGGATGATGGACAAGGTGCCGGAGTCGGAGGTGCGTGCGTCCAATTCGCGCAAATTCGCGGGAAGAGGCTTCACCATGTTCCTGGGACTCAACAAATCCGCCGACGAACTCGGCATCGAGAACCACAACTATTTCCTTTACGACACGATGGATTCCGTCGCGCAGTACGACAGGATGCGGACGATAAAGGACAACAGCGTGCAGGCGACGGTATGCCTTAACCGCGCGCTTCCCGACTGCTCGCCGGAGGGCACCTGCATGATGTACTTCACCACGCTCTACATGTCCGACGACTGGGCGAATGTGACTCCCGAAAACTATTACAAGACCAAGAATTACGTCGCGGACAAGATGATCTCGCGCTTCGAGCACGATACCGGCGCGAAGATCCGCGACAGTATAGAGGAGATCTCGGTCGCGACGCCGATGACGTACGCGCGTTACTGCGGACATCCGCAGGGCGTGATCTACGGCTACGAATCGCAGTATTGGGACGGGCTCATGCCCAGGCTCCAGATGATGGCGGAGGACCACCGCGTGCGCGGACTGCGTTTCGGCAGCGCTTACGCGATGAGATTGTCCGGCTATTCCAGCGCGTATTTCGCGGGCGACATCTCCGGCAGGCAGACCGTCGGCGACATCAAGAGGGAGGGCTGAACTTATGGCATTCGTATTCAAGAAACAGATTTTCGGATTTATGGACCTCCTGCGCTTCAAGAAAATGGTGCCGAAGCGCAGAAAGATAATGGCGGAAGCGCCGGCGACTCCGCTGCCCGCGACCTATAAGGTGAACGAAACGGCGAAGATCCTCCACCCCGGCTACCAGTCCGCGACTCTCACCGAAGTCAGGCTCGAAACCGCGGACATGAAGACGTACGTCTTCGAAACGGAGAAGCCTTTCTACTTCCGCGCCGGTCAGTACGCCACTCTCGGCTGCAACGTGGGCGGGAGCGAAGTGTCCCGTCCCTACGCCTTCTCGTCCTCGCCCCGTGAAGCGCTTGCGAAAAAAGCCGCGTTCACCGTCAAGAAAGCGGGATTTTTCAGCGAATGGCTCTTCGACAACGCGAAGCCGGGCGACAAGTTTGTCATAGGCGATCCGTCCGGTGATTTCTGCTACGAGCCGATCAAGGACGCGAAGCAGATCGTTGCGATCGCGGGCGGCAGCGGCATCACTCCCTTCTACAGCATGGCGCAGGCGCTTGCGGACGGCACCGACGACTATTCGCTCACGCTGTTCTACGGGGCAAAGACGGCTGCCGATCTCGCATTCAGGAGCAGGCTCGACGCCCTTGCGGCGCAAATGCCCGGCAAGTTCAAGGTCGTGTACGTGACCGAGAAGGAGGAAGAAGGCTGTGAGCACGGATTTGTGAATCTCGCTCTCGTGAAGAAGTACGTTGACGGCGATTTCACCGTGATGATGTGCGGACCTTCCGCGATGTACGCCTTCCAGGACAAGGAGCTCGCGCCCCTCGGTCTGCCGCTGAAACGCGTCAAGAAAGAGGCGAACTGCGTGGGAGTGCGCGACGCCGCGCCCGCGGTGTACGACCTCACCGTGCATATCGGCTTCGATACGTTCAAAGTGAAGGCGGACGCAGGTGAAACCTTGCTCGTCGCCATGGAAAGGGCGGGGCTGAAAGTGCCGTCCAAGTGCCGCGCGGGCGGTTGCGGATTCTGCCACAGCAGGCTCGTTGCCGGCAAATTCTCCATCGCCGGCGCTGACAAGCGCAGACTCGCGGACGGGAAGTTCGGCTACATCCACCCCTGCTGCACTTATCCCGATTCGGACATGGAGATCGTAGTGCCCAAGGCGTAACGGGCCCTCGCGCCGCCTGCATGACGGCTTGCGCCGCTCCGCTGCGATGCGCGGAGGTTTGGGCAGGACGCATGTATGCCGGACCGGAATAATACGAACCGGGTTCCGCGCCGCCGATTTCCGCCTGAACCGCGTCATTCGCCTTGCCAATACGGGTGGGTATTAACTGCGGCGACTTCCTTGCTCAGCCAAAAAACGGCGGGCGCGGAACTGCTCGCACCTCAAAGCAAGAGATTTTCGGATGATTTTGTGCGGGCGGAACGCAGGCAATAGT
>CALWAF010000045.1 GCA_944372795.1 uncultured Clostridia bacterium | reverse complement strand
CCCACCGAAAATACTTTCGGCGGGGACCCCGATGGGGAGAGGAAGGCGACTCGACGCGCACGGCGCCCGTGTCTACTGAATTGTCCATCTGGCTTGCGAGGTCGCACGTCTTTACCCCACCGAAAATACTTTCGGCGGGGACCCAGAATTGCCGCGGCGTTCAAGCGGCGGCTGCGCCGCCTGTGAACGCTTGGGTGAGCGGCGCGTAAGACCGTCTTTGAAAGAGATATATGGTGCTCGGAGACGCTCTATCAAACTGTTCGTCACAAGTGAGCCCCGCCCGCCCACCCAATGGCGGCGCCCGCGAGAGAAGTCTCTCTCGCGGGCGCCGCACTTTTATTGTCCGTCTCTTTACCTCCCCTCTTTTTGTCAAGGAACAGCGCCGAAAAATTTTGCGGGCAACGCCCGCTAAAATTTTCGCGCCCTTGACAACGACGACAAGTTAAAATCAAAACACGCGCAGCGCGGTCACCCGCTCCGCGCCTTAATTGCTACATGCCCCGCCGAACACTGTTCGGCGGACTATTTTCCCCGCCGAAACTTCGGCGGGGCACCGTTTGCGTTTTTATTGAAGCCGTTCCTCACAATAGTGCCCTAAAGAGTGACGGCGATATTTTAGCGTCAGACAAGGAAAAGCCCTCGAAATTGTAACGGAAATAGTGAGGGCAATATTTGGATGCAGAACGCGAAAGCGCCCCGTTTTCGGCGAGGCGCGTACTTGATCGTACGTAACGAGCCGAAAACAGGGCGCTGACAAAGTTGTGCGCCAAATAGTGCCCTCACTCTAACTCGAAGGCGCCGGTGTAGAGTTGGTAGTACTGCCCCCTCTTCGCGATGAGTTCCTCGTGAGTGCCGCGCTCGATGATGCGGCCGTGGTCGAGGACCATGATGGCGTCGGAGTTCTGGATGGTGGAGAGGCGGTGGGCGATGACGAAGACCGTCCTGCCTTCCATGAGGGCGTCCATGCCTTTCTGGACGAGGTACTCGGTGCGGGTGTCGATGGAAGAGGTCGCCTCGTCGAGGATGAGGACGGGCGGGTCCGCAACGGCGACACGCGCGATGGACAGCAGCTGTTTCTGCCCCTGCGAGAGGTTGGAGCCGTCGCCCGTGAGCATGGTGTCGTAGCCCTCGGGGAGACGGGTGATGAAGTCGTGCGCGCCCGCGAGTTTTGCCGCGGCGATGCATTCCTCATCGGTGGCATCCAGCTTGCCGTAGCGGATGTTGTCCATGATGGTGCCCGTGAAGAGGTTGGTGTCTTGCAGCACCATGCCGAGGGAGCGGCGCAGGTCCGCCTTCTTTATCTTGTTGATGTTGATGCCGTCGTAGCGGATCTTGCCGTCTTCGATGTCGTAGAAGCGGTTGATGAGGTTGGTGATGGTGGTCTTGCCAGCACCCGTCGCTCCGACGAAAGCTATCTTCTGACCGGGTTTCGCGTAAATGGAGATGTCGTGCAGGACTATCTTCTCGGGCACGTAGCCGAAGTCCACGTCGAGGAGGAGGATGTCGCCCTTGAGTTCGGTGTAAGTGACGGTGCCTTCCGCCTTGTGGGGATGACGCCACGCCCACTTGCCCGTGCGCGTCTCGCTCTCGGTGATGTTGCCCTGCTCGTCTATATTCGCGTTGACGAGCTCGACATAGCCGTTGTCCACCTCGGGCTCGTTGGCGAGGAACTCGAAGATTCGTCCCGCACCCGCGATCGCCATGACGACGGCGTTGATCTGCATGGACACCTGCCCGATGTTGAGGGTGAACTGCCTGCTCATGTTGAGGAAGGCGACGATGGCACCCATGGAGATGACCGCGGCTTCAATGCCCGTTATGGAGAGGTTGTGCACTCCCCCGAGCACCAGCGCGCCGCCCACTATGGCGACGGCGACGAAGACGACGTGACCGAGGTTCATGATGGCGGGCATGAGGATGTTGCCGTAGCCGTTGGCTTTGTCCGCGTCGTGATAGAGCTCGTCGTTGACCTTGGCAAAATCGCGCTCGGACGCCTGCTCGTGGCAGAACACCTTGATGACCTTCTGCCCGTTGATCATCTCCTCGACGAAACCTTCCGCCTTGCCCATGGAGTTCTGCTGGCGCACGAAGTACTTCGCGCTCTTGCTGCCGACGATCTTCGTCACCAGCACCATGACCGCGACGCCCGCAAGCACCACCAGCGTGAGATAGATGCTGGAGCGCAGCATGGCGACGAGCAGCGTGATGATGCTGACCAGCGAGAAGAGCCCCTGCGGTACGCTCTGGGAAATGAGCTGACGGAGCGCGTCCACGTCGTTGGTGTAGTAGCTCATGATATCCCCGTGGGTGTGGGTGTCGAAGTATCTCACGGGCAGAGACTGCATCTTGTCGAACATATCCTCGCGGACGTGTTTCAAAAAGCCCTGCGTGATGACAGCCATGAGGCGGGTGTAAACGAAGGAGCACAGTATGCCCGCGGCATATATGCCCACCATGGCTCCCGCCGCCGTATAGAGCGTCTTCGCGACATAGTCGAAACCGTGCTCGATCCCGGGGGTGATGACGTCGTCGACGAGCAGTTCGAGGAATATGGAGGAGCTGATGCCCGCGACGGCGGTCACCGCGATGCAGACCATCACGAGGATGAGCTCCCACTTGTAGTAATGCGCCATATACTTGAACAGCCTGCCGAGGATCTTCATGGCGCTGCCCTTCTTGATCTCTACTCTGCGGTTCATTCGGCACCTCCTTCCTCGGCGAACGCCACGCCGCCCGCATTCTTGATGTCGGAGGCGGAAGCGCCCATCCTGTTCTGCGAATAATACACTTCCTGATATATCTTGTTGTCGCGCAGGAGTTCCTCGTGCCTGCCCATGGCGACGATCTTGCCGCCGTCCATGATGAGGATGACGTCCGCGTCCTCGACGGATGCGACGCGCTGCGCGATGATGAATTTGGTCACCTCGGGCATTTCCTCGCGGAACGCCTGACGGATGAGCGCGTCCGTCTTGGTGTCCACTGCGGAGGTGGAGTCGTCAAGGATGAGGATCTTCGGCTTTTTAAGCAGCGCCCTCGCGATGCACAGCCTCTGCTTCTGTCCGCCCGACACGTTGGTGCCGCCCTGCTCGATGTAGGTGTCGTAGCCGTCGGGGAAGGACATTATGAATTCGTGCGCCTGCGCGCGTTTGCACGCTTCCTGCATCTCTTCGTCGGTGGCGTCGGGGTTGCCCCAGCGGAGGTTCTCCTTGATGGTGCCCGAGAAGAGCACGTTCTTCTGCAACACGACGGACACCTGATCGCGCAGGCTCTCGAGGTCGTAGTCCCTGACGTCTATGCCGCCCACCAGCACCTGTCCCTCCGTCGTGTCGTAAAGACGGGGGATGAGGTTGACCAGCGATGTCTTGGAGCTGCCCGTGCCGCCCAAGATGCCCACCGTCTGACCGGACTCTATCTTGAGGTCGACGTCGGAGAGGGCGTAGCGCTCCGCCTTCGCGGAATATTTGAAGCTGACCCCCTTGAATTCCACGCTGCCGTCGGGCACTTCGTAGACGGGATTCTCGGGATTGGTGAGGGTGCTCTTTTCTTCCAGCACCTCGGCGACACGCTCGGCGGAGGACGTCGCGATGGAGATCATCACCATGACCATGGAGAGGGTCATCAGCGCGGACATGCACTGCGCGCCGTAGGCGATAAGGCTTGAGAGCGACTCCGCGTTGAGCTCCGTCCCGCCCGACTGCACGATGAGCTGCGAGCCGTAGATGCAGATGACAGTGATCACCGTCCAGATGGAGAACTGCATGAGCGGGCCGTTGAGTGCGATGATCATCTCGCCGCGCTGGAAGTCCGCCCTGACGTCCTGCGCCGTCTTGCCGAACTTCTTCATCTCGTAGTCCTCGCGCACGTAGGACTTGACCACGCGGATGCCCTTGATGTTCTCTTGGATGGACTCGTTCATCGCGTCGTATTTCTTGAACACCTTCGTGAAGATGGGGTCCACCTTTCTGAATATGACGAAGAGCCCGACGCCCAGCACGGGGATGACCGCCATGAATATCAGCGCGATCTTCCAGTTGATGGTGAAGGACATGATGACGGACACCACCAACATGATGGGGCTCCTGACCGCGATGCGGATGATCATCATGAACGCGTTCTGGATGTTGATGACGTCCGTGGTCATCCTAGTCACCAAGCTGGACGGCGAGAATTTGTCGATGTTGGCAAACGAAAAACCCTGTATGGACGCGTAGATGTCCGTGCGCAGGTTTCTGGAAAAACCCGCCGAGGCTTTGGCGGAATATCTGCCCGCCAACATTCCGAACAGCAACGACACCGCCGCCATGAGCAGCAGCAGTCCGCCCCAAAACAGGATGTTCTCGATGGAGTTGTCCGCCTCTATCTTCTCCAGCATCGTCACCATGTAGAGGGGGATGAGACACTCCACCACCACCTCGACGGTGACGAGCACGGGGGAAAGGATGGTCTCCTTCTTGAACTCCCGAAGGCTCTTTGTCAATGTCTTTACAACATGCATAATGTTCATATCGCAATACCTTAAATCTTCCCGGCGCATCCCTTGCGCCTTGTACAATCCGACACGGTGTTGTATGATAATTTTGTAGTTATTTTAGCCACCTTGAAAAAACAAGTCAACGATTTTGACACGACAATCGCGCGCGCGTTGTCGGATTTTCGGAGGGATATGAAAAAGGAAGGCGCCAAAAAAGAGACCCGCGAAGCGCTCATCACCGCGTTTTGGAAACTCTACCGCGAAAAGAGCATAGAGAAGATCACCGTGGGCGAGATAGCAGCCGCCGCGGGCTACAACCGTAGCACGTTCTATGAATATTTTTACGACGTCCCCGACGTCCTGCAGCACATCGAAAACGGCATCGTGGAGGATATGCAGTTCGGCATCCCCGACGACGACAGACTGCCCATGGACGAGGTGGTGGCGACTTTCGAGCGCAACGCCGACGCCCTCTCCGTCCTGCTCGGCGAACACGGCGACTTCTCCTTCTTCTTCCTCATCCGCAAACGTATGCGGGACGCTTTTGCGGAGCTCGCGGAAAAGAACGGCGTCCCCCTCACATTCGAATTGCAGACCGAGATCGAATACCACGTGGCGGGCACCACGGCGTCCCTGCTGATGTGGCTGCGCATGACGGACCGCCCCTCCGCAGAGACCTATCTTTCCGCCGTGCGCAGCGTCAACGAGGCGGGCACCGAAAGACTGCTCGGAAGACTGCGCTGCGAAGGTTAGCCGCGCCGATATATGCCGCGCCGTCCTCGCTTTCGACGGTGATGAAATTTGCCAAATACGCGGTTCATAATGCAAAAACACGCCGATGAACGGCGTGTTTTGTGATTTTTCGCGTTTGTCTGCGGTTTACTTGCGCACCTCGAAATACGCTCTCGGATGGGCGCACACCGGGCAGACTTCGGGAGCTTCGGTGCCGAAATGGATGTGTCCGCAGTTGCGGCACTTCCATGCCACAACGCCCTCTTCGCGGAACACTTTGCCCTCCTGCACCGCCTTCAGCAGACGCAGGTATCTTTCCTCGTGTTCCTTCTCGATGGCGGCGACTCCGCGCATACGTGCGGCGATGTCGTGGAAGCCTTCGGCGTCCGCCTCGTCCGCCATCCAATTGTACATGTCCGTCCATTCGGCGTGCTCGCCCGCCGCTGCGTCGATGAGGTTCTCCGTCGTGGTGCCGATGCCGTGGAACTCCTTGAACCAGAGCTTGGCGTGCTCCTTCTCGTTGTCGGCGGTCTCGAGGAATATCGCGGCGATCTGCTCATACCCCTCCTTCTTCGCCTTGCTTGCATAATAGGTGTACTTATTGCGCGCCTGACTCTCGCCCGCGAACGCATCCATAAGGTTCTTTTCGGTCTTGCTTCCTTTCAGTTCCATAATTGCTTCCTCCTTTTGGTGTGGCTATATTATACCCCACGCTCGCCGCCGCCGCAAGCCCCTGCGGAGAAATTGTTCCCCGCACCCCGGAACTATCGTGAAAGCGGTACGCCTTTGTGCTTTTGTGTGGCTAGTGCTAATTCTCCTTATCGGACGTCTTTTCTACCTTTACTACCAGATAACGAAACTCCGGGCTGTTCCTTTTCTCATCGACATCCTTAAAATATGTTTTATTATCATGTCCCCACTTAAATGAGTAATGCCTTTTTAGCTCGAATCCCGAACGGGTCGCATGACTTCCGCCTTCCCAATTCAACATAATCGGCGAGGTAGAGCCTATATCACTGTTATCTCCTATACGGAAATTGTTATCATTATTCAGTTTTTGTTTCGTTCCTTTTTCATCTCTACACTGTTCCCACATTTTTCTTGCATTGGATATAAGGATTGCATAGCCTGCAACAAAATTGTTAAGACATGCGCTCTCGTATTTCCATTGTCCGTCCGCAAGCTCCTCAAGCCTATGCACATCCCAAAGAAAATCATATCTGCAATTGTCAATCGCGCCTTTTTTAGCTACCGTTATCGTATCGCCGTTTACATTTGTATACGCATTCCTTTTTTCGCCTTTACTTCCGCCGTCAGTCAGCGCATATTTCAATTCAACCGCTATATAATCTCCACTTCTTTTATCATAAATCACGATATCGGTATAATTCTTGCGCGTTTTGAAACCGCTTTCATTTGATGCTTCTTGTTCATTTTCTGCGCTCTCTTCTTCGGACCGGCGCTCTTCTCGCCTTTCGTAATAAACCTCCGGCATTATTCCAAAATTCTCATGCTTTTCTTTTACTGCGAGTGCAAACTCAAGTTGGAACTGTGCCTCATTATAAAACGGCATTTTTGCACAAATTTTTTCCATTATCGCGTGGACATCTTTTATATCCATTCTACACCTCTTGTCATTTGTTGAACTAATAATACACCTTGACTTTTTTCTTTTGCAAATATTAATATCACCTGCATGCACTTAGTATATCTATTTGGCAGCCGTGCGCCAGCACCGCGATGAACGCTTCCGCTTGCTTTTTCGTGCAAAGCCGCACGGTCGCGCAAGGCGAAAGATGGGGTTGAATAGGGCTGCGGTTTAGAATACCGTCCTTTCGGCACTTCACATCATATATTGCGGCGCGCCCCTTTACTGCTTTCCGTTTCCGCAAGCGTCGGCTGCGCCGCCGCCGAACTTGCGGACATTCGGTCCAACGGAAAACGAAGAACATTTGTCCGCAAGTTGTCGCAATTTCCCCCGCAATAACAAAAAGGAGACGGGTGGACCGTCTCCTTTTTGGTATGGTGGGGTTGAATAGACTCGAACTATCGACCTCACGCTTATCAGGCGTGTGCTCTAACCAACTGAGCTACAACCCCTAGTTCCCCTTTCGGGGGTTTGTGGTGGAGATGCACGGATTCGAACCGAGGACCTCTTGAATGCAAATCAAGCGCTCTACCAACTGAGCTACACCCCCGCGGTGAATGCTAAAAAATAATAGCACCCGTCGAGGGTTTTGTCAAACGATTTTGTGCATATTGTCTTGCTCCGTCGCATTGCCCGAAAATCCTTTCGCGCACAGGCAAAATCGGGACAAACCCGCCGTCACTTTATCTCGCGGACTATCCTCGCCGGCACGCCCGCAACGACGACATTGGGCGGGACGGACTTGGTGACCACGGCGCCCGCCGCAACGACGCTGTTGTCTCCCACCTTCACACCCGCCAAAACGGTCGCGTGCGATCCGATCCACACGTTCTTCCCTATCGTTATGGGTCTTGCCGTCATGCTGGAACGGTCTGCGGGATCGAGCATATGGTTGAGCGTGGCAAACACCACCTGATGCCCGATGAGAGTGCCGTCGCCTATCGTCACTCCCCCCTGATCCTGAAAACAACACCCCGAGTTGACAAAGACGTTCTTGCCGAACGTTATGTTCCTGCCGAAATCCGCATAGATAGGCGGAAAAAGCGCAAAGCTCTCGTCCACCGGTTTGCCAATGAGCTCCGAAACCAACGCATTGAGCTCCTCCGCCGTATGATACCGCCCGTTGATCTCGGCGGTTATACGCTGCGCTTCCCGCGCAAACTGCCGCATACACGCGGTCATCTCCGTCCCTTTCTCGAGATAAGTCCCGTCCTCGATCCGTGAAATGTATTCCTGCTGTGTCATGTTCTGCCTCCGCGTCCATTATACACCGACACCGCTTCAATGCAAACCTCATTTTCGATGCACGCCCCTCTTCCGACATTTGCCTCTCTCCCCCTCGGCATTGACTTGCGCGCGTCGGACAGGTATAATCATAGCGTGCCCGACGGACACTATCCCGCCCACGGCGTTACAAAGGAGAGAATTATGGCGAACTGCGACAACACCCGTCCCTGCCCCTGCACCTACCCCTGCCCCAGACACGGCAAATGCTGCGAATGCGTGGCGTACCACCGCGACAAGGAAAGCGGCGTCCCCGGCTGCTTCTTCTCAAAGGAAGGCGAAGCCACTTGGGACCGCAGCGTGGAAGCCCTCTGGCGCGACCATAATAACCGTAAATAACATGAAACAGCGCTTTATCACCATTATTATGGCGATAAAGCACCGCTTTGCGCAGGCACCCCCAAGGGGCGCTGCCCCTTGACCCCGGCGGGGATGTCATCCCCGCACCCCAAACTTTTATATAATATTGCGCCGAAGGCTGCGGGTTCACCCGCAGCCTTCGGCGCACTTTATAATAAAAAAGTATGGGAGCGCGAGGGTGTAACACCCTCGCAAGGGGGT
>CALWAF010000044.1 GCA_944372795.1 uncultured Clostridia bacterium | reverse complement strand
CCCTCGTCTTCCGCGGCGTGAAAATGAGCGAGTGAACGGATAGTTTTGCTTGCAAAACGCGGAGTGAACGAGCGCCTGCGCATTTTCACGCCGCGATAAGGAACACATCACGTAAGGAAAGCACGAAGCCGCCCGATGGGCGGCTTCGCTGAATACCACGTGATGTGTGACGCGCGGAGCGTACATTAGTACGTGAGCATCTACGACAGTGGCTCTGACAAAGCAATTCGCCAAATGAGAGCGTCAGCTCTTTTTGTGGGGGTTGCGGGGTGCCGGCCTCTCCCCCTCATACACATCCACTTGCATGTTCGGAGTGAGGTAGCCCGCGTCTTTGAGGGCGGTGTACACTGCCTCGTTGAGGCGGTATTTCACGGTCCAATAGGTGTCGGTGGCGGTGAAGCATTTCAGCTGCATTTTGACCGAATTGGTATCTTGACCGTTCATAACGATGCTGTAATCCTCTTCTTTTGCAAGCAGCTCTTCCTCGTTCGCCACTCTGTCAACGATCTCGCGCACCTCTGCTATGTCGCTGCCCTTGTCCACTGCGATGTCCACCACGATGCGACGGAACTTGCACCCTTCGTAGTTGATGATGGGGTTGTTGACCGCCTCGGAATTGGGCACGATGATGACGGTGTCGTCGTCCGTTTTCAATGTGGTGTTGAAGAGGTTGATGTTGGTGATCCTGCCCTCTTCGCCCGCGATCTCGACGTAATCGTTTTTCTTGAAAGGCTTGTTGAAGATGATCATGATGCCGCTGGCGATGTTGCCCAGGCTGTCCTTCAGGGCGAGACCTATGGCGACGCCGCAAGTGCCGATGACCGCGATGATGGAGGCGGTGTTGATGCCCATGGTCGCAAGCGCGGTGATGAGCACTATGATCTCCAAGACGATGTTGACAAGCGACACGATGAAGCCCGACATCGCCTCGTCGCGTTTGCTCTTTTTGAGGATGCGTTTCAGCACCTCTTTGATGAGCTTGACGACGATGAGCCCCACGATGAGGATGATGATGCCGTAGAGAATGTTGAGTCCCGCGTTCTTGAAAAAGTCCGCTACGCCTTTCCAAAATTCTTCCATAGTTCCCTCGCTTGCATAGTCGATGCAGAGATTATATCACATCCGCGCCCGAAATCAACCGCCGCGGCAAACCCTCTTGCAAAACGCCGCATTTTACTGTATAATTTTTGACGAAGGTTAAATTTCCGCGCGGATATGCGCGGGCATACCCGCATACGGAGGATAAATGACCACGGAGGATCGCGACATCAAAGCCCTGCCGGAAGAAAAGGAAGACGAAGTGCGGCAGCAGAACGGAGCCGCGGACGGCATAGGCGCCATCCCGCGCACAAAGGACATCTTCGGCATTGTGTGGCTCGCGCTGTGCTGCATATTCATGCTGACGATGCTGGCGTCGGGGTTCAACTTCTTCCCGCTCGTGGGGCTGGTGCTGTCCATAGTCGCCGCCGTTGCGCTCATCGCGCGCACCGCAAAGGACAAACCCGCAGGGCTCTTCCTCTGGGTGTCCGTGCTGGTCATCTACGGCGGGACATTCCTCTACTTCCTCATCTGGGGCGCGGACTCATTCGGCAAACGGCTGTGGTGGAACCTCATGCTGCTGCTCGGACCCGTCGGCATGGCGGTGCTGTTCGTCTTCCTCCGCAAATTCCTGAACGGCAAGGCGCTCAAAGGCGTTGCGTGCGCGGTGCTCTCCCTCATGATCGCGACGACGGGCATATACGCCCTCTTCATGAACCTGCGAGCCCGCCCCGTGGTGGACAGGCTGTGGGAGGGGCATGACGCCTATCTCTCCTCCGTCTCCTCCAAAAAGAAGGGCGCGTCGCCGAACGTCCTCGTCATACTCATGGACGACATGGCGTATGCGGACATCTCGGCGTACAGCTATCTCACGGGCAGGACTCCCACCATCAACACCCCCAACATCGATTCCATCGCGGAGAACGGCGTGATGATGGAGAATTTCTACGCCGCGTCTCCCGTGTGCTCCCCCTCGCGTTTCGCGATGCTGACGGGCAGATATTCCTCCCGCGGCTATCTCGACAACGTGGTCTTCCCCACCGTCACGGACAGCGACCCGTGGTCCCCCACCCACTTCCTCGACCCCTATCAGTTCCTCTTCAACGTGGACGGCATCCTCGGCGACGAGGTGACCTTTGCGGAAGTGCTGCAAGCTGCGGGCTACGACACCGCGTGCATAGGCAAGTGGAACCTCGGAGACTACGGCGAATATCTGCCCACCAACCAGGGTTTTGACTATTTCTACGGCAGCTATTACGTCAACGATATGACGCCCTACAACTGGGTGCGGGACACGGGCAGCGGACACCCGGAGGGCGTGACCCATGCCGAAGTGCGCACTCACGCCGAAAACCTCGACCAGTCCGAAAGCACCCGCCTCTTCACGGACGAGATGCTCTCCTTCATGACCTCCTCCGTCGAGAGCGGCAACCCCTTCCTCGCCTTCTACACCTCGCCGTGGCCGCACTACCCCATCTTTTCCGACAACAACGGCAACGGGAAGGGGGATACCTCGGACGACAGCTATATCGACTGCATAGAGGAGTTCGACCGCGAGCTGGGCAGGATCCTCTACTATCTCCGTTCCACTACCGACGAGGAGAACGGCGGCACCCTCTACGACAACACCGTCGTCATCTTCACCTCGGACAACGGTCCCGGGCGCGAGGGGGCAACGGGGGCGCTGAGAGGGAGAAAGAACACCACCTTCGAGGGCGGCATGAAAGTGCCCCTCATCGCGAGCTATCCCGCGGGCGGCGTGGGCGGCAACCCCAACTCCACCGTCACGGTGACAGAGAACGACGGTACTTCCCGCACCTCTCCCACCCTACGCGTCACGTCCTCGTCCATGAACTTCGACATCTTCACCACCCTGATCTCCCTCTCCGGAGTGACCAACGACGACGGCAGCGCGTTCCTGCCCTCGGACAGGATCATAGACGGCGCGGACCTTGCCGCTCTCTGGCGCGGCGGCGGCGAGACCGATCCCGACGCCTCCGTGCATGACGTCCTCTTCTATCAAAAGAAGGGCAAGACCCAGGCGGTGCAGATGATAGAAGTGCCCGTGGAGACGAAACACGGCACGGAATATTACGACTTCAAGTATTACGACCGCGTGCAGACGGAGAACTCCGCCTTCATCGATCAATATTACGTCAACTACCTCTTCAACCTCGACGCAGACCCCATCGAGGGCTACAACGTGTCCATGGTCTACCCGGAAGTGGCGGCAAAGCTCAACTCCGCGCTGGAAGAATTCCGCTCGGAGATGAAGTCCAACCGCAGAGGGATACTCTGACCGCCGGGCGGCGCGGGAACGCGTCTGCCGGCACGGGGCGCACGCGCGGCGGCGAAAAGCCTTTCCCGAAAGGCGGCGCTGTGGTATGATGGAATTATAAAAGGAAGCACGGCAGATGAACAAGACACGCTGCAACGATCACGACAACACCCGCGTTACGTCCGACGCGCTTATCTCCGCGGCCAAGGTGACTTCCGCGCCCGAACGGCGCGCGCCGAAGGATCTCGGCGCAGTTTCCGCGGGCAGGAGCGTGCTTTCCGCAGTCTGGTTCGGGGTGTGCTGCGCTTTCGCCGTCGTGCTGCTCGGCACCGGCATGAACAAACTCGCCCTCCCCGCGGTCGGGCTTGCCGCCCTCACGGCAGTGTTCTTCGCCGCGCTCTCCATTGCGGGACGCAAGGTCAACGTGTGGCTGTGGGCGTCCTACGGCGCGGTATTCCTGGGCCTCTTCCTCTACTCTCTCATATGGGGCGCGGACTCTTTCGGCTACCGCGTGTGGTGGCATCTGGTGCTTCTCACCGCCCCCGCCGCACTCGCCGCAGCGTTCCTGCTCCTCGGCAAAGTCTTTCGCGGCAACGCGCTGAAAGCCGCGGCGGCAGCCGTCGCCGTCCTTATGATAGGCGCGTGCGCGATGTATGCGGTGCTGATGAGCCTGCGCGTCCGCCCGACGGTGGACAGGATGTGGGAAGGACACGACGCGTATCTCGGCTCGCTCTCCTCCTCTTCGGCGAAACGGAACAGCCCCAACGTGCTCGTCATACTCATGGACGACATGGGATATGCCGACGTATCCGCATACAGCAGCCGTCTGACGGACGGAAAGCCGCAGATCTACACCCCCAACATCGACTCCCTCGCCGAAAACGGCGTGATAATGGAGAACTTCTACGCCGCATCCCCCGTGTGCTCGCCCTCGCGGTTTTCCATGCTCACAGGCAGATACAACTCCCGCGGATGGCTGGACAACGTGGTATTCCCCACCGTCAACAGCCCCTCGAACGGCACTCCGTGGTCACCCACGCACTTCATCAACGCCTACGATTTCCGCAACAACGTCGACGGCATGCTCGGCGACGAGATCACCTTTGCCGAAGTGCTGAACGCGATAGGATACGACACCTACGCCGTCGGCAAATGGAACCTCGGCGACTACGGCGAATATCTTCCCGCCGAACAGGGCTTCGACTACTTCTACGGCAGCTACTACGTCAACGATATGACGCCCTACAACTGGGTGCGCGACACCGGCGACGGCTACCCCGGCGGAGCGTCGCACGAAGAGGTACGCACGCACGAGGAGAACCTCGACCAGTCCATGAGCACCTCCCTGTTCACCGACAAGGTAGTCGAAAAGATGTCCGAATCCGCGGAGAGCGGATCGTCATTCCTCATGTATTACGCCTCTCCGTGGCCGCACGCGCCCATATTTTCCGACAACGGCGGAGGCGGCAAGGGAGATACTTCCGACGATACCTACCGCGACTGCATAGAGGAGTTCGACCGCGGACTCGGCAGAATCCTCGATTACCTTAAAATCACGCTCGACGAAAAGAACGGCGGCTCGCTCTACGACAACACGCTCATAGTGTTCACCTCCGACAACGGTCCCGGCAACCTGGGCGCCGCGGGCTATCTGCGCGGCAGAAAGGGCACCCCCTTCGACGGCGGCATGAAAGTGCCCTGCATAGTCAGCTGGCCGGCGGGCGGCGTGGGCTCGCTTCATGCGGACGGCGAAACCGCGGAGATACAAATACACGGCAACTACACCGAAGAAGTGACGGACACGGTGACCGCTTCCGTCGTTTCCGCACGGGCAATGAATTTCGACATCTTCACCACCCTGCTTTCGGCATGCGGCGTGACCGCCCTCCCGTCGGACAGAGTCATTGACGGAGTCGATCTGCTTCCCGTGCTCACGGGAGAGGCGGCGGACGACTCCGTACTGCACGACGTGCTCATTTTCCTCAAAGGCGGCACGGCGTGGGCGGCGGCGGTGCCCGTGACCTTCTCCGGCGGCAAGGCGTACGTCGGCGCGGGCACGGACGGCGAAGGCATCGCGCTCTCCTCAGCATATCCCGACTCGTACGAGGGCGCTACTTTCACTTTCAAGTTCTTTGACGAAGTGCCTACGGAAAACTCCGCCTACTTCGGCGCGGAGTACCGCAATCTGCTCGTCAATCTCGACGTCGATCCGGCGGAGTCGTACAGCCTGTACAACACCTACCCGGAGATCGGCGAAGCAATACGCGCCGCGCTCGACGGCTTCCGCGACGAGATGAAGAGCAACCGCAGGGGGATACGCTGATGCCCGCGATCTCCGTCATGCTCAAACCCGCGTCCTCCCTTTGCAACATGCGGTGCAAATATTGTTTCTATCACTCCCTCGCCGCGCAGCGCTCCGCGCCCTCTCACGGCATGATGAGCGAAGAGACCCTGAAAAACGTCATCGCAAAGGCGCTCGACTACGCGGACGGCGCGCCCGTCGCGCTCTCCTTCCAGGGCGGCGAACCCCTGCTCGCGGGCAAAGGATTCTTTGTGAAGGCGGAGGAGCTCATCCGCACGCTCAACGTCAAACGCTCCCCCGTGAGCGTGGGCGTGCAGACCAACGGTACCCTGCTCGACGAGGAGTGGTGCCGAATGTTCACCCGCTTCGGATGGCTTGTGGGGCTCTCGCTGGACGGCGACAGATCCATGAACGCGATGCGCGTATTCGCGGACGGCACGCCGTCCTTCGACGCTGTGTACGCCGCCGCCAAACTGCTCGACCGCAACCGCACACAATTCAACATCCTCACCGTGCTCACCCGCCCCGTGGCGGAGAACATAGGACGCGTCTACGCCTTTTTCAGACGCAACAAATTCCGCCACCTGCAATTCATCCCCGTGCTGCGCCCGCTAGACGGCGGCGAATGCGCTGCGGATGAGGACGTCTTCCTCACCTCGGAGGCGTATGCCGCATTCCTCAAAAAGGCGTTCTCCCTTTATATGAAAGATATGATAGACGGCCGCTATACCTCGATAAGACAGTTCGACAACTTCGTGCTGCTTGCGGGGTTCAAGCGCGCCGAACAGTGCGGCATGAACGGGGAATGCACGAGGCAGTTCGTGGTGGAAGGCGACGGCGCGGTATATCCCTGCGACTTCTATTGCATCGACGAATATCTCATGGGCAACGTCAACGACGCCGACTTCCGCACTCTCGGGGAGAGCCCCGCCGCCGTGAAATTCCTGCAAGAAGGCTCCGTCCTCCCCGAAAAGTGCGAGGGTTGCAAGTATCTTCGGATGTGCAACGGAGGATGCAGACGCGAGCGCGCGGACCTCGACAAGTGCGAAGCCTATACGGAGTTCTTCGACTACGCCCTGCCTCACCTGAAAAGGATGCAATGACGCACGGCATATTTGCAAAAATCCTGAAAGGGGAAAGTATATGAATGTTATAGTTCCGAAAGGTTTCATCGTAGGCGCCGCCGAAAACGAGTTCACAGGTGTGACGGTGCTGCTTGCGCCCAAAGGCGCCATGGGCGGCGCGGACTGCAGAGGGGGCGCTCCCGGCACCCGTGAGACGGATCTGCTGCGTCCCGAAAAGATGATGGACAAGGTGAACGCCGTGGTGCTTTCGGGTGGCTCCGCATACGGGCTTGCGTCCATGACGGGAGTTACGGAATGGCTGGCAAAGAAGGGGTGCGGATATAAGTCCATGGGCAAGCTCGTCCCCATCGTCACGGGCGCGGTGCTGTATGACCTCAATCAAAAAGAAGTGCACTATCCCGACGCAAAAATGGGGTTTCAGGCGTGCGAAAATGCAGGTAAAGTGCCGTTTGTGGGACAATACGGCGCGGGCAAGGGCGCAACGGTCGGCAAGATAAGAGGAATGAGATATGCCTCCAAATCGGGCGTGGGAGCCCACACCGTCAAGGTGGCGGGAGTGACCGTTACCGCCATAGTCGCCGTCAACGCGCTGGGTGACGTGTTCGACCCCGAGAAGGGAACAATAGTCGCGGGCGCGAAGGCGAATGACGGAAGCTTCCTCGACACCGAACGCCATATCGTAAGCGGCGGACTGATGAAACTTTTCATGGGAACGAATACGACGATAGGCTGCATCCTGACCGACGCGAAGCTGGATAAGGTGGGCGCCAACAAGCTCGCCTCCGCATCCCACAACGGACTCGCGCGCGCCATCCGTCCCGTGCACACGGACTACGACGGCGACACCATGTTCTGTCTTGCCTCGGGACACCGCCCCGTGGTCAACCTCATGCTGCTGCAGACGGCGGCGGCGTATGCCGCGGAGCGTGCCTGCGTGAACGCGGCGACGAACTGCGAAGGGCTCACCGTCATCTATGACGAGACCGACCCCGCGACGGACACGTGGCAGTGCGAGTGACTGCCGCAGGACCGACGCGCTCATAAAATCGATATGGAAATCGCGATAATACTCAACTCCGGCGTCCCCGTGACGCGCAAGATATCGGCGGACAAAGTGATATGTGCCGACGGAGGCTTCCTGCTCTCCCCCGTGCGTCCCGACTATCTCGTGGGCGACCTCGACTCGCTGAAAGACGCGCCCGAGGACATCCCCCTGCTCAAACACGACTCCCACAAGAACTTCACGGACGGAGAGTCGGCGGTCTACTTCGCAAAGGAACTCGGCGCAGACATCGTCACGCTGTACGGGGTGACGGGAGGCAGATGCGACCACTTCCTCGGCAACCTCGCCGTCATGGCTCTCGCGATGAAACTCGGGATGAAGGTGCGCTCCTTCGACGACGATGCCGAGATCTACGGCGTGTCGGCGGCGCTCGAACCGCACTTCTCCTTCGCGCTGAAAGAGGGCGAGACCTTCTCCATCATCCCGTACGGCGGTCCCGCCACGGTGACGGACGCGCGCGGAGTCGAATATGCCTTGGACGACCTCACTCTCACCCCCACGGACACCCGCGGAGTGTCCAACCGCGCCGTCGCGAACGAGGTGTCCTTCACGGTGACGAACGGCATGGTGTTCTTCATCCGCGATCTCTTTTTCCGCTGAACGCCGCCATTTGGCGCACAACTTTGTCAGCACCCCCGTCGTGGATGCTCACGTACGTTTAGTACGTTCCGCCTCCCGACGGGGGTGCTTTCGCGTTCTGCATCCGAATGGCGGCGTTCAGCACACTCATAGCCGGAGCGGGTGTTGCATGAATTCGCGTATAACTCCGAAACAAACGGGGACGGGGTAAAAATGTTCAATCTCGGACGCACCCGTCCGAGTTGAACATTTGCGCCCCCATGCCCCGCGTGCGGGGACCCCGGCTTGACCCCGTCCCCGTTGGTTTCAATGCGTTCCTGTTTTAGGTGTGTTGACGAGTAGCTTGATAGAGCGTTTTTGAACACGACAAACGCTCTTTCGGAGCCGCTATAACGTGCACTTGTTTGGAGCGTCCTCGAGCACGACATTTCTCTTTCGAAGACGGAATAACGAAAACTCCGAACGTGACGTCGCATGACCCGACGTTATCTCGTTCGAAGTGGAGCCGCCCAGCCAAACTTTCACAGGCGGCTTGCCGCCTCTTGAAAGTCGGCGGCGACCGTATGAGTGCCGAG
>CALWAF010000043.1 GCA_944372795.1 uncultured Clostridia bacterium | reverse complement strand
GTTTACGCCGCCGCGAAGGCGAGCACGTGCTGTGACGCAGCGGGGGAGGAAAGCCCGAAGGGAAGGAGGGGGAACAATACTCCCATGTCAGGGACGCGCACTCAATTCCACGTTTGAGCACGACGAGAAATTCGAGTGAGGGAACATAAAGGAATATAAACGATAACGATGAAAAAGGACAAGTACGACATCATAGTTGTGGGCGGCGGGCACGCCGGTGTGGAAGCCGCGCTCGCCTGTGCGAGGAAGGGACACGAGACTCTCATGCTCTGTCTCGATCTCGGCACGGTCTCCATGATGGCGTGCAATCCCGCGATAGGGGGCACCGCAAAAGGGCACCTCGTGCGGGAGATAGACGCGTTAGGCGGCGAGATGGCTCTCGCAGCCGACAAGGCGCTCATCCAGATCAAGATGCTCAATTCCGCCAAAGGGCCCGCCGTCTTTTCCTTGCGAGGGCAGGAGGACAAGGCGCTCTATCAGCGCGTCATCGCGGATACGCTTCGCGCGACTCCGCATCTCACGGTGCGGGTGGGGGAGTGCGCCGAGGTGCTCGTGTCGGAAGGCGCCGCTTGCGGTGTCAGACTCGCGGACGGGGAAGAGCTCGCGGCGGATGCCGTCGTCCTCGCCACCGGGGTGTATCTCGGGGGCAGGGTGATCATCGGGGAGTACTCGAAAAGTTCGGGTCCTTCCGGGCACGCGCCCGCGACGCTGCTCACATCCTCGCTCCTTTCGCTGGGGTTGCCCGTGCGACGCTTCAAGACGGGCACGCCCGCACGCATTTACCGCGATTCCGTCGACTTCGACGAGATGGAGATCCAGCGCGGCGAGAACACCGACCGCTTTTCCTTCATGTCGGAGGTGGGCTCGTTTGAGGAAGAGCCGTGCTGGCTCACCTACACCAACGCGCGCACCCACAGCATCATCCTCGACAACATCCACCGCAGCCCGCTCTACAACGGCGGCATCAGCGGCATAGGCCCGCGCTATTGCCCGTCCATCGAGGACAAGATCGTCCGTTTCGCGGACAAGGAAAGACACCAGATCTTCGTCGAGCCCGAGGGGCTCCACAGCGACGAGATGTACATTCAGGGCATGTCCAGCTCCCTGCCGCACGACGTGCAGGAAGCCATGTACCGCACCGTGCCCGGGCTCACGCGGTGCAGGTTCGCAAAATACGCCTACGCCATCGAATACGACTGCATCGACCCCCTCTCCCTTCTGCCCACTCTCGAGAGCAAGCAGGTGAAACGGCTTTATCTCGCGGGGCAGATCAACGGCAGCAGCGGCTATGAGGAAGCGGCGGCGCAGGGCTTGATGGCAGGGCTCAACGCCTCCCTCGCCCTCGAGGGCAGAGACCCCTTGGTGCTCGCCCGCGACGAGGCGTACATCGGGGTGCTCATCGACGACCTCGTCACCAAGGGCACCAACGAGCCTTACCGTATGATGACCGCGCGCGCGGAACACCGCATCAAACTCCGTCAGGACAACGCCGATATGCGCCTCACCGCCAAGGGCTACGCCGCAGGGCTGGTCACGGATGAGCGTATGCGCAGGACGGAAAAGAAAAGGGGAGAGATAGAGCAAGTCCTCGCCTTTGCGGAGACCCCGCTCCCCCGCGACAGGGCGGAAAATGTGCTCCTAGCAAAAGGGGAAAATGTGCCCGCCAAACCGCTCACCCTCGGCGAGCTCGCCCGCAGACCCTCCGTCTCCGCTTCCGACGTGAAAGAGTTCGTCCCCTTCGAGTGCAGCGACGAGGCACTCTCCGCTGCCGTCGTCGAACTCAAATACGCAGGATACCTCAAAAAGCAGGAGCACGCCGTAAAAGAGCAGCGCCGCCTCGAGGAAAAAGCCATCCCTCCCGACATCGACTATCACTCCATCACCGCCCTCCGCCTCGAAGCAAGGCAGAAACTCGACAAGATCCGCCCTCGCAACCTCGGACAAGCCTCCCGCATTTCGGGGGTTTCGCCGGCGGATATATCCGTTCTTATTGTCTTCCTTTCGCGCAGCTTATCCCAATAGCTGCGTTCAGGAAATTTGCGGCAGGGGCGCCGCCCCTGCACCCCGGCGGGAGTGTGCAAGGGGCTCTGCCCCTTGACCCCGCGAGGAGCATTATGCCCCTCGACCCCAAACTTTATATAATATTGCGCCGAGCGTTGCGGCTGCGCCCGCAACACTCGGCGCACTTTTATAATAAAAAAGTATGGGAGCGCGCTTGAACACAACGTACACTCATTCGTAGCGTGCTTGAACACGACATTTCTTCTTCGAAGACGGTTTCACGCGCCGCAAAGCCAAACTTGCACAGCGGGCGTTTGCGCCCGCTCTTGCAAGTCGCGGCGCGCTTCGCGACCTCGCAAGCCAGACGAAACATTAAGTAGACACGGGCGCAGTGCGCGTCGAGTCGCCTTCCTCTCCCCGCGAGCGACGTTCGGTTTATTCTGTTCGCCGCTCGATTATCTCTATGCGAGATTCAAACTTTATCAAAAAGGACGAGAAGCATATCCCGCATTTTAGGAGGACTGAACTCTTCCCGAGTGGGGGAGGAAAGCCCGAAGGGAAGGAGGGGGAGCAATACTCCCATGTCAGGGGACGTACACCCGTTTTCATCTTTGAGCCCGCCGTACCCTCCGAGCGGGTGTTGCATGAGTGCGCGTATAACTCCGAAACAAACGGGGACAGGGTAAAAATGTTCATTCTCGGACGCACCCGTCCGAGTTGAACATTTGCGCCCCCAAGCCCCGCAGGCGGGGACCCCGGCTTGACCCCGTCCCCGTTGGTTTCAACACGTTTCTAGTTCGGGAAGAAGGGGGAAGGCCCCCACCACACGGAGTGAAAATGAGAGAGCTTCGCGATAGTTCCGTAGGAACGAGGAGCGAAGCGAACGTCTCTGCATTTTCACGACGTGAAAAGGAGCGATCGTGCGACAGGCGAGCCGACCGACGCAAAGCGGCGTACGGCGATGAAACCGCGCGGATCGCGACGCGGGAGCGCGAGGGTGTAACACCCTCGCAAGGGGGAGTGGGGGTATAATACCCCCACAAGGGGCAGAACCCCTTGGCAGCGGGGCGCGCCGCATCAAAATATGCGGTCGAGGAGTTTTTTCACCCAAGAGGAATAGACGACGTCTTCGCCGTCGCCGGGGAGGAAGCAAAGTGGCGGGAACGCGACGCACCACCAATTGTCTCCCGCGCCCTCTCCGAGGTATATCATCAGCGCGTCGTAATCCCCCGCAGGGAACACGTAGTCGCCGTACACCCTCTCGGGAAAAATTTCGTTTTTCAGCTCAACGCGCACTTTATAATCAAATCCGTTCCGATAAAGCACGGTTTGCGCTATATCTGCGAGATTTTTGCGTTCGGTTTCCAACACGCCCACCGCATCTGCTTTGTCCTCGCACCCGCGCAGTTTGCCGTCGAGATAGGCGGTGATCTCATCGCGGACGGCGAGCTTTACGGCTTGGTCTTCCTCACCGTTGCTGTTGGCGCGGATATGTATCCTCACCACGTCGTCGGCAAGGTCGTGCGAGGTTTTTGCGGGCAGGAACACGCCGTCCGCGAGGTCGCACGAGGAAAGCAACATCGCAGCGAGAGCGACGAGGAAGAGAATGGCAAGCACGGGGATGAGAGAGCGTTTCACGTTTCCTCCTAGGTGCGGGCAGGCGGGGTGTCGTCTGCGGGCTCAAGAGCATTATTGCCGCCCTTCGGACGCCGTATACATAAAAGTTGCGGGGGGAGGGAAACTAGCCGCGGAGGTAGATATGCAAAAGGCAGGTGTGAAGAGAGCCTTGGCGGCAGTTGCGGCGGTGGTGCTGATCGCGGCGCTTTTGTTTGCGGTCGTCATTTCCTCGGAAGGCGGCGAGGCGGAGGCTGCGGCGCTGAAGCGCGGGAGCACGGGCGACAAGGTGAGCGAGATGCAGCGCAAGCTGAAAAATTGGGGTTACTATGACGGCTCGGTGGACGGGATATTCGGCTCCGGGACGGAGAGTGCGGTGAAGTTTTTTCAGCGCAAGAACGGGCTTTCCGCCGACGGCATAGTGGGCTCCGCCACGGCGGCGGCGCTCGGGATGACTCTTTCGGGGTCGTCTTCGTCGCAGACGGGAGGGGTCTCCTCCGGGGTGCTCAAGCGCGGGAGCACGGGCGATAAGGTGAGCAAGATGCAGCGCAAGCTGAAGGATTGGGGTTACTATGACGGCTCGGTGGACGGGATATTCGGCTCGGGGACGGAGAGCGCGGTGAAGTTTTTCCAGCGCAAGAACGGGCTTTCCGCAGACGGCATAGTGGGTTCCGCCACGGCGGCGGCGCTCGGAATGACCCTTTCGGGGACGTCATCGTCGGGCGACGGGAGCGTGACCTCGTCCGATCTTAACCTGCTCGCCCGCGTCGTCTACGGCGAGGCGAGAGGGGAGGAGTATGTGGGACAGGTCGCGGTGGCGGCGGTGGTGCTCAACCGTGTCGCCAGCCCCAGCTTCCCGAACACGATAGCGGGCGTGGTCTATCAGGCGGGCGCGTTCGACTGCGTGTCCGACGGGCAGATAAATCTCACCCCGAACGACACCGCGATGAGAGCGGCGGAGGACGCCCTCAACGGATGGGATCCGACCTACGGGTGTCTGTTCTACTACAACCCGCGCACGGCGACGTCGGCGTGGATGCTGTCCCGCCCCGTCAAGCTGGTCATCGGACAGCACAATTTCTGCTAGGAGGCGACTATGAAAAAGGGAGACTTGGAAGAGAAGAAAGCGGCGCTCACGGCGTATGCCGAGCAGCTCGCGGATGAGGACAAACCGTCCGAGAGGTCGGACAGAGCGAAAAAGAGCAGACGCAGGAAGGCGGTGCGCACGGCGGCGGTGGCTGTGGTGGCGGCGCTGTCCGTGGGCGCGATCGCGGGGCTTGCGGTGGCTCTAAAATACAGCGAGGACATGAACGCGCTGCGCGCGGAGTATATGCGCGATATGGAAGGGGTGTACACCCGCCACTACTACGACCTCGCGGACAGCGCGAACGAGCTGGACGTGACTCTCGGCAAGCTGGAGGCGGCGAACACCGTCTCCCGTCAGCAGGACATCCTTTACGACGTCTGGAACGCGGCGGGACTTGCGGGAGTCAGCCTTTCCGCCTTCGAAGGCGGCGAAGAGGGCGTCATGCAGGCGAGCAAATTCGTCGGGCAGACGGGGGACTACGCCCATTATCTTGCCGAGCGCCTCGACGACGGCGAACCTCTCACCGCAGAGGAGCTGGAGAAGCTGGGCAAACTCCGCAAGATGACGGGCGTTCTGAAGCGCGCGCTCGAAAGCACAAGGCAGGGCGTCTCGGAGGGGAGGCTCTTCCTCGGGGAGGGCGGGATGCTTTCGGATCTTACGGGGGAGTTCGACGCCTTTATTGACCCCGAGGTGGACTATCCCGAGATGATCTACGACGGGCCCTTCTCGGACGCCCTCGAACATCGCGAATGCAAGGCGCTCGCGGGCATGGAGAAGGTCACTCCCGAGCGCGGCGCGGAGCTTGCCGCGGGATATATCCCGTATGCCGAGGATGTGGAATTCGTCTCGCGCACGGAGTCCGACATCGTGACGCTCAACTACCGCGTGACGACGGAGGACGGCACGGGATTCGCGCAGATCACGGAGAAGGGCGGATTGCTGGTGTCTTACAATCTCAATTCCGACCGAGCAGAGGCGGCGGAAGCCGCGCCCGAGTTCACCGCCGCGGCGAAGCGGTTCGCGGAAGGTGCGGGGTTCGGCGAGCTCGCCGTGGTGTGGTGCGCGTCCGCGCAGGGGGTGAGCTATGTCAATCTCACCCCCGCCAAGGACGGAGTCATCCTTTACCCCGACCTCATCAAAGTGAAGGTGGACGAGAGCAGCGGCAGAGTGACGGGGCTCGACGCCACGCACTATATCTTCAACCACACGCCGCGCACCATAGGCAGTCCGAAGATCTCGCTCTCCGAGGCGGCGGCGCGGCTCCCTCTCCCCGCCGTGGGCGAGGGCAGACTCGCGCTCATCCCGATGGACGAAACGCGCGAGGTGCTCACCTATGAGTTCGAGTGCGAACGGGACGGGACTTACTTTGTGTATCTCGACGCGATGACGGGGGAAGAAGTCAACATACTCTTTGTCGTTTCGGACACCGAGAGGGGATCCCTGCTCATGTGAGCCGCACACGAGAAAAGCGGGCGAAAAACAAAAACACACCGATGAACGGTGTGTTTTTGTATGTTAAACATCTTGTTCAGTGTTTTGGCACGGGATATCTGCGGTTGTAGGCGCGGATATTTTTGAACGTCTTCCTGTTCTTGCGGTAGATGCGCTCATAGACGGTGTGGTAGAGCAGCATATACTTTTCGTGGTTCTTCATGTCGGGCATATAGCACTTGTCATCGTGCACCATATGGGTTATCGCCTGCTGTGGCGTCTTGAAGGTGCCCAACCCCATATAGGTGAGCATGGCGCAGCCGAGGGCGCTGTTCTCGTAGGTCTGTGTCTTGCACACGGGCAGCCCGAGGATGTCGGCGATGACGCGGCACACGCGGTCGGAGAGGGAGCCGCCTCCCGAGATCATCACGCTCTTGACCGCGACGCCTGCTCGTTGCTGTATGCTGGAAAGACCTTCGTACAGTCCGAAGCCGATGCCCTCGATGATGGCGCGGTAGAAGTGCGCGCGGGTGTGCACGTCGGAGAAGCCGATCATCGTGCCCTTTGCCCACGGGATCTTGATCTTGGGCGACCAATAGGGCTGGAGCACCAGACCCTCGTTGCCCACGGGGGTGACGTCCAAAAGCTCGTCCAACAGCGATTCGGGCGACACGCCGAGCTCCGCCGCGCGGGCGCATTCGCGCTCGCCGAACTGTTCCTTGAACCAAGTCACCATCCAGCAGCCGCGGAATATCTCCACCTCGGGGTTATACACTCCTTTGAGGACGGCGGGGTAGGCGGGCATGAAAGGCTCCGGCTCGACGTATTTCTGCGTGGTGATCTGGATGGTGGCGGTCGTGCCCATGCTTATGGACGCCTTGTCGGGCGTGAGCACTCCGCTCCCGAAAGTCTCGCAGCCCTTGTCGGAGCCGCAGGCGATGACGGGCAGTCCCGCTTTCAGTCCCGTTTCGGCGGCGGCCTCTGTGGTGATGTGCCCGATGAGGGATGTGGAGTCCACAAGGTCGATCATCTTGTCGGCGCCTGCGTCGTTGAGATAATTGTTGACGACCTTTTTGGTCTGCCACTTCTGGTTTTTGTAGTCGAAGGGGAGATGCCCTATCTGCGAGGCGACGCTGTCCACCAGCCTGCCCGTGAGACGCAGGTTGATGTAGCCGGAAAGCTGGATGATCTTGTAGGTGTTGTTCCACACCTCGGGCTCGTGCTCGTGCACCCAATTCATCTTGGTCACCTTGCGTATGCCGCAGAAAGGCTCCCACATCTTCACCGCTTTCAGCATCAATTTTTGCGAGAAGGGGATGACTTCCTCCACGCGGGAGCACTCGCGCTCGTCCAGCCATACGAGGAATGGGCGCAACACGTTGCGGTCCTTGTCGATGAAGGTGATGGTGTCGCGGATGGTGGTGACGCCCACCGCCACTATGCGGTCGAAGCCGAGGGGATATTCCTCTTTCAGGCGTTTTATCGCCTTCACCATATTGTCCCAATAGGTCTCGGGGTGCTGTTCCGCCCAGCCGCTGTTCAACGAAAAATAGGGGGTGAAAGGCACTTTTGCCTTGCAGATCTCCATGCCGCGGTCGTTGTAGATGATCGCGCGGACGCTCTGCGTGCCGAAGTCGATGGCAAGCACGTAATCGTTACTCATAATTCTCCCTTTGCGGAGCAAAATCTCCTGGATTAAGCATACACCGCGCGCAAAAGTGTGTCAATAGACAACAAAAAGCACTTGTCGTTTTATCCTCGCGTGCGGGTTTCCCCTCCGCGCGCCCTTGTTTGATGCGGAAAACGCAAAAATCAGAAAAAATTCTTTTCGGGAGAGGGAAAGTGTAGTATAATCGTTTTATTGCAAGGAGGGGCCTATGAGCAACGAAGTATATTTCGATCCCGCCGTCGCCGTCGCGCAGCTGGACGCCGCCGAAGAAAAAGAGATCAAAAAAGCCAAGCGCAAGACGCTGATGCAGATCATCAAATACGCCATCTGCACCGCGAGTGCGGGACTCATCGAATTCATCACCTTCACCATCCTCACCGAGACGCCCATCCTCGCGTCGATCGCGGATGAGAAAGTGTGGTTCTTCACCGAGAACAACTTGAGCTGGTTCGTCGCCACGGCGATAGCGCTCTTCCTCTCCATCGTCTGGAACTTCACCATCAACCGCAAGTTCACCTTCAAGTCGGCGGGCAACGTGCCGAGAGCGATGACCCTCGCCTTCCTCTTCTACGTCCCCTTCTTCCCCTTCAAGCTGTGGTTCAACAGCTATATGCCCACTCACCTCGGCGTCCCCGTGCTGGTGATCGAAGTCATCACCATGCTCCTCAACGGCGTGCTCGAGTTCTGCTGGCAGAAGTTCGTCATCTACCGCAAAGAGCAGGACACCGCTCCCGCCAAACACGAAGTGGGCACGATAGGCGAGTTCGGCGAAGTCGCCGTCTCCCTCCCCGCCGTCAGCGGCACCGACCTTCTCACTCTCATGAAAGCGGGCGTGGATATCGGCGCGGATGAGAAGACGCTTAAAAAAGAACTCAAAACCCTAGACTGACGCTCTCATTTAGCGACCTGCTTTGTCAAAGTCCCGTTTTCAGCTCGTTACGTACGGTTTAGTACGCGCCTCGCTGAAAACGGGGCTTTTTCGCGCATCTCATCTAAATGAGAGCGTCAGGTCGACAGATGTTGGACAAAGCGTCTCCGAGCACGACGAACACTTTTTCGAAGACGATTTAACAAAAACTCCGAACGTGACGTCCCCTGACACAATGTTATCTCTTTCGGAGTGGAGCCGCTCACCAAGCGCTCACAGGGCGAAGCCCTCTTGAGCGCCGCGGCGACCGTA
>CALWAF010000042.1 GCA_944372795.1 uncultured Clostridia bacterium | reverse complement strand
AGGCGCGTACTAAACCGTACGTAACGAGCCTGAAAAGGGGTGCTGACAAAGTTATGCGCCAAATGAGAGCGTCAGGATTGGAAGGCGCCGCTTATATCATCGACCGCCACCTGCTCCGCGAGGTGTCCGACGAACTTATCGGCGGTCACTTTTGTGCCGCGGAAGGCGAAGTCGCCGATCCATTTGATGGTCGCGCCGTCGGGGATGGTGATGCCGCTGTCGGCAAGCGCAGCACAGCCGTCAAAGGCGTTGACGCCGATGTTCTCGATCTCTGCGGAGAAGGTGAACGAGTCAAGCCGCACACAGCCGCTGAACGCGCCCGCATCGATGTCGATGACTTTGGTGTTTGAGAGATCGACACTACTCAACCAGCTCTTCTCGAAGGCGAAAGCGCCTATCCGCTCAAGCTGCGAGCCCTCGCCGGGTGCGAACTCGGGATAGATGCCGGTGCAGCCGCTGAACGCGCCCATGCCGATGGACGTCACCGCCGTTGCGGTGGAGAGATCCACGGTGAGCTGTGCGCAGTTTGCAAAGGCGTAGTCGCCGATGACTTCCACTCTTGCGGGGAAGGGCTCCACCCCACCCGTGTAGTGGCTGTACGGACGGGTGAGCTCGGTCGCTTTGGTGTAGACAAACACCTGCGCGGTGATGGCGTCACCGCCCGCCGCATTGCCGAAGACCGCCTCGATGCCGCCCTCGGGGAGACCGATCACGCCGTGCGGGATGTAGACCGCCTCCGCTTCTTTGAAGCCGGAGAGCACGCCTTCCGCGAATTCGGTGACGGTGTAAGTCGCATTGCCCTCGCCGACGGTGGCGGGTACGACGACCACGCCGCCCGCTTCAAACTCCGTGTCCGAAAGAGCCTCGGTCAAACGGATGCTGCCCGTGCGGGAGGTGTAAGCGGGAGTGGTCGAGCCTTCGTCGCCGATGGTGAAGATGCCGATGATCGCCTCGGGACCGACGACCGCCGCCTCGTAAAGCTCCCAAGCGGAGCCCGCTTCGACACGTGCGTCGTATATTGCCTGATAGGCGTCGAGGACGGAGCCGTCCGCATCCTGGGGCAGACGGAGCGTACCGCTGAAGCCGACGAGCGCATTGACAGCCGCTTCATCAAAGGCGAAGTCCATGGTGTACGTCACGGTGACGGTGGCGCCTTTGTCATATCTTGCGCGCTCCGCCTCGTTCATCTGATCGAGGGTCATGACGCCGTCGTAGGAGACCTTCGCGGGGAGGGTGAGCGTGTCCAACCCGAGAGCGTAGTCGCTGACACCGACGACGGGGACTCTGACGGTGCCCTCGCGGTGCTCGGAGAGGATGAGATAGCCTTCATCCGCGACCGAGAGCGGCGTTAGCCCACTGTCATCGGTGAAGCCGAAGAGGTCCTTGAGCTGCGTGCAGCCTCTGAACGCGCCCTCGCCTATCGTGGTGATGTTCTTTGCAAAATAGACCGTGGTGAGCGCGGTGTTGCCCGCAAACGCACCGTCGCCTATCGCGGTGACTTTGTAAATCTTGTCGCCATGCTCGACGCGCTCGGGCAGCACATAGAACGCGCGGTTGCCCGTGGCGCGGGTGATGGTGGCTGTGCCGTTTTCGTCGTTATACGCGAACTCATAGAGGCTCGCTATCGCGGTGAGCTCCACCGAATAGACGATGTCGGTCTCGAGGGGCAGGCTGCCGGAGCCCGCGCTGTAGCTTATGCGTGCGACGTGGATGCCGAGCGTGCTCGTATCGAGGGTGTCGCGGAGGACGCCGTCCACGCGGAGGATGGTGGCGTTGTTAAGCGTGCGATGCTCCACCGCGCCGTCGTCATAGATCACGTCGAACGTGACGGAGCGGAGTTCCGCCGCCCCGGCCGCGGAGCCGAGAGGAAGCACTGTCGTTGCGGTCTGACGCAGCGCTGTGGCTTGGGGACGCCTGACCTCGAAGGTGAAGGATCTCTCGTAAGACACGCCGAAGTAGTCGTACGTGACGGTGAGTCCGTTCGGATATTCGCCGGCATCCGCCCTGTAACCGGTGACGGTGATGCCTTCACCGGAGAGCGGCGCCTCGGAAAGTGCTTCGTCTGGTGAGGTGCCGGCAATCGTCGCACTCCCCGCCGTGAGCGCCTTATAGCCGTAAAGCAGGGTGCCGGAGGTGTCGAAGGACTTCTGCGTGGTGTAGAAGACGAGAGTGACTTCCTCCTGCTCTTCCTCCTGCTTGTAGGTGTCGTCCAGCGCGAAGAGCTCGGTGTCGAGAGCCGCGTGGATGGAATAGTTGTACGGAATGTTGGTGTCCTCAAATGTGAGGTTGCCGGAGCCGTCCAGCGTATGCGCCTCGGAACCGGACACGGTAAGTCCGTTTATGGACGTCTCGATGTCGCTCACGGGCACGGCGTAATCCTCGGCGAAGACGATGCCGTCCCTGTTTATGGTGATGCCGTCGCGGACGAGGATGGACTCATCACCCTCGTTCAAAGTCACGCCCCACGCCGCGGCGAAGTCGGCTACGCCGAAGTCCTCATCCGTCGCAACGTAGTCGGCGGCAAAGACGGAACCGTTCAGCGTAGGCGAGTTTGTGATGGAATTCGCCACTTTGCTTTCGAGATAAGAGAGCGCGGCGGAGGAAGAGGTGTCCCCCTTCGCGTCGGATTTCACATAGAGGATGAAATTGTCGCCCGCGAGCGCGGTGCCCGCCGCGTTCGCAAATGCGTCGTCGTCGATGGTAAGGTCGGAGAGCAGCGTGCCGTCCTTGGTGAGATTATAGATGCCGATCTTCTTCAGATAAGCCGCTTCCGCGAACGCGCCTGCTTGGATGTCGGACAGCAAAGAAGTGGAGCGGAACACCACGTTCTCCACCCTGCCGCTGAAAGCGTAGCTGCCGAGCGTCGTGACTTCGTCGGGCACGACGACGGTGGTCGCGGATCCGTAGTATGCCACGAGGATGTCGTTCACGATGACGAAACCGTCCTCGGCGCCATTTGCCCATGCCGTGTTGCGGAAAGCGTGTTTGCCCACGGAGGTGATCACCCCTTCGTTCGCAAACGCGACCTCGGTCACATTCCTCAACCCGGAAAGCGCTCTCTCTGCGATGACGGTCACGACGCCGGGTACGGTAACGGTGCCCTCGGAGTTCTCCGCCGCGCGGAAGAACACGTTGCCGATGATGACGTTCGAGGCGGGCTGATCCAGCAGCGTGCCCGCAAAGGCGTTCGCGGAGATATACTCTATCCCGGTGGCGGAAGAGGTCACGTCTGCAAGTTGTGCATTGTTCTCGAACGCGTTGTCCTCGATGCCCTTGATGTCTGCGGGGAGGGTGAGGCGGGTGAAGTCACAGCCGCCGAACGCGCCGTAGCCGATGTAGTCGTAGGCGGTGACGGAGGAAAGATCGAGGTCGCCGTCGCGCTGCTCTCCCCTGTAAAGGATGAGCACGTTGCCGAGGACGATGTCCTCATTCCCCGCCGCGTCGCGGCTGTTGTTGAACCACGCCGTGCCGTAGAAGGCGTCCTCACCGACGTAGACGAGCTTTTCAAGGCTCTCGGTGCCGGAGAGGGTGACTATGCTCGTGCGGGTGTAGAATGCTCTGTCGCCTATCTTCTCGAGGTTGACGGCATCGGAGAAGTCCACGCCGGTGGGCTTCGACACGGTGCCGAACGCGTTCGCCGCTATCTCGGTGACGGGCTTGCCGTTGAAGGTGGCGGGGATGTAGATGACACCGGTGTCCGATGCTGCCGACGTCACCATATAGGTGTTGTCGGGCTTGAGGACGAAGGAGTAGTTCTCTTCAAAGTAATCGTCGGGCAGATCCTCGCCGCCGACGAACTTCCAGCCGACGTAGAGGGTCAGTCTGGTCTCGGAGACGGGCACGTCGAAGGCGCTCGTCTGATAGGTTTTGTCAAGATAGATCCCTTCGCAGCTGTACACGGAGCTTCTGGTGAGAAGTTTGCCGAGGTCCTCAAACGCCACCTTGACGGGGTTGTCCAGCTCGTTGAGAGAGAACTCGACGTAATAGTCTTTCAGCATATCGCCGTAAGCGATGCCGCCCACCACGAAGGAGTCGATTTTGCCCTCTTCGTCATAGGTGCCCGCGAACACGGCGGGTTTGAGTCCGTCCGTGGGAGAGAGCGCGATGCCTGTCGCGGAGTCGACGAAGCTGCCGATGGGGAGGCTCAAGGTCACTGTCGCGGACTTGACCACCCATTTTGCGTAGAGAGTGAGGGAGTTGCGCTCGCCCGTCTGTGCGGAGAGACGCTTGCTGAAGTTCCAAAGCTCATTGCCGGCGGGGTCGAGCGACCAGCCGAGCAGCGTATATTTGTCGCTGGAGTATGCCTGCGCCTCGGGACGGGGGACCACCCCGTTCGCCGCAACGTAGACGGGGGCGGGATCGGACACCTGCGTCCCTTCCTCCCAGCAATCGGCGGGGGCTTGCAGCACGAAGTTGACCTCCACAAGAGAGGACGAGAACACCGCCGTCAGCGTCATGCCTTCCGTCACGGTGAGAGTGTCGCCCGCGCCGAAGACGGTCTGCTCCTCACCGTAGGTGTAGTGCGAGAGCTCCTCGCCCTTGGGAGCGATCACTTTGTAGGCGGAAACAAACTCTTCGAACGTGTAGCTCACGCCGGGGTCGGCGCTCACCGTCCAGACGTTGTCCGCGCCCGAGGTGGCTCCGCCGCCCGAGAGGCTCGCGCCGTCTTTAAGCACTATCTTCACGGGGACGAGGGGAAGAGAATCGTTCTTCAGATGGATGATGAATGTGCCCTTCAGCGTCTTGCCTTCGTGGTCGTATTCCACGTTGATCGGGCCGTCGTACGCCGAATCCAGCTTCGCGCGGTCCTCGGCGACGATCATATCCTCCGTCATCGTGATCTTGTCGGAGATGACGGGGGCGGCGTTCCCTGCACGCAAAAGTATGTACGCCTCGATGTCGCGCGTCACGTCGAAGTCGCTCACCGCCACCTTGTCGAAAGTGGACGCGCCCTTGAGCACCTTGAAGAACAGCCCTGACGGCACAGGTTCCACAACAGTGGTATCTCCGCCGCCCGTGTTTCCGCCGGGCGTCGTGGGCGTGCCGCCGTTCTGTCCCGCTTCATTCTGGTTGCAAGCAACGAGAGTCGCGATCAAAACGATCGCAAGGATTGCCAAAAGCAAAAATTTCCCACATTTTCTCATAAAGCCCCTCTTCTCTACTGCGCGCGTGTAAGCGCGGAATATAAAGATACATCTTTAATATATCATGCGCGCACCCACCCCTCCGTGCCTGCAACTATAATTAAGTCCCGCCGCCGAAACATTAAAACTTCGGTGTACACCGTGCTTTCCGTCCGCCCGAAAGCAGCCTCTTTCCGGTGCACGCCCGCCCGTCGGCGCCTCCCGTCCGAGCCGCCCCATCCCCGAAAAGCGAAATGAGCGCGCCCTATGGCACGCTCCTTTTTCGTTTTTCTGCGTTATTCGATGTTTTTCCCCTTTTTTCGGGGATATTCGGCGTTTTTATCTCTTTTTCGGGGATATTCGGCGTTTTTCGCGCATTTCACGCTTTACGCTCTCCGCCTTCCTCCGCAAGCTCCGCCATCGCCTCGAGGGCAAGCGCGTATTTCGTGGACGCCCGCCTTTCGGTGAAGACCAGCCTGTACGCCGTCCCATCGCCGCTGATGTCCAGCGACACCCCCGGCAGCGTCGCGACGGTGGGAAGGTTCTTCACGGGCACGGAAAGTTCCGCAGGTGCGTCGTCCGCATGTTCCTCGTCCGCCGAAAGCACGAATTTCAGCGTCTCGCCGTCGAGGGAAAGGGTGCCCTTCCCCGCCGCGCGGTAGCCGTTGCCCTTGGCGTTCACAGCCATGAGCCGCACTTCCTCCGACAGCCCGAACCCCGGCTGCGCGACCTCTCTGCGCACCGAGGCGCGGATGAGGTCATACCACTTGTCTATGCGGTCGGGACAGCCTACGCCGCCCGTCGGGACGATCTTCCCCGTGCGGGAATACGCCGCTTCAAAGCCGCATTTCGTGCACATTATCGCGCCGTCCGCCGTCGTCATCGCGAACTCTTCCCCGCAGACGGGACAGCGGTAAAGCACGTTCTCCAGCCCCTCGGCGTACGCGCGCCCGCGATAGATCCTGCCCGTTTCCTGCTGGAAGGCGTGCTCGTTGTGCGCAAGCGACTTCTCTATCCGCTCCATGATCTCGCCCGCGGACAGCGACTTGGTCTCCTCGGCGGTCATCATCATGTCCATCTCGCACAGCACCCCGCCCGAGCGCGACGTGTGCGCCCATTTCGGACGGGTCAGACCCGCACCCGAGATCACGCAGCTCGCCACGGGATAGCCCAGCCACTTCACCAGCTTCGCCACGGAGGGCGACATCGCCGCCGTGCGGCCGTCCGCGCTCACCTTGCCCTCGGGACAGAGGATGACCGACACCCCCGCGTCAAGATAACGCTTGATGTTCTTGATGCAGGTGTAGTCGGCATAAAACTGCTTCTTGACGATGGCGCGGTAGCCCTCGATGAGCCCCGCGAACACGGGCTGGGAGTACTTCATCGTCTCCGCGACGACAAAGCTCACCTTCTTGCCCAGAAAGGGGGTGCTGAACCACGCGAAATCGAACGCCGACACGTGATTGGACAGCACCAGCATCGCGCCCTTCTTCTTCTGCTCGCGGAAGGCGTCCGACAGCCGCGACTTCGCGCCGAAGCGCAGCCGCAGCACGCCGCACACCGCCATGAGCAGGATGTAATGCGGCAGCGAAAAGACCTTCTGCGCCTTCTTTTTCGCTCTCTCTGCGCGCGCGTTTCCCACGCGAGCGGCGCCCTCTCTGTTCTCTCCGCCGCGTCCCGCCGCGGAGTTCGTCTTCTTTTCCATGCCGCCATTATACAACAAGAGTGCGCGATTGTCATCCGTTGAGCGCGCATTTGCGCGCGTTATACCGTGCCGCCGAAAATATACTCCTTCACCCGTCGGAGGATCCCGTCCGTCACCCCGAAGTCCATCGCCGCAAGATGTATCCTCTCCACCTCGGCATGTGCCTCCTTCGCGTCGGCAAGCGCCCGCGCCGCGCTCTTCACGTCCTCTTCGGCAAGCGACAGCTCCCTCTCCTCCGCCGCGGACGCCTCACCGCCCCACGCTTCCGTCCTGTCCGCCGCCGCAGCGAACGGACCCGCATCGCACACCAATGCCGAGCGCCCGAACAGCACTCCCTCCGCTCTCTCGGGCACGAGAGGGTCGTGCAGCACCGTTGCGGACGGGATGAGCCTCGCCGCCTCCCCGATGAAGATGCGCGCGGCTATGGCATCTCCCGTGACAAGATGCACGCGCCTGCCCGCCAGATGCTCGAAAAAGCGCACCCTGCCCTCGGACGTGATCGCAGAGGAAAAGAGATGACGCGGCGGCTCTGCGCCCCCTTCCTCCGCACATTCGCGCAGCGCGAATGCCGCCGCCGCACGCCTTATCTTCACTTCGTCCGCGCGGCGGGCAAATTCCTCTTCGGCGCGCTTATAATGACAAAATGCGGACTTTAACTTGTCATATGCGTGTGCATAACACGCTTTTTTGTCGGCAATCAGCTTTTCTATCCTGCCTTTTTTGTCCAGCAATTTGCCCCTGTCCAGCGCCGCCGCGGTGTCAAAAAGCCGCTCCCGCACGACGGGCAGCGTCGCCTCGCACGGGTGCGGCGGAGTGGCGTCCGTCACCACTGCGGAGAGCTCCTTGACAAGGATGCCGTCCGCACTCGACGGGTCGCCCGAGCAGTACCACATCTCGTGGTCGAGCCCTCTTTTCGCGCACTCCGCGCCCACCGCTTTTATGATGGTGCTCTTGCCCGTGCCCGGTGCGCCTTTCAGCAGAATGACGTTGTCGTATCTTTTCAGCTCGCCGTCGTGAAACCCGAAAAATCCGTGCGCAGTGTTGCCGCCGAGAAAAAACTTTTCCATATCTCCTCCCCTCACATCCTATGTGCGCGCCCTCCCCTCGGTGTGACGGCGGCGCTCTCCGCGGCACAAATTCGGCACGCGGTGCGCGCGACCGCGCGTGTGCATCGCGCGGGCACCTTCGTCGCTCGCGGGCATACTTGCACGGATACAACGGATACATCGGACGCACGGGTACGCACGCGTGTTTTTTTCGCGGGCATATCGGGCGCGCGCAGGCGGTTTGATTTGCCCCGAAGGTCTCGCCGCCCGCGAATTTTTCTACAATTTGTAGTTTTTTTTGTCATATATACCGTGTTAGAATGAGATCGATAAGGCGGGAGTCCGCCGAAGGAGTGACCTATGAACAAATTTTTCTCCGGCAATCTGCTATCTTTCATCTTCGCCAACCAAATGACCCGTCAGGCGTTCGCGGACAGGCTCAACGACGAGCTCATCGCGATGGGACGCGGCGAGGATAAGGTCTACACCGCGAACGACATCTGGACCTACGACAGCAGGGGGTCGATCCCCAAAGACGCCTTCGCCCTCGTGGCGATCGGGCGCATAATGGGGGTGTCTCTCGAGGATCTTCTCACCGAGAAGCTCTCCTTCCCCGCAAAACGTCTGCCGTCGGTCTCCGCAGAGGATCGTCTTGCACGGCTCGCCTCCGAGAAGGTCGCCGCGCCCAAGAACGCTCACGTCAGTATGATGTACCGCTTGGCCCCGGACGACGACAAGATCGAATGCTGCGAATTGCCGGGCTTCGGTGCGGAGCTTTTCGGCAGCGCCCGCAGGCGCGCGGCGCGTCCTTCTCTCGACGCTCTCACCCCCGAGCAAAGGGAGTTCCTCGTCGCGCTCACCGCGTGCGCGGCTCTTGACGAGTCCGCAAACTGCGCCTACCTCTACACCGAGATGCACTACGACCCGGGCAGATCCGTGACCGCGACGATCCACGTGGACGACGATCTGCTCTGCCCTCCCCGCACCATCACTTGGACGTGGCAGGATTTCGGCGAATATGTGGAGTCTTTCGACGACATCCCTTACGTTTTGGAGCTGGGTGCGGAGGATATGTTCTCCGTCTACACGGAGCTCGGGCTCATCAAGGACTATTATTTCGTTCACTACGAAGACGAGGACGAGGACGA
>CALWAF010000041.1 GCA_944372795.1 uncultured Clostridia bacterium | reverse complement strand
AACCGCAAGAGCTACTCCCGCATATTCGCCGCCCTCGGCGACGAGACGCTGTGCTCCTACTTCGAGAGCAAATACCGCGCGACCGAATATTACAAGGAACTCTACGCCACCTTCTGCGCCCTCTACCCCGAGGCGAAAAGGAGCATGCTCCCGCCCGTGGAAGGCAAGAAGACGCTGAAAGAAACGGCGCAGGAGACCGCCGCCGCGGAAGAAAATCAAAAGCGTGGATTTGCGGAACGCGCCGCGGAGAGAAAGGCGGCAAGAAAGGCGAAGAAGGAGCAGGACGAGACCGCTGCCGAACATAAAAACGCCGCGGAAGACGTGACACCCGATACGCCTCCGCGCAAGAAGAGAAAACGCAGGAAGGCGGATGCCGCCGTCCCCACGCAGGAAACCGCCGTCACGGAGGAAGCCGCCGTCACGGATGGATCCGCTCTCGAAAAAGAGGGAGTCGCCGACCTCGACCGCGAGGAGGCTTCCCCCTCCGCAGAACTCGATGCGGGCGTCACGAGATCCTCCGCCGAAACAGCCGAAGACATCCCGTCCGATGTGCATGACGACGCGACTGTCGAAAGTGAAAAATTGACCGAAAACGCGGTTGAAATGCACAAAACCGACGTTGAAACATCAAATAGCGCAAAAAATGCGGATGCGGGATCCGATCTTCCGCCCGAGCAACTGCCCGAGCTCCCGAGGCGCACGAGGCGTCCGAGAAAGAGCGCTCACACGGAGGAAGAAAGGGGAGGTGACGCCGAATGAAAAGGACGCGCGACTACTCTCCCCGCACCAATCTGCTCCAATTCCGCGTGCTGCTGGCGCGCTATCTGAAACAGATCGTCACCAACCCGTGGTTCATCGTCCCCCTCGTGCTCCAACCCGTGGTGATGCTCATCATCACTTCCATCGTCTACGAGGACGGCACCTTCTCCGTGCCGTGGGAACACATCACCTCGGCGCACGCCACGCCCTTCCTGCTGGTGCTCTCCGCCGCGCTCATGGGACTGCTGAACAGCTACCGCGAGATATGCAAGGAGCGCGACGTGCTCTCCCGCGAAGTGTTCGGCGGCGTGGACGTCGTGTCCTATCTGGGCTCCAAAGTCATCGCCCTCGGCATAGTGGGATTCGCGCAGTCGCTGGTGGTGACGTTCGGCAGCCTCGCCTTCATCGACTACGAGCTAGCAGACCCCGCAGCTGGGCTCACCCTCATCTTCCTCGCCGTCTTCCTCACCAACTACTGCGTGACGGCGCTGGGGCTCACGGTGTCCGCCCTGCTCAAGAAGTCGGAGAGCGCCATCCTCCCGGTGCTGGTCATCATCGTGATGCAGGTGGTGTGCTCGGGCGCGCTCATCGAGTTCGACGAGATGCCGATGGAGCTGGTCTACTTCTTCACGCCCACCATGTACGGCACCTCCGTCATAGGCAACGTGACGGGCATAGAGATGGTGCGCGACATCTACAGGTACAACCGCTGGTTCTGCCTCGCGATGCTCATCGTCATCGCCGCCGTGTGCCACGTGCTCACTGCGCTGAAACTCAAACACGACTACCGCACAAAAGACTGATCCGCTCGTGCGGAAAGGAGATAAAATGCTCACTCTCGAAAAAATTTGCTACGACGTCGACGCCGACCGTCCCGACAGGGCGCGGCGCATACTCTCCGACGTCTCGCTGGACTTCCCCGACGGCACCGTGACCGTCATCACGGGGCACAACGGCAGCGGAAAATCCACTCTCGTCAAGCTCATCATGGGCATCGACAAACCCGCCTCCGGGCGCATAATATTCAACGGCGAGGACGTCACCGACGCCTCCGTCACCGAGCGCGCGCAAAAGGGCTTCACCATCGCTTTCCAACAGCCCGTACGCTTCAAAGGCATCACCGTACGCGACCTGCTCGACGCCGCCTGCCGCAAGAAATGCACCACGGGCGAAGCGTGCAAATTCCTCTATACGGTGGGACTCTGCGCCAAGGACTACATCGACCGTCCCGTGGATGGCACCCTCTCGGGCGGAGAGCTCAAACGCATCGAGCTCGCCACCGCCCTCGCCAAAGGCGGCGAAGTTTTCCTGCTGGACGAGCCGGAAGCGGGCATCGACCTCTGGAGCTTCGACGAGCTGGTCGGGGTGTTCGACAAACTGCGCGACAAGACCGTCATCATCGTCAGCCATCAGAACAAGATCCTGCAGGCTGCCGACAGGATAGTGGTGCTCAATTCCGCGGCGGAGCCCGTCGTGGGGACGCGCGATGAGATCCTCCCCGGGCTCACCGACGCGGACGCACCCTATTGCAGACGCCGTCCCGCAAGCGCGGAATAAGGAGATAATATGGAAAAACTCGATCTCGAACTTTTGGAAAAGATCGCCGAGCTGCACTCCGTGCCCGAGGGCAGCTTCAACATAAGAAAGAACGGCGAGAGGCTTGCAGCCAATTCTACCGATGACGTGCAGATCGTCCAGAAGACGGACAAGCCCGGCATAGACATCATCGTCGCGGAAGGCGTGAAGAACAAGAGCGTCCATATCCCCGTCATCCTGACCGTGGGCGACTTCAAGGACACCGTCTACAACGACTTTTTCATCGGCAAAAACGCCGACGTCACCATAGTCGCGGGGTGCGGCATCCACAACCCCGGCGGCGGCAGCGCGGAACATGACGGCATCCACACCTTCCACCTTGCCGAAAACTCCCGCGTGAGATACGTCGAACGCCACTACGGCGAGGGCGTGCAAGGCAGCAAACGCGTCTTCGACCCCGTCACCAAAGCCGTGCTCGACAAGGGCGCCGTGCTCGAGATGGACACCACCCAGCTCGGCGGCGTCACCTTCACCGACAGGATGACGGAGGCAGTTGTCGGCGACGGCGCGAAACTCATCGTCAAGGAAAAGCTGCTCACCGACGGCGAAGAAAAGGCTATATCCCGCTTCCGCGTAGACCTCAAAGGCGCGGGCAGCACCTGCGACATCGTCAGCCGCAGCGTCGCGCGCGGCAAATCGCACCAAGAGTTCTACTCCGACGTCATAGGCAACAACGAGTGCTTCGGACACGTGGAATGCGACGGCATCGTCATGGACGGCGCACGCATACTCTCCACCCCCGAGATCGACGCGGCGCACCCCGATGCCAGCCTCGTGCACGAAGCGGCGGTGGGCAAGATCGCGGGTGACCAGCTGACCAAACTGATGAGTCTGGGGCTCACGGAAAAGGAAGCGGAGGACGCCGTGATAAAGGGCTTCCTCAATTGACCTAGGCGTCGCGAAACGCGCTGTTTTCCCAATGTCCTGACACGCGTGCAATTCATTAAGACACATTCAAGCACTCAAAAACGCCGTATAAAACGGCGTTTTTGTATTATACCGTCATTCCATCATCGTTTCGCTTTGCCATCGTCCGCGTTTTATGTCCCCCTTCTCTGCCCTTTCGCTCCACTCCGCAGCCTAGCTCCCGCGCTCACTCCGTCGTCGCACGCCCGCTTCGCCGTCTTGCACCTCCTCCGCCGCATACGCAGGCATACAAAAAAGGCGCACCGATCGGCACGCCTTTTTTTGTCGTATAACTCTCGGGCTACCTCTCTTCTCGGAAGTAACTGAGCCCCAGCGACGCGGGAGGCTGGCTCTCGCGCTTGCTCACGATGCTGGTGATGACCAGCACCACGATGGTGACAAGATACGGGATCATCTTGATGACCTCGCGCTCCGCAAACGACACGCTGACGTAGTTGGGCAGAAGATACAGCATGCTGAACAGGATGGAGCCGAGGATCGCCCAATTGGGACGCCACACGGTGAAGATGACGAGAGCGACCGCCATCCAGCCAAACTTGTCGATGGAGTATTCCACGCTGCCGCCGAGATAGTCCATGATGTAGAAGAGACCACCCAAGCCCGCGATCATGCTGCCGATGAGCGTCGCCGCGTACTTATAGTTGGTGACGGAGATGCCCGCAGCATCCGCGGTGGCGGGATTCTCGCCCACGGCGCGGAGGTTGAGCCCTATCCTCGTCTTTTTGAGCACTATCGCAGCGATTATCGCTATGATAATGGCGATATAGACGAGGCAGCCGTAGGAAAGAAATAGGGTCTCGAACCAGTTCGGGCTGTCCCCTATCGGGAAGGACAGCGTGAAGAAGTTGCTTATCGTACTGAATCCCGTCGTCTTCGCTCTGCCTCCGAAGAAACTCAAAAAGCCGATGCCGAACGTGGTGAGCGCAAGACCGCTGACGTTCTGATTGCAGCGGAGCGTCGCGGTGAGCACGCAATAGATGAGTCCGCCGAGCCCCGAGAACAGAAGGCAGAACAATATCGGCAAAAGCGTTGCGCCCCATGCCTCTATGCCCGATGTCCCCACCGCCTCCACATAGGTGGAAGCGCCGATTATGCCGCCTGCGGCTCCCATACACATTATGCCGGGGATGCCGAGGTTGAGGTTGCCGGACTTCTCGGTGAGAGTCTCGCCCACGGAACCGAAGAGGAATATCGTACTGAATCTTATCGAACTTTGAAGGAAAGCCAAGAACATTACGCAGCCACCTCCTCGACGGAATTTTCTTCCTTTTTCTTCCTCGGACGGAACTTGATCTTGTAGTTGATGAAGAATTCACACCCTATGACGAGGAAGAAGAATATGCCCGTGATTATCTCGGAAAACGCGTCGCCGATGCCTACGCCGGTGGCGACGTTCTTTGCGCCTTGATCAATGAAGACGTACAGCAGCGACGTGAACGCCATTGCGGGCGGGCTGAATTTGCCCAGCCACGCCACGAGGATGGCGGTGAAGCCTCTGCCGTCCACGGTGTCGGAAGCGAGGGTGAAAGATGTACCGCCGACGAGCAGCAGCCCCGCAAGCCCGCACAGCACACCCGAGAGCACCATGGTGCGGATGATGACCTTCTTGACGTTGATGCCCACATACTTCGCGGTGTTCTCGCTCTCGCCCACGACGGAGAGCTCATAGCCGTGCTTGCTGAAGCGGAAGTAGAGAAACATCAACACCGTCATCACCGCGACGATGATGATGTTTATGATGTAGGGATACCCTCCGACGTTCGGGAAATTGCCGTGTTCCAGCGTACCCAACACACCGGAGCCGCTGGGCACCCATGCAAATATGCTTAACGCGACAAGCTGCATGGCGACATAGTTCATCATCAGGGTGAACAGAGTCTCGTTGGTGCGCCACTTCGCCTTGAAGATGGCGGGGATGACCGACCACACCACGCTGAATGCCACACTCATGATGAACATCACGAAGATGAGCGCGTTGTCGTCAATTTTACCGCCCAGATATTTGACGCACACGACGCAACCGAGACCGCCCATCAGCACCTGCCCTTCAGCACCGATGTTCCAGAAGCGCATCTTGAACGCGGGAGCGACGGCGAGGGCTATGCACAGCAATATCGCCGTGTTCTGGAAGAGATTGAGGATCCTTCTCGGGGTGCCGAACACGCCGTCGAACAGCCCGGAAAAGAATGCCCCGAAAGCGCTGCCACCTGCCAAGATCGCGCTGACCAACGCGCCGACAAGGATGGCGATGACCACTGCGGCAATGCGGATGACCCACGCCTTGCCACGCGGTATGTTGTCACGTTTGATTATACGGAAGAGGGGTTCCCTGTCCGTCTTCACATTAGTCATTCGCCACCTCCTCGCTGTCTTTTGCAGAGAGCGAGTCCGTCATCATGAGACCGACCGTCTCCTTATTCGTCGTCCTGCCGTCCACGATGCCCGTGACCCTGCCCGCGCAGATGACCATGATCCTGTCGCACAGCTCGATGAGCACGTCGAGGTCCTCGCCCACATAGATGACGGCGACGCCGTTCTCCTTCTGCTCGTTGAGCAGATTATAGATGGTATAAGAGCTGTTGATGTCCAGCCCTCGCACGGGATACGCCGCCATGAGCACGGTGGGTGCGGCTGCGATCTCGCGCCCTACCAGCACCTTTTGGATGTTGCCGCCCGACAGCCTGCGCACGGGGGTGTGCGTGGAGGGGGTGACCACCTCGAGGTCCTTAATGATCCTCTCGGCAAGCTGTCTGGGACGCTTGCGATCGAGGACGAGGGGGATGTTGACGGTGTGCGTCTTGTCAATTTTTACGGGGATGCTGCGCTTGTAGCTGCGGAGCATCATATTGTCGATGATGTCCATGCTGCCCACAAGTCCCATGCCGAGCCTGTCCTCGGGGACGAAGGAGAGCCTGACGCCCAGCTCGCGGATCTTGGCGGGCGACTTCTTGACGAGGTTCTCGTCCTTGCCCGTGGACGGGTCGTGATAGACGATGGTGCCCTTCATGGGACGCTGCAGCCCCGCGATGGTCTCCAGAAGCTCTCTCTGTCCGCTGCCCGCGATGCCCGCAATGCCGAGGATCTCGCCGGAGCGCGCGGTGAAACTCACCTCTTTCAGCTTCTGCACGCCCTCGTGGTCGGTGAAGGAAAGCCCTTCCACCACCAGCCTGTCCTCGCACCCGACGGGGTCTCCGCGGTGGATGTTGAGCTCGGTCTTGTGACCCACCATCATCTCGGTAAGTTGCGGGATCGAGGTTTCAGAGGTGTTTACCGCACCGATAAACTCCCCTTTTCGGAGCACGGCGACGCGGTCGCTGATCGCCATGACCTCGTTGAGCTTGTGGGTGATGATAATTATGCTCTTGCCGTCCTCGCGCATATTGCGCATGACGTCGAACAGTCTCTCCGTCTCCTGCGGCGTGAGCACCGCGGTGGGCTCGTCGAGGATGAGGATGTCCGCCCCGCGGTAAAGCACTTTTATGATCTCGACAGTCTGCTTCTCACTCACGGACATGTCGTATATCTTCTTGTTCAGGTCGATATCGAAGCCGTATTTGGCTGCGATCTCGCGCGCCTTCTGCCCTCTTCGCTTCGGCAGCCAGTTGAACTTCAGCTTCTTGCCGAATTTGACCAGCGGCAGCATCGCGGTGCGGACGGCAAGCCGCGCTCTGCCCGCCTTGGTGTCGGCGGCGCGCACCGTCTTGACGGGAGCTTCCGCGTCGTCGTTGTCTATGACGTAGCGCGGTCTTTCCGCTTCTTCTTTGAGCTCGGCGGCGTGCTCCGTCACGCTGTAACGCGGCATCTCTTCACCGAGGATGATGTTGTCCAGCGCAGTGAAAACGTCCACCAGCTTGAAATGCTGGTGAACCATGCCTATCTTATAGCGATAGGCGTCTCTCGGCGAGCGGATGACGACGGGCTCGCCCTCGATGACGATCTCGCCCTCGTCCGGGAAATAGATGCCCGAGAGCATATTCATAAGGGTGGTCTTGCCGCTGCCGTTTTCGCCGAGAACGGACAAGATCTCACCTTCGTAGACAGTGAGATCCACTCCCTTGTTGGCAACGACCTCTCCGAAGAACTTGGAGATGCCCTTCATCTGCACAGCTACGGGTTTTGCCATGCTTTCCTCCGTTTTTAGAGCGCGGGAAACGCGCTTTTATGAGAGCGGAGCGCAGGCGCGCTCCGCTCTCTCGGTGTACGTTTCGATCAAGCCTCGTTGATCTCGGTGATGCCGTCGATCCTCACATCGAAGTAAGGAGCGGAACGGAACTCGGACTCTGCAAAGTAAGTCACACCGTCCTTGGTCTCGATAGCCTCGGTGTCGGGAGTGAAGGCGTCGTCGGTGTTGACATCTGCCATATAGGTGGTAAGATGCTCGCCATCCACGGTGAATTTGGAGCAATCGAACACTTTGAGGGTGCCGGCCTTAAGGGCAGCTTCGGCTGCCTCAACGGCTGCCTTCGCTTCATCGGACACACCTGCGCCGAACTCGAGGACCTTGACGGAATCGGTGGCAAAGGTGCCGGTCCAGTCGTCCGCGATCTCAGTGCCGTTTCTCAAGCAGTCAACCAGATACGCATAGTAAGGAGTCCAGTTGATCCTAGAACCGACAAGGTAAGTCTTGGGGCACTGGGTGCCGGTGGCGAGGTTGTAAGTCACGTTGGGGACACCGGCTTCTTCGCAAGCGGTGGGCGCGCCCATGCTGTCCGCATGCTGGCTGATAAGGACGCAGCCGTCTTCGATGAGTGCTTCCGCAGTGGATTTCTCCGCCGCTTCGTCATACCAGCTGCTGGTGTAACGGACTTCCATGGTCACAGAGGGGCAGACGGACTTTGCGCCGAGATAGAAGGAGGTGTAGCCGGAGACGACTTCCGCATAGGGGAACGCGCCGACATAGCCCATCTTCGCCTGTTCCGCAGTGATGTCGCCCGCGTCGATCATCTCGTTGAGCTTGTAGCCCGCGACGATACCGGCGAGATAACGACCTTCATAAATGGAGGCAAAACCGTTGTGATAGTTCTCGACACCGTTGGTGTGCGCCTTGGTGCCGGTGGCGTGTGCAAACTGGACCTCGGGGAATTCCCTCGCCGCTCTGACGACGTGATCCTCATGACCGAAGCTGTCCGCGAAAATGATGTCACAGCCCTGATCCACAAGGTCGACTGCCGCATCATAGCATGCCGCACTCTCGGGGATACCGGTCTTGACGATGACTCTGACTTGCTTCTCCTCCGCAAGGTCTCTTGCGGCGTCGATGAAGTTCTTGTCATAGGTGCTGTTCTCGTCATGCAGGCAGATCATACCGAACGTGATGTCGGCATCCTCGGGCCCGAAGATGAGCGTTCCGTCGCCCTTGTTGCACGCGGCAAGACCTACCGCGACCGACACGACAAGTGCCAAAACGAGCGCGAGCGCCACAATTTTTTTCTTCATAAAAACCTCCGTATTTTATGCCTTTCGGCTTTTTATTGCTTTCTGAACACGATGGTCCCGTCGTCGGACATCTTGTCGATGACGGCAAGGGACTTCACGTCATAGCCCTCGGCGCGGAGAGAATCTCCACCGCCCTGATAGCCCTTCTCGATCGCAGCCGCGCACCCGACCAGCGTCGCGCCCGCCTGATGCACCAGCGAGATGAGCCCGCGAAGCGCCTCCCCGTGCGCGAGAAAATCGTCGATGATGAGCACGCGATCGCCCGCCCGCAGATATTCCTTCTCCACAAAGACGGTGTTGACGTTGCCGTGCGTATAGCTCTTCACCTCTGCGGTGTAGCAGTCGGAAGATATGTTGGAAGTCTTGGACTTTTTAGCAAAAAGCACCGGGGCGTGGAAGTGTCTTGCCGCATAGCAAGCGATCGCAATGCCCGATGCTTCGATGGTCATGAGTTTGGTGACATTCCTGTCCCCGAAAAGCGCGTGGATCTCCTTTCCGATCTCCTCCAGAAGGCTGTCGTCGACAAGATGATTGAGAAAGCCGCCTACCTTCAGCACCTCGCCCGGGAAGACCTTCCCGTCGGCAAGGATGCGATCCTCAAGAAGTTTCATCCTCACTCCGCAGGCTCTCGGCGCCACCATATTATTCATACGCGTGCGCGCCCGCCCTTAAAAAGAATAAAATAATTATAAGGTTAAACCCACCCCCTCCGACCATATAGCCCCTTGGTGCTACAACATAATTCGGCATATTTCGCACGTCCGAAAACATTACTCAACGGCACTCTTGAGAACGCTCGCACAGAGTGGCGTCGGGCGCAAACGTAAAATAGAGTGTACATCTCGCGGGGAATGTTGCTCCCCCTCCTTCCGGGGACCCCACAAAATTGCCTGCGGCGATTTTGCGGGGAGCCCCATTCGGGATAAAGTGCTATCCTCTGACATTGGAGTATTGTTTACCCCCTTCCTGCGGGTTTCGTTGTGCTCGGAGGTAAAATAAACTGTCGTCCTCTGACATGGGAGTATTGTTCCCCCTCCTTCCCTTCGGGTGTTCCTCCCCCACTCGGGAAGAGCTCGGTCCTCCTAAAATGCGGGATATGCTGTTCATTCTTTTTGATAAAGTTTGAATCTCGCATAGAGATAATCGAGCGGCGAACAGTATTCACTGAACATCGCTCGCGGGGAGAGGAAGGCGACTCGACGCGCACGAAGCCCGTGTCTACTTAATTATCCGTCCGGCTTGCGAGGTCGCATTTCGCGCCGCGACTTGCAAGAGCGGGCGCAAACACCCGCTGTGCAAGTTTGGGTGAGCGGCGCGTAAGACCGTCTTCGAAATAGAGTCGTTGTGCTCGGGGACGCTCCAATAAGTGCACGTTTGACAGCTTCACGGAAATCCCGAGCGTGACGTCACTTGACACGACGTTATCTCGTTCGGAGTGGAGCCGCTCACCAAGCGCTCACAGGGCGAAGCCCTCTTGAGCGCCGCGGCGACCGTATGAGTGCCGAGGGCTGACGTAACGTGCGCTAGCAATGCGCCACTCTCTTCGCGAAGCGGGCGCATTGCAAGCGGCATAACATGGCGGCGCCGTGGAG
>CALWAF010000040.1 GCA_944372795.1 uncultured Clostridia bacterium | reverse complement strand
CCGCCATGTTATGCCGCTTGCAATGCGCCCGCTTCGCGAAGAGAGTGGCGCATTGCCGGCGCACTTCACGTCAGCCCAACGCGATTGACACTTCGTGTAACAATCGCTATACCTTCGGTGCGGCACTTTGAAATCTCATACGGGGTCCCCGCGGGAAAAATCTCCGATTTTTCGCGTGGGGCAAGAGGCGCGGCGCTCAAGAGGCGGCTACGCCGCCTGTGAGCGCTTGGTGAGCGGCTCCACTCCGAACTAGATAACGTTGTGTCAAGCGGCGTCACGTTCGGAGGTTTCGTTAAGCCGTCTTGGAAAAAGAAACATCGTGTTCAAGCACACTCCCAATAAGTGTACGTCACAAGTGTCCCCCGCCCGCCCACCCTGTAAGGAGAATCACTTAAATTAGCGGGAGCTTCACATCACACTTGTTTTGTCAAGGAATTGCGCCGAAAATTTTTGCTGCCGCAGGCATACAAAAAATTTCGCGCCCTTGACAACGACGGGAAACTCAAAATAAACACACGCGCGGAGCAGTCCCCTGCTCCGCGCCTTAATTGCTAAATCTGTTTTTCCCGCGCAAAACACGCGGGAGAAGTACATTTTTCACGTAAAATTCGAGCGGGACGTTCCTCCCCCGTTGGTTTCTTGGTCTGACGCTCTCATTTGGATGCAGAACGCGAAAGCACCCCCTTTAAGGCGAGGCGCGTACTAAACCGTACGTAACGAGCCTGAAAGGGGGTGCTGACAAAGTTATGCGCCAAATGAGAGCGTCAGGAGATGATTTGGTGACGCTCCGCCCCCACCGACACATACCCTATCCCACAGTCCACGGCGCGTTCGATGTAATCAACGTATGCGCGGGCGGCAGGGGGAAGATCGGAGAAGCGACGGCAGGAGGAAGTGGGGGTCTTCCAGCCCTCGAAATAGGTGATGTGGGGTTTTGCGGAGTTGAGTTTTTCGCCGAAGGGGAACTCGCGGACGAGCTCTCCGTCGCACTCGTAGGCATCGACGACGGGGATGCGCTCGAAGCCGTCGAGGACGTCGAGTTTGGTGAGGGCGAGCACATCTGCGCCCTGCACCCTGCATCCGTAACGGGAAGCGACGACGTCGAAGCCGCCCACCCTTCTGGGTCTGCCCGTCGCGGCGCCGTACTCACCGCCCGCCTCGCGCAACGCGACCGCCTCGTCGCCGAACATTTCGGCGGTGAAGGGTCCCTCGCCCACACAGGAGGAATACGCCTTCATGATGCCGATGGTCTTGTCGAGCTTGAGGGCGGGCACTCCCGCTCCGACGGGCGCATACGCCGCGATGGTGTTGGAGGAAGAGGTGTAGGGATAAATGCCGAAGTCGATGTCACGCAGCGCTCCCAGCTGCGCCTCGAACATGATGTTTTTGCCCTCGCGCGCGGCGAGAGTGAGATAGTCGCCGACGTCGCAGATGTAGGGCTTGAAGCGCTCGCCGTACTCTTTGAGCCAATCCATGATCTCCTGCACGGAAAACTTCTTCGCACCGGGATAGGCAGAGAGGCAGAGATTCTTCCAATCCAACACTTCCTCCACGCGGGCGCGCAGATAATCGGGGTGCAGGAGGTCGCCCATGCGGACGGCTTTTTTCATATACTTGTCCGCGTAGATGGGCGCGATGCCGCGGCGAGTGGAACCGAACTTGCGGTCGGCGAGCCTGTCCTCTTCAAGGCAGTCCTGCATGACGTTGTAGGGGAAGCAGATGACGGCGCGGTCGCTGATGCGAAGGTTTTCGGGAGAGACCTCGACGCCGCCCGCGCGGAGCTTTTCGATCTCGCCCGCAAGATGGGCGATGTCGATGACCATGCCGTTGCCCATCACGTTGACCTTGTCGCGGCGGAGGATGCCCGACGGGAGCAGATTGAGCACGAACTTGCCCTGCTCGTTGACGACGGTGTGTCCCGCGTTGTTGCCGCCCTGATAGCGGACGATGACGTCCTGATCCTCCGAGAGCAGATCGACCATCCTGCCCTTGCCCTCGTCGCCCCAGTTGATGCCGACTATTGCAGTAAGCATATTGCACCTCACAAAAGAAAATCAAAAATCAAAGGCGGCATATGCCGCCGTGGACGGCGCTCGCGCGTCGCGTGCGTATGGCGGGGTGGTCAGACCCTGATCGCCGCCGCCGTACTGCCGTCGTGGGGATTCGCCGCGAGCACGGGTCTCACAATGCCCTCGACGAAATCCTCCGTCTGCTGCTCGGCACAACCCACAAACTGCTTCACGTCCATGATGGAGTCGAGCTCTTCACGGGTGAGTTTGAAGACGGGGTCGGCGAGGATGCGGGCGAGAAGGTCGTTTTCGCCGCCCTGCTCCTTGACCACGGCAGCCGCCGCGACGGAGTGCTTTCTTATCGCCTCGTGCAGCTCCTGACGGTCGCCGCCCTTCTCCTTGACGCAGTACATCAAAATGTTCTCTGTCGCCATAAAAGGCAGTTCACGGTTCAAATTGCGCTCGATTATCTTCGGATACAGCTTCAAACCGCTGATGACGTTGATGTACAGCGAGAGCACTGCGTCGATGGCGAGGAACGCCTCCGGGACGGCGATGCGCTTGTTGGCGCTGTCGTCGAGAGTGCGCTCGAACCACTGCGTCGCGGCGGTCACCGCGGGGTTGAGACTGTCCGTGATGACGTAGCGGGAAAGGGACGCTATCCTTTCGCTACGCATCGGGTTGCGCTTGTATGCCATGGCGGAAGAGCCGATCTGTTTGCTTTCGAAAGGTTCCTCCGCTTCCTTGAGATTGGACAGCAGGCGGATGTCGCTTGAGAACTTGGTGGCGCTCTGCGCGATGGAGCACAGCACCGAGAGCACGTTGTAGTCCACCTTTCTGGAATAGGTCTGCCCACTGACGGGATAGGTGGCGTCGAAGCCCATCTTTTCTGCGATGAGGATGTCCAGCCTCTTCACCTTTTCGCGGTCCCCTTCAAAGAGCTCGAGGAAGGAAGCGGCGGTGCCCGTCGTCCCTTTGCAGCCCAGCAGTTTGAGGGAAGAAAGACGATAGTCGAGGTCGGCAAGGTCGAGCATGAGATCGTTGAGCCACAGCGTCGCGCGCTTGCCCACGGTGGTGGGCTGGGCGGGCTGATAGTGCGTGTAGGCAAGGGTCGGGACGCCCTTATATCTCATCGCGAAGTCCGCAACGGCGGCGATGGCATCGAGAAGGAGCGCCCGCACCTGAATGAGCCCTTCCTTCATCTGGATGATGTCCGTGTTGTCGCCCACATAGCAGCTGGTGGCGCCGAGGTGGATGATGGGTTTCGCCTTCGGGCACGCCTTGCCGAAGGTGAGCACATGCGCCATGACGTCGTGCCTGACCTCCTTTTCCCTTTCTGCGGCGTAGGCGTAGTCGATGTCGGTGACGTGCGCCTTCATCTCGGCGATCTGCTCGTCCGTGATCCCGATGCCGAGCTCCTTTTCCGCCTCGGCGAGCGCGATCCAGAGCCTGCGCCATGTGGAGAACTTGAAGTCCGGGGAAAAGATGTGTTTCATCCTGTCGCTCGCGTATCTTTCGGAAAGCGGGGAAACGTAGCTGTCCATGTGACCTCCAAATGAAAAAGCGCCCTGCCCTCTCCCGCGCCTTCGCGGTGGGGTTCACGGGCACTGCGGCTTTGCTGCCTGCAAAAAATATATCAAACCGTGCGGAAAATGTCAATTGTTTGCTTGACAGTGCGGGCGGGGGCTAGTATCATCACATTGTTGTGCGGCAAGCCGCAGCGGAAGCAAGGACGCTTCCCCGAAAGGGGGCGTCCTTCTCTCGTTTTCGGAGAAAAATTTCCCGTGAAAAACGCAGCGCGGGAACGGTCTCCGCCGAGGAGCGCCGCGCGGGAATGCGCAAATGACTTGCTAAAACGCAATGTTTTTAATATAATAAACTAAATTTCCGTACGCCCGCTCACGCGGACGGCGGAGAAGGAGTACGTTATGATAATGTCGGAACTGTTCGGCAGCATGGTCTTCAACGACCGGGTGATGCGCGAAAGACTGCCCGAAAGCACTTATGAGGAATTCAGAGATTGCTGCGAGCACGATCGTCCCCTCTCCCTCGACACCGCCAACGTCATCGCGGGCGCGATGAAGGATTGGGCTGTGGAGAAAGGGGTGACGCACTTTACGCATTGGTTCCAGCCCATGACGGGTCTGTCCGCCGAGAAGCACGATTCCTTCATCTCGCCCACCTCCGACGGCGGCGTCATCATGGAATTCAACGGCAAGGAGCTCATCAAGGGCGAACCCGACGCCAGCTCGTTCCCGAGCGGCGGTCTCCGCGCGACCTTCGAGGCGAGAGGCTACACCGCCTGGGATCCCACTTCCTACGCATTCATCAAGGACGGGACGCTGTGCATCCCCACCGCCTTCTGCAGCTACAACGGACAGGCTCTCGACAAAAAGACTCCTCTGCTCCGCTCCATGGAAGCGGTCTCCCGCGAGGGTGTGAAACTCCTGCACCTCTTCGGCAGAAAGACGGAGAAGCTCATCTCCGCCGTCGGTCCCGAACAGGAATATTTCCTCATCGACAGCAAGGCATTCGAGAAGCGCCGCGACCTGATGTACACGGGCAGGACGCTCTTCGGCGCGAGACCTCCCAAAGGTCAGGAGCTCGAAGACCACTACTTCGGCGCCATCAAACCCCGCGTCGCCGCCTTCATGAAGGACCTCGACGAGGAGCTGTGGAAGCTCGGCGTGCTGGCAAAGACCAAGCATAACGAAGTGGCGCCCGCACAGCACGAGCTCGCGCCCATCTACACCACCGTCAACGTGGCCACGGATCAGAACCAGCTGACCATGGAGATCATGCGCAAAGTGGCTGCGAAGCACGGCATGACCTGCCTCTTGCACGAGAAGCCCTTCGCGGGCGTCAACGGCAGCGGCAAGCACAACAACTGGTCGCTGGTGACCAACTTCGGTCACAACATCTTCGAGCCCGGCAAGAGCCCTGCGGACAACGCGCAGTTCCTGCTCATCGTGGCGCTCATGATCGCCGCGGTGGACAAGCATCAGGACCTTTTGCGCATAAGCGCCGCAAGCGCGGGCAACGATCACCGTCTGGGCGCGAACGAAGCTCCCCCCGCCATCGTGAGCATGTACCTCGGCGACGAACTCACGGGCATCCTCGACGCCATCGCCGACGGCAGGACTTACTCCAAGCGCGCGGCGTGCGAGGTGGCGATCGGCGTGCACGTGCTGCCCAAGTTCGCAATGGACAGCACCGACCGCAACCGCACCTCTCCCCTCGCGTTCACGGGCAATAAGTTCGAGTTCCGTATGCTGGGCTCCGCCTTCTCCATCGCGGACACCAACACGGTGCTCAACACCATTATGGCGGACGAGTTCCGCCTCGCCGCGGAGGAGCTGGCAGAAGCCACCGACTTCAACGAGTGCATCAAGACCATCATCCGCCGCTGTATGAAGGAGCACGGAAGGATAGTCTTCAACGGCAACAACTACTCCGACGAGTGGGTGAAAGAGGCAAAACGCAGAGGGCTGCTGAACCTGCCCACCACAGTGGATTGCCTCGCGCTTCTGGACTCTCCCGAGAACGTCGCGCTCTTCGAGCGTCACGGCGTGCTGACCGAGGAAGAGATCAAGAGCCGCAAGGACATCCTCATCGAGAATTACAGCAAACTCATCACCATCGAGGGCAACACCATGCTCGATATGGCGGAAAAGGACATCCTGCCCGCCGTCACCACCTATGAGAAGGAGCTTGCCGAGACCGTTGCCGCTCTTGCGGACGCGGGCGTCGCCTCCCCCTCGCAGAAGAGCACGCTGAAATTGCTGAACAAGCTCTACTCCGAAGCAAACGCCTCGATAAAGAGCCTGAAAGCCGCCCTCGAAAAGGGCAAGAGCGCCGAGAGCTGGTCGGAATACGGCATCATCTGCCGCGACGAGATCATCCCCGCAATGAACGCGCTGCGCGCCGCCTGCGACGGGATGGAGATCCACACCGCGAAGAAATACTGGCCCTTCCCCACCTACGGCGACCTGCTCTTCTCCGTCAACTGACACCCCGTCCCGCCGCCAAACGGCGGGACGTTTCTTCGGAAGGACGCCGAGCGTATGGCACACAACGACCGCACCGAAAAGACAAATGCGATGCGCGCTCTGGACAGGGCGCGCGCGAGCTATACCTCCCGCACCTATCTTGCGGAGGGCAAAGAGCTCTCCCCCGAGGACGCTCCGTCGGGCGTGGAAGCGGCGGCGCTCATGGGAGTGCCGTGCGAGAGGGTGTTCAAGACCCTCGTCACCGTGGGCAAGAGCCTCGCGCACTACGTCTTCGTCATCCCCGTCGCCCGCGAGCTCGACCTGAAAAAGGCGGCGAAGGCAGTGGGAGAAAAGTCCGTGGAGATGCTGCCATCCAAGGAGCTGTTCCCTCTCACGGGCTATGTGCACGGCGGCTGCTCCCCTCTCGGGATGAAAAAACAGTTCGTCACCGTGGTGGACGGAAGTGCGGAAGCGCTGCCCTCCTTCCTCTTCAGCGCGGGCAGGATAGGCGTGCAGATCGAGACCTCCGCCGCCGAGCTCAAAAAGGCGCTGCGCTTCACTTTTGCCGACCTCACCCGCGACCCTTCCGCCCCATCCCTTTAAGTTAATAATACGGGTGTTGCGTTTTATATATTTTTGTGTTATAATGTCACCGTTTCAACCATATTCGGGAAGAGTTTTCCGAAATTTCACGCCGCATACGAACGAAGCGGCGCCTCACCTTACCGCACGAAAATAAGGGCGTGCGCGCAGGAGCGGAAAAAGGAGCGGAAGAATGGAACAGTTCGAAAAGACGGTACAACACTATGCGCCGTGGATGCGCAAGATGAGCGACGTCTGCGTCGAAAGCAGCACGATCGACCCTTCACTTTATCAAAAATATAACGTAAAGCGCGGTTTGCGCGACGTGGACGGCACGGGCGTTGTCGCGGGACTTACGGAGATCAGCGAGATCAACTCCTACAAGCTGGACGAGAACGGCAACCGCGTGGAGTGCCCGGGCGAGCTTTACTACCGCGGCATCCCCATCCGCGATCTGGTGGACGGGTTCGTGCGGGAGCGCCGTTTCGGATTCGAAGAGACCGCATATCTTCTGCTCTTCGGGTCGCTGCCCGACACCAAGCAGCTGGAGCATTTCACCGAGATGCTGGGCGACTTCCGCAGGCTGCCCGAGAGCTTCGTGCGCGACATCATAATGAAGGCGCCCTCCTCCGATATGATGAACGTCATCGCCCGCAGCGTCCTCACCCTGTACAGCTACGACAAGCACCCCGACGACATCTCCATATCCAACGTGCTCCGTCAGAGCATACAGCTCATCGCGCAGTTCCCCCTGCTCTCCGCCTACGGCTATCAGGTGTATGCGCACTATCATTCGGACAGCAGCCTCATCATACATAAGCCGCGCAAGGATCTGAGCACGGCGGAGAACATATTGCGCCTCATCCGCCCGGACAGGAAGTACAGCGAGCTGGAGGCAAAGGTGCTGGACCTCTGCCTCGTGCTGCACGCGGAACACGGCGGCGGCAACAACTCCACTTTCACCAACCATGTGGTCACCAGCTCCGGCACGGACACCTACTCCGCGGTGGCGGCATCGCTCGGGTCGCTGAAAGGTCCCCGTCACGGCGGCGCCAACATCAAGGTGTCCAAGATGTTCCAAGACCTCAAAGCCACCACGCCCTGCACCGACGATGCCATCCGCGACTATGTGGCGAAGCTGCTTGACAAGGAGGCGTTCGACCACGCGGGACTCGTCTACGGCATAGGGCACGCGGTCTACTCTTTGAGCGACCCCCGCGCGGACATCCTGCGCGAATACGCCAAGAAACTCGCCGTCGCCAAGGGCTTGGAAGGCGACTACGAATATTACGAAAAAGTCGCCCGCATCGCCCCCGAGGTCATCGGCGAGAAGCGCAAGATGTACAAGGGCGTGAGCGCCAACGTGGACTTCTACTCCGGGCTCATCTACACGATGCTAAAGATCCCCACCGAGCTCTACACCCCCATCTTCTCGGTGGCGAGGATAGCGGGCTGGAGCGCCCACCGCATCGAGGAACTCGCCAATCGCGGCAAGATCATACGCCCCGGCTACACCGCCGTGGCTCCCCGCCAGCCCTACGTTCCGCTTAACGAAAGATAAACGCGCGAGGAGCTCCCTCCCGCAATCGCAAAACACAAAACGCCGCATAATGCGGCGTTTTTCGTGTCATTTGAGCGGAATAAAACGTCTGTTCGGCAATTTCAGCCTTTGCCCGTTATCTTTTTCAGCAGCTCTTCCGCGCTTTTTACGGTGACCTTCGCGCCGTGCTCGACCAGCACTTCGCGCGGGCGGAACCCCCACTCCACGCCGATGAAATCCACCCCCGCGTTCGCCGCCGTGTCGGCGTCCACGTCGGAGTCGCCGATGTACACCGTGCGTCCGCGCGGGATGGCCAGCGTGCGCATGACCTCGTTCACGGAGTCGGGCGCGGGCTTTCTGCGCACCCCTTCCCTCTCGCCGACCGCAATGTCGAAGAGCCCCGGGAAATAATCCTCCGCAAGCTGCCTCACCGCGAAGTCCACCTTGTTGGACACCACCGCCGTCTTCACTCCCCTTTCGCGCAGCGCCGCGATGAGCTCGGGCACGCCGTCGTAGGGACGGGTGAGGTCGGCGCAGTGCACGGCGTAGTTTTTGCGGAATGCCCCGGCAAGCGCCGCCATTTCCTCTTCCGTCGTGCCCTGCGGCACTGCCCTTTCCAGCAGTTTACCCACTCCGTTGCCCACGAAAGAACGCACCTCGTCGCGAGTGCGCGGAGGCATACCTTCCTCTTCGAGGGAGAGATTGAGCGTGTTGGTGAGGTCGTCCAGAGTGTCGAGTATGGTGCCGTCCATGTCGAACACCGCAAGCAAGTACTTCATATATCTCCTTTTCGGGCGGGCGCTCGCCCTCTCGCCTTTTCGGGCGGTGTGGGGGGGCGCATCTCCGCCGCGGACAATGATAGCACATCCCGCGCCGCAATGCACGCGCGTGAACGGATGATGAAAAGATTTACCGAGAAACGTGCCGACCGCGGCATCATATAATGTATCGCACACGGGAGGCGGAGGCTGCATGAACGTCATAGACAGGGAATTCGCGATTTTGGCGAGGGAGATAAGGAGCAAGAGCGAGGACGAGCTCTTCGAGGGGATGAAAGCGGCGCTTCTCGCACTGCCGCCGGCGTCCGTGCGCAGTCTGGAAAAATTCTTCGCGTCCTACGGCTATTGGGGACGTCTGGACACGGAGGCGGGAGACTTCGAGATGCTGCGCCTCGCCGCCCGCACTCTCTCGCGGCACATAGGCGACTTCGAGTGGGTGTATTCCCGCCTTGCGGACCACCGTTCCCGCCGCACTCTCACCGCCGTGCTCGCGAACAGGCTGCGCTTCGACACCGCCCTCGCCGCGCGCACCCGCGAGACCCTCTTCGACGAGTATTTCGACCTCGACCTTCTCACCTGCACGCGTGACGAGGTGATGGTCGACCTCGGCGCCTACGTCGGTGACACGGTGCTGTCCTATCTTGTCAACTACGGCAAGGAGTGCTATAGGCGCATCTACGCCTACGAGATCACCCCATCGAGCTTCGACGCCATGCGCAGGAATCTTGCCGGATTTCGCGACATCGAACTGCGAAGGGCGGGCGTCGCTGACGCGCCCGGCGTCATGCGCGTGTCGGAGTGCGCCGCAAGTCCTTCCGCCAACACCTTATCCGACGGCGGGGACGGCGACGAAGTGGAGGTCACCACCCTCGACCTCGACATAAAAGAGCCCGTCTCCCTCATCGTCATGGACATCGAGGGCGGAGAGTACGCCGCCCTGCTCGGCGCAGCCCGACATATCCGCGAGGAACACCCCCGCCTCATGATCTCGGTGTATCACAACCACGAGGATCTCTTCCGCATACCCCGCCTCATCGCGGAGCTCTCCCCCGCCTACACCCGCTTTTACCTGCGCCACCACGGCTTCCCCCTCTATCCCACCGAGATCACCCTCTTCGCCATGTGAGCGCGCCGCCGCCCCGCTTTTCAAAATTCGCGCACCACTTGCCGCAATTTCATTGACAAAGCCCCCGCAAAAACATATAATCATATAGCATTCTCCGCAAGAGGACAGCGTTTGCTGCTATGGCTCAGTAGGTAGAGCACATCCTTGGTAAGGATGAGGTCACCGGTTCAAATCCGGTTAGCAGCTCCAGAAAACCCGCTCGGAACCGAGCGGGTTTTGTGTTGTCGCACGAACCGGATTTTCACCTTTCGCTGACGCGCCCTTGCGCCCTGCGTGAACTCCGCACGCAGAACAGACGGCGCAAGATGCGCTATTCCGTCGCTGCGCTCCTTACAAATCCG
>CALWAF010000039.1 GCA_944372795.1 uncultured Clostridia bacterium | reverse complement strand
ATCGGAGGTGAATATGGGATTCATCAAGAAAAACCTGCTCAAAGTCATAGAGTGGACGGAGTCCGACAAGGACACCATAGTCTATAAGTTCCCCGTCGGCGACCGCTACGAGATCATGAAAGGCTCCCAGCTCGTCGTCAGGGAGTCGCAGGCGGCGATCTTCGTCACCGAAGGACAGATCGCGGACGTCTTCACCGCGGGCACGTGGGAGCTCTCTCCCGACAACGTCCCCATCCTTTCCAAGCTCGGCGCGTGGAAGTACGGCTGGGATATGCCCAAAAAGTCCGACGTCTATTACGTCAGCCTGAAACAGTTCATCGGCATGAAGTGGGGCACCGCCAACCCCATCATGATGCGCGACAAGGATTTCGGCATGATCCGCATCATGGGTCATGGCGAATACAGCTTCCACGTGTGCGATCCCGCGCTGTTCATGCGCGAGTGCTTCGGCACCATCCACTCCTTCAAGACGGATGACATCACCGACTATCTGCGCAGCATGGTGCTGGCGGAGCTCACCGACCTGCTTGGTGAGTGCCAGATCCCCGCGCTCGACCTTGCGGCGAACTATCTCGAGCTCGGCGACACCGCCCGCGATCACGCGTGCGCCCGTTTCGGCAAGATCGGTCTTGCGGTGGATCAGATCATCATCCGCAACTTCAAGCTGCCCGAGGCGGTGGAGAAGGCGATGGATAAGCGCACCACCCTCGGCGTCTTCGACGGCAAGATGAGCGAGTATGCGCAGTATGAGTCCGTGCAGGCGATGCGCGACTCCGCGCGCAACCCCGGCGCGGGCGGCGCTTTCGCGTCCATGGGTCTCGGGCTCGGGCTCGGCGCGCGCATGGCGAACCAGTTCGGCGAAGGGCTGGACGGCGCGGGCAAGAGCGCTCCCACCGTCAAGTGCGCGAAGTGCGGCGCGAGCATGTCTCAGAACGCAAAGTTCTGCCCGGAGTGCGGCGCCAAGGCGGTGCCCGCGGGCAGTGTGGAGTGCCCCAAGTGCGGCAAGCCCGTTTCCGCAGGCGCAAAGTTCTGCCCGGAGTGCGGCGAGAGCCTTGCGGCGAAGTGCCCCAAGTGCGGCAAAGACGTCAAACCGGGCATCAAGTTCTGCCCGGAGTGCGGGGCTAAAATAAAATAATGGCAGAGAACAGCGACGTTTCGGTCATCAAGTGTCCCGGCTGCGGCGCGGATATGCTCTTCGACCCCGAGAAGGGGGTGCTCGCGTGCCCTTATTGCGGCGGAACAAAGAGCGTTGAGAAGCGCATCACCGTGAAGCGTGATTTTATGCTGGAACGCGGCGACGGCGATGTGGAGCAGGGGGCGTCCGAATACGAGTGCCCCAACTGCGGCGCGGCGGTGGTGCTGGAAAACTTCGCCACCACGGAGGAGTGCCCCTATTGCGGCGCCACCAACATCGTCAAGAAGGAGAGTATGCAGGGTCTGAAACCGGACAGCATCCTGCCTTTCTCCGTCACCCGCGAGAATGCGTTCGCTTGCGGCAAAAAGTGGCTGAAGAGGAAGATATTCGCCCCCACCAAGCTGAAGCGCAATTTCAGGGTGGAGCAGTTCAAGGGCATCTATGAGCCCACCTTCGTCTTCGCCGCGGACACCATGTCCGCATATGATGGCAAACTCGGCGAGGACTATTACGTCACCGTCCGCCGCGGCAAGGAGACGGTGAGGGAGCGCCGCACGCGCTGGTTCTTCGTGTCGGGCGGCTACAACAAGAGCTACGACGACCTCGTCGTGGAGGCGGCGTCCAATTTGGACCAGAGTCAGATGTCCAAGCTGCTGCCGTATGACCTCGGTTCTGCGGAGCAATATAAGAGGGAATACCTCGCGGGCTTCGCCGCCGAGCGTTACAACGAGTCGCTGGACGACTCCTTCGGCACCGCGAAGGGCATCATCGACGACGACCTGCGCAGCTCCATCCTCGCGCAGTATCACTACGACCACGTGGCGTATCTGAATGTCAACACCAGCTACGCCAACATCAAGTTCAACTACACCCTGCTGCCCGTGTGGGTGTGCGGCTATAAATTCCGCGACAAGCTGTGGTCCTTCCTCGTCAACGGCAGGACGGGCAAAGCCACGGGCAAGTGCCCCGTCAGCATCCCCAAGGCGATCTTCACGGCGTTGTTCGCCGCGGGCGTCATAGGCGTGCTGATCTGGCTGTTCTTCTTCAGCGGCTACATCGGCTGACGGAAACGGCACTTAAAGTGCACATTTCGTCCGCAGAAGCCCAGTTTTCTGCGGACGGACATCATAAAAACATCGGAGGCAAGAATTATGATCACCAAGGATATGCTCATCATCGACGCTCTCAAAGAGGGCGACCCCGACAAGATCGCGACCGTGTTGCAGGAGAGCGGTATGCACTGTCTGCATTGCATGCTCGCCCACGGCGAGACCATCGAGGAGGCGGCGGCCGTCCATGGCATCGACGTCGATTCGCTGGTGGAAAGGCTCAACGCCGTACTGTGAGGGATTATGCAGGGCAAGGACATCAAGGCGATCTCCGCGCGTCTTAAAGAGCTGCGCACCTTCTCGGATTATTCCACCAAGGAGGTCGCGGACAAGCTCGGCATAGACGAGGAAGAATACGTCGCCTACGAGACGGGCGAGCAGGAGATCCCCATCAACCTCATCTACAAGTTCGCCTCCATCATGGAGACGGAGCCTTCCTATGTCATCAGCGGCACAATGCCCTCCGGCGAGAAGGTCAACGTCGTCTATGACGGCAAGGGCGTGTCCGTCGAGAGATACGAGGGCTATTCCTTCACCTCCCTCGGCGGCGACTATCGCAAAAAAACCATGAATCCCATGCTCGTCACCATCGCGCCCACGGACTCTCCCGAGCTCGTCGTGCACGGCGGGCAGGAGTTCAACTACGTCATCGAGGGCGAGCTGCGCGTCATCGTCGACAACCGCGAGTATTTCCTCCGCGCCGGCGACAGCATCTACTTCGATCCCTCCTTCCCGCACGCCCAGCTGGCGATGGGGGGGAAGGTTGCTCGGTTTCTTACCGTCATCAACGAGTGACCTGACGCTCTCATTTAGCGAATTGCCGTGTCAAAGGCACCCGCTCTGCGGAGCACGTACGCATTAGTACGTTGGCTCCTTGAGCGGGTGTCTTTTCCTTGCACTTCATCTAAATGAGAGCGTCAGGTAAACAAACGTTTGACAAGGCGTCCCCGAGTATGACGACTCTCTTTCGGAGACGGAATTACGCGCCGCTCACCCAAGCGTTCACAGGCGGCGTAGCCGCCGCGTGAACGCCGCGGCGCGAAATGCGACCTCGCAAGCTAGACGGATAATTAAGTAGACACGGGCGCAGTGCGCGTCGAGTCGCCTTCCTCTCCCCGCGAGCGATGTTCGGTTAGTACTGTTCGCCGCTCGATTATCTCTATGCGAGATTCAAACTCTATCAAAAAGGACGAAAAGTATATCCCGCATTTTAGGAGGATTGTCCCCTATTCCGAGTGGGGGAGGAAAGCCCGAAGGGAAGGAGGGGGAACAACATTCCCCGCGAGACGTGCACTCTATTTCACGTTTGAGTACGACGAAACCCGCAGGAAGGGGGGTAACAATACTCCCATGTTAGGGAACTGAACTCTTCCCGAGTGGGGGAGGAAAGCCCGAATGGGGCTCCCCGCAAAATCGCCGCAGGCAATTTTGTGGGGTCCCCGGAAGGAGGGGGAGCAACATTCCCCGCGGGACGTGCACTTTATTTCACATTTGAGCACGACGAAACCCGCAGGAAGGGGGTAAACAATACTCCCATGTTAGGGAACTGCTCTCTTCCCGAGTGGGGGAGGAAAGCCCGAATGGGGCTCCCCGCAAAATCGCCGCAGGCAATTTTGTGGGGTCCCCGGAAGGAGGGGGAGCAATATTCCCCGCGATACGCACACCCTATCCCACGTTTGAGCACGCCGCACCCTCGCAAGGGGGTGCGGGGGAATAATTCTCCCACAGGAGAGGGGACTTTTCGTAAATTTTTGCGGGAGAGTTGCCACTTTTGCGGGGCGTTGCTATAATCGTTGTGTTGCGCTCCCGAGGGGGAGGGCAGGCTTTGCGGAGAGGCGTCCGCAGGCGTTCAAGGAGGTCTCGGGCAGATGTATTCGCTGCTGCTTGCGCTCATTTATCTTGCCTTCATCAGTCTGGGATTGCCGGACTCCCTGCTGGGTGCGGGGTGGCCCGTCATGCACGGAGAGCTCGGCGTGCCGGTGTCCTATATGGGCATAGTGTCCATGGTCGTCTCGGGCGGGACCATCGTGTCCAGCCTGATGTCCGACAGACTGACGAGAAAGTTCGGCACACGCATCGTGACGGTGGTCAGCGTCTTCCTCACCGCCGCCGCGCTTTTCGGGTTCTCGTTTTCGGACAGGTTCTGGATGCTCATCGTGTTCTCGGTGCCGTACGGGCTGGGCGCGGGAGCCATAGACGCCGCCCTCAACAACTATATCGCTCTGCATTACTCCGCGCGGCATATGAGCTGGCTGCACTGCTTCTGGGGTGTGGGCACCATTGTCAGTCCCTTCATCATGAGCTATGCGCTCACTTCGTCCACGTGGAACGACGGCTATCGCATCGTGGGCTACGTGCAGCTGGGGATAGCGGCGCTGCTTGCCCTGACGCTGCCCGTGTGGAAGGTGCACAAGAAGCAGGACGTCGTGCAGCAGAAGAGCATAGGGCTCATCGGCGCGTTGAAGATCAAGGGCGTCCCGCTCATCCTCATCGGATTCTTCGCCTATTGCGCGGCGGAAGCGACGGCGATGCAGTGGGCGAGCACCTACTTTGTCGAGGTCAAACATATCACCGAGGAACAAGCGGCGCAGTTCGGCTCCCTCTTCTATATAGGCATCACCGTCGGGAGATTTTTGAGCGGCTTCGTTTCCGGCAAGATAGGCGACAGAAGGATGATCGTGATAGGCGCCGCAGTGCTCACCCTCGGCATCATATTCCTCTTCATCCCCACGGGCGTCACGGAGCTCTCCCTTGCGGGATTCGTCATCATAGGCTTCGGCTGTGCGCCCATCTATCCCAGCATCATCCATTCCACACCCGCCAATTTCGGCGCGGAAAATTCGGGCGCGATCATAGGCATACAGATGGCAAGCGCCTATGTGGGCTCCACCTTCGTGCCCCCTCTCTTCGGCTTGTTGGGCAGGGTGCTGGGCTTCTCCATACTGCCTGCGTACCTTCTCATCTTCGTCGCGCTCATGCTGCTCATGACCCAGCTCACCTTCCGTGTCGCGAAGCGTAACCGCCTTGCAGAAGCGCTTCTGCCTGTCTCTGCGGCGGAGGCTGCGGAGTCACATGACGCGGCAGAGAGCACAGGCGACGACCATGCCGAAGAATGAGGAGAAGAGAGAGACGGGAATTGCATAACGCAGGTTTTTTACCTTACATTTAGAGAAATAAACTGCCGATACGTAAAAAACAGTCTCCGATGCGCCTGCGATCGTCGCGGCGCATCTTGCTATATACGAGTCCACTCCGTACGTCGAAATGATGTCCTCCAGCAAGGCTATCGCGCCGTTGCCCGACAGGGGGACGAGCAGCACCAGCTCCGCGATCTCGGGAGGTATGCCGAGAAAGCGCAGGGGGTGGGAGAGCCACCCCGACACTATATATGCAAGTCCGCTCGCACGGAAGAGCTCGATGCAGATGAATATGACCGCGATGTAGGGGAAGATGCTCTTCACAAGGGAGAGGCTCTCTCTTGCGCCGTCCAGAAAACAGTCATAGACACTCACGCGTTTTGCGAGGGAATAGATGACGGTGCCCACGAGGATGACGGGCAGGAGATAGACGCTCATCCCTTCTTCCTCTTCTCTGCGGCGGAGCGTGCCGCGGCGCAGAGGCGGGCGAGGATCATCCCTGCCGCCGTCGCACAGGAAGTGGCGATGAGGGTGGGCAGAAAGACGGACGCCGCGTTGGCGCTGCCCGCCGCCGCCCGCAGGGCGATCACCGTGGCGGGGACGATCTGGATGGAAGTCGCGTTGATGACCAGCAGCATGAGCATATTGTCGGTGGCTTTGCCTTCCTCTCTGCACATGCTCGCCATGGCGTTTATGGCGGCGGGGGTGGTCGCGCCGCCCATGCCCAGCATGTTGGAGGCGAGATTGACGGAGATATAGTCGTAGCTCTTCTCGCTCTCGCCCTTGAACAGCCTGCGTATGACGGGGCGGAGCGCCCGCGAGAGTTTGCGGTCGAGCCCCGTCGCCTCCGCCATTTTCAGCACGGACAGCCACACGGCGTAGACGGCGGTGAGTTTCAGGATGAGGACTATTGCGCCGCTCACTCCCGAGATCATGGACGGCAGCATGTCGGCGGGTGCGGCGAAGGTCATCATGACGAGTGAGAGCAGGGTGAGGGCGGCAAAGGCGACGTTCATGCTATATTCTATTTCCACCTCACGGCGCATATGCGCGGGCGGGAGCGTGCAATTCCGTTTACAAACGTGTTTTTAAGTTGTATAATTACACAAATCGAAACATCCCACCTTCGGGAGGCATTATGGCAGAGAAATATTACATCACAACGGCGATAGCTTACGCATCGGGCAAACCCCACATCGGCAACACCTATGAGATCGTGCTGGCGGACTTCCTCGCGAGGTTCAGGCGCGCGCAGGGCTACGACGTCCGTTTGCAGACGGGCACCGACGAGCACGGCGAAAAGGTGGAGCTCAAAGCCGCCGCCGCGGGCGTCACCCCGCAGAAGTTCGTGGACGACGTAGCGGGCGAGATCAAAAGGATATGGGATCTGATGGATTCCTCCTACGACAAATTCATCCGCACCACCGACGACTACCACGTGAAGGAAGTGCAGAAGATATTCGACCGTCTGCTCGCGCAGGGCGACATCTACAAGGGCTCCTACAAGGGTCTCTACTGCACCCCCTGCGAGTCCTTCTGGACGGAGAGCCAGCTGGTGGACGGCAAGTGTCCCGACTGCGGCAGAGAGGTCACCGAGGCAGAGGAAGAGGCTTACTTCTTCCGCATGAGCAAGTACGCCGACAGGCTGATGAAGCACTATGAGGATCATCCCGACTTCATCCTGCCCGTGTCCCGTCGCAACGAGATGGTCAACAACTTCCTGAAACCCGGGCTGCAGGACCTTTGCGTATCCCGCTCCTCCTTCAGCTGGGGCATCCCCGTGAAGTCCGATCCCAAGCACGTCGTCTACGTTTGGCTGGACGCACTCACCAACTACATCACGGGGCTCGGCTATCACAGCAAGGGGAAGAGCAGCGAGGATTACACCGCATTCTGGCCCGCAGACGTCCACGTCATCGGCAAGGATATAGTGCGCTTCCACACCATCTATTGGCCCATCTTCCTCATGGCGCTCGGCGAGCCTTTGCCCAAGCACGTCTACGGGCATCCGTGGCTGTTGCAGGACGGCGGCAAGATGTCCAAGTCCAAGGGTAACGTGCTCTACGCCGACGATCTTGCGGACGTCTTCGGCGTGGACGCCTTGCGCTATTATCTTCTCACCGCCATGCCCTACGAGAACGACGGGCTCATCAGCTGGGAGCTGGTGTCCGACACCGTCAACAGCGAGCTTGCCAACGTCTACGGCAATCTCGTCAACCGCACCGTCGCGATGACCAACAAATATTTCGGCGGCGTGGTGCGCGACGCCCACGCGGCGGAGCCCGTGGACGAGGAGCTCAAAGCCGTGGCGACGGGCGCGTATAAGAAGGTGGCGAAGCTGGTGGACGAGTTCCGCGTGGCGGACGCCGTGGGCGAGATCATGACCGTCTTCCGCAGAGCCAACAAGTATATCGACGAGACCGCGCCTTGGGTGCTCGCCCGCGACGAGGCGAAGCGCGACAGGCTGGCGACGGTGCTCTATAACCTCACCGAGACCATAGTCATCGGTTCAAGTATGCTCGCTTGTGCGATGCCTACGGCGGCGCTCAAAGCCGTTCGCGAATGCGGTGCGGAGCTGCGTCCCTTCGACAAACTCGGCGAGTTCGGGCTGCTTCCTGACGGCACCAAAGTTGCCGAGAAGCCCGAGATCCTCTTCCAAAGGTTCGACACCGCCGAAGTGGTGGAGAAGGCTGAAAAAATGTACGAGGAAAGAAAGGCGGCGGCAGCCTCCGCGGCTGCGGAGAAACCCGCTGCGGAAGAGGCAAAGAAAGAGGAAAACGCGGCGCCCGAGGGCACCGTCACGCTCATCGACATAGGGCAGTTCAAGAGCGTAACACTGCGCGTCGGGCACATCCTCACCGCAGAGAAGGTGGAAAAGGCGGACAAACTGCTCAAATTCACCGTCGATCTCGGCAGCGAGCAGCGCACCATCGTCAGCGGCATCGCCAAGTACTACACCCCCGAGGAAATGGTGGGCAAGCAGGTCGTCGTGGTGGCAAATCTCAAACCCGCGAAACTCCGCGGCATAGAGAGTCAAGGGATGCTGCTGTGCGCGGTGTCCGCAGACGGCGACGTTGTGCTCGTTTCGCCCGAGAAGAGGGTGCCCGCGGGCAGCGAGGTCTGCTGATGCTCATCGACAGTCACTGCCATCTCACCGACGAGAGGCTGGCGCCGGAGGCGGCGGACATAGTCGCGTCCATGCGTGATGACGGGCTCGAATGCGTCGTCACGGTGGGTTGCGACCGAGAGTCCTCGCTAGCCGGGCTGGAGCTCGCGCACACATACGCCGACGTGTGGTGCACGCTGGGCGTGCATCCCCACGACGCGGATAAGCTGGACGAGGCGACGGAAGAGGGATTCCGCGCGCTCTCCCGCGACGCAAAGGTGCTCGCAATAGGCGAGATCGGGCTGGACTATTACTACGACTTGAGCCCCCGCGAGGTACAGCGGGAGGCATTTGAAAGGCAGATCCTGCTCGCGCACGAGTGCGGTCTGCCCGTATGTCTGCACGTAAGGGACGCTTACGGCGACTGCCTCGAAGTGCTCACGCGTCATGCGGACAAGCTCACTCACGGCGTGCTGTTGCATTGCTATTCGGGTTCTGCGGAGATGGTGCGGGAATTCGCGCGGTTCGACGCCTACTTCGCATTCGGAGGCGCGATCACTTTCAAGAACGCGCGCAAGAACCTCGAAGCCCTCGCAGCCGTCCCGCGCGACAGACTGCTGCTGGAGACCGACTCTCCCTACATGACGCCCGTGCCGTATCGCGGCAAGACCAACTTCCCGCGATATGTGTCCCTCGTCGCGGACAAGGCTGCGGAGGTGCTTTCCGTCTCGCGCGAAGAGGTGGAAGAACTCACTCTCCGCAACACGAAACGCTTGTTTTTCAAGCTGAAATGAACAGATAAAGTGCCCATAGTGTGAATTATGCAAAATTGTGTTTACGAATTCGGTGACAGCATCTATATCAATCTGACCAACGCGTGCTCCAACTCCTGCGACTTTTGCATCCGCAATTTCAAGGAAGGCGTGGGCGGCAGCGAGCTGTGGCTGGAGCGCGATCCTTCCGCCGCCGAGGTGGAGGACGAGCTGGGAAGATACGACCTTTCGCGTTACGACGGCGCGGTGTTCTGCGGCTTCGGCGAGCCGACCTGCGCTTTCGACGTGCTCCTCGAAGTGGCGGGGTGGCTGAAGGAGCGCGGAGTCAAGACCCGCGTCAACACCAACGGTCAGGCAAATCTCATCAACGGCATCACGGATGCCGCGGCAAGGATGGCACCCGTCATCGACAGCGTATCCGTCTCACTCAACGCGAGCACTGCGGAGAAGTATGATGCGATGTGCCACAGCGTTTACGGCGAGGAAGGCTACCGCGCCATGCTCGATTTCGTGGAAGACTGCGTGCACGAGGGCATCGACACCACGGTCAGTGTCGTGGATCTCATCGGCGAGAAGGAAGTGGAGGCGTGCGGCAGGATCGCGGAAAGACTCGGCGCCAATTACCGCGTGCGTCCCGCGATCGGAGAGGATTCGGACTACTGAAAAGGGCGGCTTGCGCCGCCCGTCGATTGCGATAAAGCAGAAGTGCGTCCCTTGATGCGCGATCGGGGTCGGACCCCTGCCTTTATCGTGCGGAATGATCCGCTCATCTTTTGTACTTCGACTCGTTCGTCTTCGGTACGCTGTTAATATGTGCACGCTCCCGCCCGTTATGCGGCGGGACAGGAGGAAAATTTTGGAAACTCCGAGAGTCGCCGACATTCTCACCGATCAGGGCTTTCGCTTCAACAAGGCGTTGGGGCAGAATTTCATTTTCGACGGCAACCTTCTGGACGCCATCGTGTCCGACAGCGGCGTGACCGCCTCCGACACCGTCGTCGAGGTCGGCACGGGCGCGGGCACGCTGACATCCCGTCTTGCCGCCCGCGCGGGCAGAGTGTGCTCCTTCGAGGTGGACGAGAGGCTGAAAAGCGTGCTGGACGTGTCTTTGCATGGCGCCGAGAACGTCGAAGTCGTCTTCCGCGACGTGATGAAGATGAAGGACGACGAGCTGCGCTCCGTCATCGGCGGGGGAGAGTTCAAGGTGGTGGCGAATTTGCCGTACTATATCACCACGCCGCTCATCATGCGATTCATCGAAAGCTCCCTTGACGTAAGTTCCCTCACCGTCATGGTGCAGAAAGAGGTCGCGTGCAGGCTCATTGCCGAGCCCGGCACCGCGGACTACGCCGCCGTCACCCTCGCCGTGCGTATGTTCGGCGATGCCGCCGTCACCCGCACTGTGGACAGACGTATGTTCCGCCCCGCACCCAACGTGGACAGCGCCGTGGTGCACATCACCCGCGTCCCCGACAGAGTGGCGAAAGAGGACGTCCCCCTCGTCAAAAAAGCGGTGCGCGCCGCGTTCGCCATGCGTCGTAAGACCCTTGCCAATAATCTTTCCGCCGCTTTCGGCATCTCCAAACAACAAGCGACAGAGCTCGTCACGGGCTGCGGTTTTCCCGCCGATATCCGCGGCGAACGTCTCTCTCTCGACGATTTTATCCGCCTTTCCCGCGCTTTCTCGCACTGAAAAAGCATGGGATCTGCCTTTGTATATCTCGCCGACCGGCATTCATCGCGCTCGAAGTTTTCGTTGTGCTCAAACGTGAAATAGGGTGTACGTCCCCTAACATGGGAGTATTGTTCCCCCTCCTTCCCTTCGGGCTTTCCTCCCCCGCTCGGGAAGAGTTCAGTCCTCCTAAAATGCGGGATATGCTTTTCATCCTTTTTGATAAAGTTTGAATCTCGCATAGAGATAATCGAGCGGCGAACAGTATAAACTGAACGTCGCTCGCGGGGAGAGGAAGGCGACTCGACGCGCACGAAGCCCGTGTCTACTTAACGCCTCATCTAGCTTGCGAGGT
>CALWAF010000038.1 GCA_944372795.1 uncultured Clostridia bacterium | reverse complement strand
CTCGCCGTGGACGAGTGGACTCTGGTCTCGGTGGACAGCGATCTCGTCGACATTGAAGAACTCGAGGACTACGGCATCGACACGTCAAAATCTTTCGGCAGCTACAGCGAAGACGTGCTGGGCGAAGAGGGCGAAAAGCTCGAGGACATCGAGATCTCCTTCGACACCGAAAATCCCGCCGCAATGCGCACGGTCATGGTGGTGTTCGGCTATATCGCCGTCATAGCGGTGTGCGCGCTCGCAGTGCTCTATCTGCTGAAAATGGTGCTCAACTTCGGGCTGATGCGCTTCTTTGTCGGCGTCCTCGGCATAGTGACGCTGGCGGCGGGCGCGGTGCTCACCGCAATGACCGTCCTTTACTGCGACAGCATCGTGCTCTCCATCGATCTGCCCTTCATCGGCAGCCTTGTGGAGGCAAAGACGGTGCTGGGCATCGGCGCCTACCTTGCCTGCATCGGAACGATGGCGGGCGGGCTCTCCGCAGTCATCGGCGTGGCAAGGAAGTGAGCAAACCGCTCAAACGAAAAACGGACGCCCCGGCGTCCGTTTTTTATTTTATCAATTTGTCCAGCACGGCAGAGATCTCGTCCACCTTTTGAGTGGCGTCCCCGCTCTCGATGGATGCCAGCACGCAGGAGTGCAGGTGCGCGTTGAGCACCTCTTTGTTGACACGGGAAAGGATGGCTTGCGCCGCCATGATCTGATTGCTCACGTCGATGCAATACTTCTTTTCCTCAATCATTTTTATGATGCCTTCTATCTGACCGCCCGCCGTTTTCAGCAGACGGATAAGTTTAGCGTCGTCACGTACCATATCTTCTCTCCTCGCCGCCAAACCGTCCTACCTCTCGGCGACAGCCGTGACGGGATAGTCCTGCGCCTCGACCGCGGCTTTGAGCGCGTCCGCCGAGACCCCGTCTTCCGCACGCACGACGGCGTTCTTTTCCTCGAGGGAAACGGTGACGTCCGCGACCCCGCCGACGCCCTTCAACGCCTTTTCCACTCTGCCCGTGCAATGCGAGCACATCATGCCTTCAATGCTCAAAACGTAAGTTTTCATGTTCGTTTCGCTCCTTTTATCATCGTTTATTGCATTGTCCTCTCCCGCGGGAGAAACAGTGCCGTCATCTTTGTCCTTGCGCGCGGCATCTCCGCACTCCCCTTCTTTGCAGACGTCATTCCCCGCGCTCACGCGGGTCGCACACGCCCCGTCCGCGCACTCGTCCGCCGCGTGCGTAGGCTTGAAAAATTTGAGGCGCAATGCGTTCAGCACCACGAAGATGCTGGACACGCTCATCGCCGCGGCGCCGATCATCGGGTTGAGACCGATGTCGAAGGGGACGTAGAGCACGCCCGCCGCGAGAGGGATGCACAGCGAGTTGTAAAAGAGCGCCCAAAAGAGATTTTCCTTGATGTTGCGGATGGCGCTGCGCGAGAGCCTGACCGCCGTCACGACGTCGAGAGGATCGTCTCTGACAAGCACGACGTCCGCGCTCTCCACGGCAATATCGCTGCCGCTGCCTATGGCGATGCCGACGTCCGCGCGCGTGAGTGCGGGCGCGTCGTTTATGCCGTCGCCCACCATCGCCACGACGCCCTCTTTTTTGAGCTCGGCGATCTTCGCCTCTTTGTCGCCCGGCAGCACTCCCGCAAACACCGTGTCTATGCCCGCGCTCCGCGCGATGGCTTTTGCCGTACGCTCGTTGTCGCCCGTGAGCATGACGGGGACGATGCCGAGTTTTTTGAGCTCGGCGACGGTTTGAACCGTGTGCGGTTTCAGCCCGTCCAAAGTGGCGATGAGCCCGACGTAACGCCCGTCCGCCGCGATAATGAGAGGGGTCTTGCCCTCCCCCGACACGCGCTCGAGTTCGGAGGCGAAAGCCTCCTCCGCCACGCCTTCCTCCGCCATGAGAGCGGCGTTGCCGACGGCGTAGCGCACTCCGCCCACGTTTGCACACACCCCTTTGCCGGGCAGGGTGACGAAATCCTCCGCTTCCGCGGGCGCTATGCCGCGCTCGCGGGCGTACGCCACCACCGCCTCGCCTAGGGGATGCTCGCTTTTCAGTTCTATGCCCGCGACGGCGGCGAGTTCAACCTCTCCGAGCGTCATATCGCTGACAGTGGGTCGCCCCTCCGTCACGGTGCCCGTCTTGTCGAAGACGACATAGCGCACGCCGTGCAGCGTTTCCAGCGCCTCTCCGCTCTTGAACAGCACGCCGCTCTCCGCGCCCTTGCCCGTGCCCACCATGATGGCGACGGGAGTCGCGAGCCCCAGCGCGCACGGACAGGAGATGACCAGCACCGAGACCGCGCACGTGAGCGCGTGTTCAAACGGATAGCCGCCCGCGAGCCAGCCTATGAAGACGGCGAGCGCGATGCTCATAACCACGGGCACGAACACGCCCGAGATCTTGTCCGCCATCTTGGCGATGGGCGCCTTTTCCGCGCCCGCGTCCTCCACCAGCTTGATGATCTTGGCAAGGACGCTCTCGCCGCCCACGGCGGTCACGCGGGCGGTGACGTGCCCCGTCCTGCTGACGGTGCCGCCGATGAGCTTGTCCCCTTCCGTCTTTTCCACGGGGACGCTCTCGCCGCTGATGGCGCTCTCGTCCACGAAGGCGTGCCCGGACGTGACAACGGCGTCCGCGGGCACGGACATGCCCGCCTTCACCACCACGACGTCACCCGTCACGAGCGACTCGCTGTCCACCTCTTCCTCCACGCCGTCCCGCAGCACCAACGCGCCCTTGGGCACCAGCTTGCGGAGCTTGTCCAGCGCGTCGCCGGTGCGGCGTTTGGAGAGGGTCTCGAGATATTTGCCCACCGTGACGAGCGCAAGGATCATCCCCGCCGACTCGAAATAAAGGTCATGAAGATAGCGCTCGACCAGCGCGGTGTCCCCCGCGCCCAGCCCGTAGCTCATCCTGAATATCGCGAATATGCCGTAAAGAAGGGAGGCGGCGGATCCCACCGCGATGAGCGTGTCCATGTTGGGCGCGCCCGAAAACAGCCTCTTGAAACCGTTGATGTAGTACGCTCGGTTGACGTAGATGATGGGCAGACAAAGCAGGATCTGCAAAAAGGCGTATGAAACGGCGTTCTCCGTGCCCGTAAGGAAGGACGGCAGCGGCGCGCCCAACATGTGCCCCATGCCGATGTACATCAAGAGCACCATGAACACCAGCGACACGATGAGACGAGTGCGCATCTCCCGCTGCGCCTTTATGCGGGCGTCGGCGCGTTGCTCCGCCGCCGCAGCGCCTGCACTCCCCGTGCTTGAAGCGGAGGGCGCTTCCTCGGGATAGGCGCCGTAGCCCGCCGCGGTCACCGCGCCCACGATGCCCTCTGCACTCGTCACGCTCTCGTCATACTCCGCGAGCATAGAACCCGTCAAAAGATTGACGGACACCTTCTTCACGCCTTCGAGTTTGCTCACCGCCTTTTCGACGTGAGACGAGCACGCGGAACACGTCATTCCCGTGACGACGAATTTGGTCTTGGTCATAACACCTCGCTGTGCGGAGCAGCCTCCGCAATGACACCCCACGGGGGTGTGGTATATTATATTGTAATCTTTCCGTGTGTTTTGTCAAGAAAAAAGTGCTGCGGTCTTTCCGGACATGCAAGACACCTTCCTTCCAAAACCGACAAGATCCGATGTTTAATATATAATATGTGCGTTTTATCGTCATTTTCGGCAAATATGGCGGCACAAAAAAAGCGCAGCGTCGCTGCGCTTTTCCATCGCGCCCCGCATCCGCGACTCGGCGCGGAAGGAGGGACGCGGTGGGGGGTGTCCCTCTTGACACCGCGGTCAGATGAGGAAGCGATAGTAAATGTAAGAGCCGAAGTTGATGGGTATGAGGAAGATGGCGAGCCTCTTCAGGTTCTGCGAGAACCTGCTCTCGCCCTTCCTCACCTCGGCGAGGTGACGCACTTTGAGAGAGGCGGCGATCTCCTGCTCCGTGGTGCCCGACGTGTCTATGCTCACGCGGCGGGTCTCGCCGGGGAGAAGGTCGAAGAAGTTGTCCGAGAATGGCGCCGTGGTCGCGTCGGTGGAGAGACGAACGAAGCGCGCGTAGGTGTCGGAGCGCACCTCGATGACAGCTTTCCCGTTCTCGACGCCCACCTGTTTTGCGGTGACTTTCGCAGCCGGCAGACGCAGTTTGTTCTCGGCGGCGAAGAGTGCGGTGCTGCGCTCCGTTTCCCTGCCCTCTTGGTCGCGAAGGGTCGCGCAGACATAGCAGGCACGCAGCGCTTTCGCCCCGCCCAGCTCGTCGGCGGAAAGGCGGCATATCTCGGCGTTGAAGCCGCTCTCCGCACGCACGGGGAACTCGCCCGCATACACCTTCTTTCCCTCGAAGGTCGCCACTTCCACGGACACCGTGCCGCGGAAGATCTCTGCCCTGTCGTTGATGAGGCGGATGAAACATCCCGTCTTGTCCGCCACCGCCTGAACGGCAATAGGCGCGAAGAAGTGCTTCGCCCTGTATTGCAGGCATTTATAGTTGCCGAAGTAGTCCATCGACGCCCACGAGCAGACGGGCCAGCAGTCGTTGAACTGCCAGAACAGCGAACCGTTGCAGCGCTCGGGGGTGCGGCGCCAAAACTCGGTGGCGTCGCGGACGCACTCGCTCTGGCACACCTGCGAGAGGTAGACGTAGTCGTTGAAGTCGGCGGGCAGGTCGAAGCGGGAGGCGATGTAGTAGACCATCTTCTTATTGCCGCTCGCGCACTTCTGATGAGCCTTGAAAACGGGAGACTCCAAGGAGTAGTCCTCGGGGGACGCGTAGTAGGCAATGGTCTTCTCGTCGGGGAGGGACTCGAAGCCGAACTCGCTGCAAAAACGAGTGGGACGTCTGCGATAATAGTCGAGTGGCTGCAGCCCGTGCCACACCGCCCAAAGGTGGGTGTCGCCTATGCCGTCGGACTGCACGTCCTTGCACTGTTTGGTGCCGCAGGGAGAGCCGGGGATGTAGGGCGTCGCGCGGTCGAGAAGGGCGACCCACTCGGGCAGGATGCGATAGAAAAACTCCTCGTTCCAATGCATGGATTTCGGATACGCAGCCCAAAGATTGCTCATTGCCTCTATCTCGTTGTTGCCGCTCCAAATCGCAAGACACGGGTGTTCACGCATACGTTTCACGTTGAAGAACACCTCTTTCTGCACATTGGCGAGGAAATTTGGCTCATAGAACGGATAGGTCATGCACGCGAACATGAAGTCCTGCCAGATCATGATGCCGAAGCGGTCGCACAGTTCAAGCAGCTTGTCGGAGGCGTAATAGCCGCCGCCCCAGACCCTGATCATATTGAAGTTGCACTCTGCCGCGGCGCGCACGTAATATTCCAGCTTTTTCTCGTCGGTGCGGGTGTCGAAACTGTCGAAGGGGATGAGGTTGGCGCCCTTGCAGAACACCCTTCTGCCGTTGACGACAAAGGCGAAATCGCTGCCGAATTTATCGGGGCTCCTGTCGAGGGATATGGTGCGCAATCCCAGCACGCGCCGCTCCTCGCACACCGTGCCGTGCTCGCCATCGAGACGCACTTTGCACTCGTAGAGAGGCTGCTCTTCCCTCTCGGTCATGCCGTTCGGCCACCAAAGCTCCGGATGCTCTACGGTGAAGCAGAAAGTAAGGCGGTCGGAATACTCGCGGCGGTGCTCCGTTACACTGCCGTCGGGCGCGGTGAGCGTCGCGACCGCAGTGAGCTCTCCTCTGTCGTCGAGCCTCGTGCATTCCACGTCCACACGCAGGGAGACGACACCCCTGTCATGCGTCTGTTGTACGCACACGTCCGCGATCTCTGCGGTGCGCCTGAAATCGATGTATATATCCCCCGTTATGCCGCTGGGAGGCAGCATGGGGCCCCAATCCCAGCCGAAGTGGCACTGCGGTTTTCTTATGCGGTCGATGCCGTCAATGCCGTTGGGGTTTGCGGGGGTGCGGAAGAGTTTGCGCTGCTCGGTGATGTAGCGCACGGGCGAAGTGATAAGGATCTCGATCTGATTGCGCCCCGGACGCAGGAACTTCTTGATGTCGAACTCGTGCGCGACGTGACAATTGTCGGCGTACGCCACCGCCTCACGGTTGATCAGCACCGTGGCAAGGGTGTCCAGCTGCTTGCACACCAGCACCGCCCTGTCCGCTTTGAGGTCTTCCTCGGTGACGTCGAAGTGTCTGAACCAGCTCCAATCGCGCTCCGCGACCCAAAGCAGGTCCTTCTCGTTGGTGCCCTTGAAGGGGTCTTCGATGGCGCCGTTCGCCATGAGGTCGAGATAGTTGCACGACGGGACGTCGGCGGCATACTCCATGTTGTCGGACACGTCCTTCAGCGTCCATCTTCCGTTGAGATCGATCATAAAACCTCCGCGCGCCGCGAGCGTGCGCGCAAAACCTCCATTTCTCAACAAATGATAACTTGTTTTGCCGTTTTTTTCAATAGGCAGACGATTTTTTGCCTTATATAAATAAAACTCTCTCATATCCGCCCCTCACGGCATATGATGTGTCCCTCAAACGGGACATCGGTCATTTTATACTGCAAACGGAGGTAAGGCTATGAAAAATAAAACGAGATCCGCGCCAAAACCGTCGGACGCGTCTGCCGTCCGCGATGCCGAAAAGACCATCGCCCTGCTGCCCGAGCTGATAAAACGTGATGAGTTCGGGGTCGTGAACATCCAACGCGCACTGAACTGTGACGTCCTCGCCGCCATGAAGATATATCGCGGCCTGCTCGCCGACGGCGACACGACGAGCGTTGAGAAAAACTTTTTTGAACTGAACGAAAAGGACAAGCTCCTTTATCTCAAACGGCTCATAAGCGACCGTTTTGCCTCGGGCGAATGCATGACCGAAGAGGTTGCGGACCGCGCCGAGCGCGAACTTATCTCAATAGAACACGGCAACATGGCAGACACCTTCCTCTTTGCGCGTTCCGTTGCCGAGATACTGCGGGAGATGACCGACAAGCCCTGTTTCGTGGGGATAGGATGTTGCAGCGTCGTGGCATATCTCATAGGCATCACCGGCGAAGCGCCGGACCCCATCGGGCGCGGATTGATCTTCGAGCGCGGCTTCCGCGAAAACGTATGCCCCGAAACGCCCTTCTCCTTCTACGTGCCCGAAAACGAACTTGTAATGCTTGAAAAGAAAGTGAAAAAGTCATTTGCGGATGCGCGGCTGAAAAGGCAAGACGATGAGCTCATCCTCTCCGCTGCGGGCGCGCATGTCGGGATATTGGACTCGGCTCTTTCGCTACATCGCGTGTGCGCCCTTGCGGAAAGGTCCGTCTACTCTTCCGGCCACGCGGTATTCCAAGAGGACTACATGCACCTGTTTCACTACATAGGCGGATACAGCTACGAGGAAGCGGAAAGAATACGCCGAGCGATCGGGAAAAGAAAATATGACGAGATAGAGGAATATCGCATCGGCTTCATGCGCGGCGCGGCATCCGTCCTGCCGCCTGCGGAAAGCGGCAGACTGTTCACGGAGATGGCGGCAGAACTCGGCGGCGCGTATTGCAAAGCATATGTGCTGTCCGCAAAAGCAGTGCTCGACGCGCACTTTCCGTCCCGATGCGCCGCTTCACCTCTCTCCTGAATGCCCGCCCGCCTCAAACTTTCCGCCTTGAGCGCCGAGCAATGCTCAAACACTTGCAAAACCGCGCGCGTTATTGTAAAATAACTCGCGGACTGGAAGCGTATCGAAGTGGTCATAACGAGCCGCACTCGAAATGCGGTGACGGGCAACCGTCCGCGAGTTCGAATCTCGCCGCTTCCGCCAGCAAAACCCCGCTCAATGAGCGGGGTTTTCCATAGCATGAGCGGCGAGCTTCTGCACTCTTTTGCGTGACGCTCTTTTCTCGGGGTAGCATCCCCTACCCCTCGAAAAATCGCTAAATCGTCGTCGTTTCTCTCCTCCTCACGAATCTCGCCGCTTCCGCCAAAGCAAAAAAAGCGCCCTCACACGGGTGCTTTTTTGCTTTCTCGGAAGCGCGATGCGGAGCTTTGCGCCTAACGATAATTTTACCGAAAAACGACTGTTTTCCGCAATCTAACCGCACAAAATCGACAAATAGGCGCAAAGTTCGGCGGCTTGCAGCGCAAGATGCCTGCGGCTTTCCCCGCCGCCCGAGTGTGCTCCGCACCTTTCCGAAACACCTCGCAATTCACCGCTCTTCACTTATGCCGCACACATCGCCGCTTCCATAGCATGAGCGGCGAGCTTCTGCACTCTTTTACGTAACGCTCTTTTCTCGGAGCAGCATACACCCCCGTTCTACTAAACTGACCGACATTTATCATCTATCTCTTATTTACTCTTTATCCGCCGCAGCGTGGTTTAGACAGTATTTATATAGAGCATTAGTGGCTTCACAATCTGCAAGAGCTCGATGTCCGGATGCTACTATGTTTAAAAGCGCGCGCAGCTCATCTAATGTATAGTCTGAAACGATGTTTTTGGGGATGCTTTTTCTTGCGAGCGGAAGTGTGTCAAATGCCACAATGACCGGCTTTTGCATATTTAAATTATAACACGCATGAAGAATAAATCGAATATCAAACCCTATATTGTGTCCTACCAGTATGTCATTGCCGATAAAATTTAGAAAATCTGGCAGTTTATCTGCAATACTTGGTTGATTTTTAACCATATCATCGGTAATGTGATTTACCGCAGTTGCGCTTTCCGGGATATGGATTTGTGGTTTTATGAACGTTTGAAAGCGCCCTACTTCCATAAAATTGCGGCATTTTATTGCGCCGAGTTCTATGATTTCGTCACTATTATAATTAAGCCCAGTTGTTTCTACATCAATCACCGTATAATCTGATGGAGTTAAACATGTTTTTGTATAGGTGTGCGCGCGCCTATATAACACATCTCCTAGATCACGCCATAGTTGCGCTTTATCTCTACAATCCTTTATATCCTCGTATGTATATATTAACCCTAAATCGTCTATTGAATTATCTTCTGTAACATGTGTTCTTAATAGGCGCAGTATGCGATTTTCGTATTTCTCCGACGGATTAAAATACTGCCCGATTTGTGAAATCTCTATGGCATTACTAATGCGTCCTTGATTTTCATAAATGATAGCCAAACGCTTTATAGAAGGAATTGAAGGAATAGAATCGACCGATGGAAGATATTTGGGGCGTTCATTTATTTCCTTTAAAAACATTGGTATGTTATTGATGTTATCAATACAAAGAGTTTCGCACATATTTATTGCATTCGGAAGAGAATCACGCAATTTATATAAACGCTCTATTAATCTCAATTCAGCATAATGAATACGCACAATATTCATTTGAGGAAAAAATGAAATTGTTAATAGATATTTATACGCAAGCGTAGGATTATACTCTTTCTCTGAAAATACAAGGCGCTCGGCAACTGCCATAAATAAGTCTGCCAGATGGTGATTGGCATTGAGCAACGACATGTAATCATCCTTCGTAGCATTTACCAACTCTTTGGTTTCCTCGTCAGTTAGCTTAAACAAGCGCAAAACGTTCCCACTCTTTAACAAGTCGACAATATTGGAACCAAAGGCGTCTTCAGCGTGGCGTGTAGCAGAAGAAACTAATGTGTCTTTTTGTGCCTCACCGGCACAATCTTTACATAATCCATCACTGTTTACACGCAAGAACAACCCTCTTTTCCCACATTTTATGCATTTCGGCATAGTTTTCTCCTCTACTTATAGGCAATATTTTACAAAGGCTGAAATTTACAATGTGCCTTTCAATAACACGCATTGAATTGCCATAGTGGTTTCGCCGCCGCCTTTATTGCTTGCTCCATGTCCTTTATCAGCCCTGACTCAAAGAGTTCATACGCTTTCTGCTTACTCTTTTCATCGAGCGTTGTGCCCATATCTTTGAGCCATTTCGTAAATGCGGCGGTCTTTTTGCCGGGGAGCAGGGCAAGGACGGTATTCACGCCCTCGTCGTCCACTACATCGGTCGCATACTTTTTGCCGTCGGACGCCGTCAGTTTCAGTTGTTTGCAAATTGCAATCAACTGGGGATTCCTGCGTTTGATCGTCGCCCAATACACCCTCGGATTTTTGCTTTTGGTCAGTGCCTCCGCAATGTCCGCAGCCGCATACCACCATTTGGAAGTATCGTTGTCCCAAACGGCTCTGACCGGCACATTTTCAAAAAAGCGAACGGATGTCTTTAACATTCGCATCGACCTCTCATTTTCGGCATTGCGGCATTATCATTTATTATTATACCGTTTATCAATGTAAAAGTAAAGGGCGAGTCGTCCTTTGGGAGACGATCGCCCGTTATGGGTTTTCAACAAATTTCGCACCGGCTTCGCCCGAGCGGTTCAATTGGCGTGGCGGAAGCCGTGTCTTGCGTGGGAGTGCTCCGCACGGGTGGGACGCGCGGCGGGACAGGTGTCCGCGGAAGTCGGCGCGACGGGGATCGGCTCGGAGGAGGCTCCCGCGCGGGCGAGGGCTGCGAACTTCGCTTTTGCGCGCTCGGACTTATACCATCTGCCCGCGAAGTAGATGCCCGCGGACACGCCCGTAGAGATCACCCAGCCTATCGGCCACGACCACCATATGCCCTCTGTGCCGAGGACGGGGTCGAGGGCGAAGCACAGCGCGACGCGGATGACGAGGTCGATGAGGGTGGCGAACATGAATGACGCCATGCTCTGCGCGCCGCGAAGGACGGAGTCGAACATCACTTTGCTGCCCACCGTGATATAGAAGGGCGCGACGATGGTGAGGAAGCTCACACCCGTTGAAAGCGCAGCGGCGCTGCCGTCTTCGAGAAAGAGGGAAAGCATGGTCTCGGGCGCGAGGGAATAGACCAGCGAGAACGGGACCGCCATGACCAGCGTCATACCTAGACCCGCGAGGGTCCCGCATTTTGCGCGCGCAAGCTCCCCTGCTCCCAGATTCTGCGCCGCAAAGTTGGTCAGCCCGCCCGCCACCGTGGAAAGGGAGGTGACGAGGAAGGTGTTGAGTTTGATCGCCGCCGAGTAGCCCGCGAGCACCGAGGCACCGTAGCCGTTGACGAGATATTGGATGAGCAGATTGCCCACCGACACCACGCTCTGCTGTATGACGCTGGGCACCGCGACATAGAACATCTGTCCGAGCAGTTTCCACGAGAATGCGGGCGCCTTTTCCTCGGATGGCAGCCTGCGCACCCTGCGGAACATCGTGAGCATACATATGACGCCCGCGGCTCCCTGACAAATGAACGTCGCCCACGCGAGCCCCGCGACGCCCATGGGGATGACCATCGTAAGGACGAGGTCCAGCCCTACGTTCGCCACGCTGGACGCGATGAGGAACATGAGAGGGGTGCGGCTGTCGCCGAGCGCGGAGAATACGCCCGTGCACACGTTGTACACCAAGACGAAGAGGAAACCGCCGATGTAGATATACAGATAATTCATGGCGTCCGCCATGATGCCTACGGGGGTGTCCAGCACCTGCATGAGCGCCCTGCCCGCTCCGACGCCCACCGCTGTGAGTACGGCGCCGAGCACGACGGAGGCGATCATGACCGTGGACACGCCGGATTTCAGATCGCGGTAATTCTTCTCGCCGAAAAATTTGGACGTCACCGCCGAGCAGCCGAGGTTGAACCCGAACGCCACCGCGGTGAAGATCATGGTGATGGGGTACGACGCCCCGACGGCGGCAAGCGCGTCCTCGCCGAGCACTTTGCCCGCGATGATGCTGTCCGCCATGTTATAAAATTGCTGGAAGATCGCGCTGATGAGAATGGGCAGGCAGAACAACCAAAGCACTTTTGCGGGCTTGCCCTGCGTGAGATCCTTATTCACGGAATGGTCTCCTTTTTTGTCCGTATATATCTTTCACGGACATTATACTCTTCCGCGTGTTATATCGGATATATCAAAAAATTGATTTTGCTATCGCGTTATGTTATAATAGTTCACGGCAAATCCGATAAGACTTCCTCGGGAGCGTATTATGGACATCGAAACCGTCACATATTTTTATGGACACTGTTTTTATTTTAAGTCTTTAGCCGCTTTCGATGTTTAACATTTTAAGCATCA
>CALWAF010000037.1 GCA_944372795.1 uncultured Clostridia bacterium | reverse complement strand
GAGGCGCGTACTAAACCGTACGTAACGAGCTGAAAACGGGACTTTGACAAAGCAGGTCGCTAAATGAGAGCGTCAGTTGTCTTTTTCTATGGCTTCGACTGCCTCGTTAACAGCCTCCGCGACAGCCTCCTCTTCTATTTCGGCGGCGGTCTCCTCTGCAGGTCGCTTCTCCGGATGCTCGTCGTAATACTGCGCGGTCTCGATGGCGATGACCTTCTCGTAGGACATACCGGCGGCGATGGCTTCGAGGCGGCGCTGCTCGTCGCGCTCGCGGAGCTTCTTTCTCTCGCGGAGCATCTGCCAGACGGCGAAGATGAGGCAGACGGCGATGCCGACGAAGAGGTAGGCAGAGCCCGGATCCATGCCCACGACGCCGAGCACTATGGAGAGGATGACCACGATGATGATGGGTCCGATGGCGAGCTTGGGATTCTTGACGATATACTTGCCGCCGAGGGAGCCGAAGAGGGCGTAGACCACGCACCCGAAAGCGGGGGTGAGATAGGGTGCTTCCTCGATCTTCTCGGTAAGGTTCGGGATGACGGCGAGGCAAAGCACTATGATGCCGATGATGAGTATCGTGATGAGCGAGCTGGTGGCGACGGCGATGGTGGCGACGATCTCGTCCTCCTCGGTGCCGCGCTTGGTGCCCGCGATCTCCTGCGCCTTGACGACGCACGGGATCTTGAGGTTGGAGAGGTTGCCGGTGAGGAAGGAGAGGTACATCCCGTTGACGCCGACCATGGGGGAATAGACGATGGGTTCCGCAATGCCGGAGAGCGCCATCAGGATGAAAGGCGAGATGACTGCGGACGTGCCGAACACCTCCCACATGGGCTCCACGTCATAATAGAGGGCGAGCCAAAGGGGGATGGTGCAGATGAGCAGCATACCTCCAATGAGCCACAGTCTGCCTATAAGATGCATACGCGCGTTTTGATCGGCGACGGTCTTCAATTTTTTCATGACGCACCTCCTCACATAAACGCCGCCATGGCGCTTGCAGCCGCCGCGACCTCGTCGGCAGCGGGCTTCAGGGGCCAGCCGTTCTCGTAGGAGAAGTAGCTGATGACGGCGACGACCGCCATTGCGATGAGCATACTGAGCGGCGTAGAGAAGCTGTCCAGCCACTTCTGCCCGCCCTTTTCGATGAGCAGATCGAAGATGTACATGCACACCGCGGCGATGATGATGGCGATGAAGTTATAGTAGTTGTCCAGATACCCTGCTCCCGAGGCGATGGAGGTGATGCTCATCGCGAGATAGCCGAGGATCATGCCGATGAAGACCACCTTGAAGAGCATATCGCCGATGTTGATGCCGCTGCCGGGCACACCGCCGCCGCCCGTCTTTGCCGAGAGCATCTGCACCTTGGGCTGGAACTTCTTGTAGAACAGGATGACCACCAAGGGGCCCGTGACGATGGGGATGGTCATGACCGTGGCGATGGTGACGAAATCCTGCTTTGAGATGTTGCTGTAGATGAAATCGCTCATAGTGCCGTCGATGATGGCGCTTGCGGCTCCGTCCGCCATCATGCTCTCATATTGCAGCGAGCCTATGACGGAAAGACGAATGGCGGGCAGAGCGATGCCGATGGCGCCGATGAGCGTCACGACGCCGATGCCTATGCCGATGGCGGGCAGGATGGAGAAGCTCACCGATGTGGTGATGACCTTCTTGATCTTGCCCATGTCCATCTTGAGCTCCTTCGCGCGGCGGACGGAACGGACTATGTAGTAAAGCGACATAGCCACGACGAAAACCACCACCGCGCCGTACAGCCCGTAGATGAGCGGGCTGTCCGGATCGAATGTGAACGCCGAAAGTGTTGAGATCATCTTTTCTCTCCTTGTGACGAAATGCGCCTCTGCGGCGCTCCCCCGCACGCACACGGCGCGGGAAGATATAAATCATACTCCAATGATAAACTGTCTCAACCGTTTTTTCAAGTGCGAATTTAACACTGCTTTAATCTTTCACGAAAGTCGCGGGACGTGGACGAACCACTCCCCCTCCCCCGCAGACGCAGCTTCCCCCTCTCGCGCACGACGCCGCCCTCCCCCCGCAGACGCCGAGTGAAGACAGGCGCGCCACGGGCGGACAAAATGAAAGACCGCTCCGAAGAGCGGTCTTTCGCGGGATGGATCCGTTCTCTTACGCCTTGGTCCAAGCGGACGTCGCGGCGTCGTAGGTGTAGTTGGAACCCGCCTCGATGGGAGACTCGGAGGTATGATTCCTGATGCGCTCCGTATATTTCACCATGCTGTTGTTCGCGGCGTAGACATACGTCTTCTCGGTGTCGGTCTTCTCGACATTGCCCTCGTCGAAACGCGCCTGTTCGGTGATCTTGAAGGTCATGGTGAAAGTGGTGTCAGTGACACCGACGCCCTCAACGGAAGTCACTTCCGCAATGAAGGAAGCGCCCGTGACGACTTCGGCTCCGCTCTCCGTGGAGGTGACGCGTCCGCCGAAGGAGGCTCCGTCCGCGATGACGAACTTGCCGTTCACCACGAACTCGGGAGCGGTGGAGAAGGGATAGACCTCCGCAGAGGCGAACGAGGTGTCCTCGACGGTGGTGCAGACGATGAGGCTGCCCTCCACATTGAGGGTCGCGTTCTTGCTCACGACAAGGCGTGCACCGGGCATGAGCTTATACTCGTCGGGCAAGGTAAGGCTGCTTTCGGTGACGCCGTCACCCACCTGCCAATCGAAGCGTTGGGAGAGAGGCACTCTCACGTCGGAAAGCCTGACAGTGACAAATATGTTGAGGACAATATCGCCGAGCTCGACATCGCCGAGGAAGGTGACCTTGTTGCGGCCGCTTGCTCTGCTGTATGCCGTTGAGGCTTCCCAGCTTATCTCGAGGGCGGCGCCGTCGGAAAGGATGAAGAAGCAGTTGTCCTCACCCACCAGCTCCGCGGTCGCATCGTTGTGATTGTAGGATGCGTACAGCACCAGATAGCTGATGACGCTTGCGCCGGATTCTATCCTCGTGTCCGCCTGCAGGTTGTAGAAGATGTCGAACATGTTGAAGGGAGAGATCTCGCCGTCAAGATAGAGGTCTCTCGTCGCAGAGCCGCCTTTGAAGTCGTAGACGACAAAGGGCAGATAGACGGTGGAGCCGCTAGTTGCGGTCACCTTGCCCTCGCCGCGCACATAGCCGCGCACATCCAGCACGCCGCCGTCCGCGACGGTGACTTCACCCGCGACGGAAAGCACGCTGTGATTGCCGGAAGTGTGACCCTGCACGGGGTGGCTCTTCGTGCTCAACAGACCGCTGACGATGATGTCGCCCTCGACGGTGAGCTTCGCGCCCGCCGCCACGGTCAACGTGTTCTCAATGAAACTCGCGTCACTGTCCGCGTGCGCGGAGTGTCCCGTGTAACTTGCGTAAGTGGGGTTTCCGACCTTGACGGAAGTGTCGTAGGTGTCGTTCTTGTCGGTGGAAGTGACGTTGCGCAGCACCACAGTGAGCCCGTCTGCGATGACGGTGTCACTGCTCACGGTGGTGTCATACCACATCTGGATAGTGAGAGGTGTGCCCGTCTCGCGCACTTTGGCGCTTGCTTCGCTCAAGCTCAACCAATAACCCTTGTCGTCACGGAAAGTGCGGATGCAAAGATACGCCGTGACGGTCTGCTCCTCATAGTTATCGCTGACGGGGGTCAGCTTTATCTCGACCGGATACTCGCCGCCTTTGCTGTATATCGCATCGCCGCCACTGACGATCGTATATTCATCATATCCTTCGGGAAGTTTGATTTGATCGCTGTAGTCCGCGAAACTATACGTTGTGTCCGCCTTAAAGGTCGCGCCCACGAAAATATTGACAACGGGCTTCGCCTTGGTGACGTTGAGTTTCGCACCCTCCGCGAGTTTCGCGTCTATCTCGTAGTACTCGGTGACGTCGGCTGCACCCTTCAAAATTTTGACGGAGCCGTCAAAGACGAGGGGTGCGCTCTCACCCGCATTCAGCACCGCCTCTCCCTCCGCCGTGATGCCGAGGGTGATGGTGTTGCCGTCCGCAAGCCCCGCGCCGCCGAAGGTGACCTGCGTACCATCCGTATAGGGTTTTGCACCCGCGGGGTCGTACGCCACGGTCTGATCGCCTATCTCGATGGTGAGGGGACGCTTGGAAACGGTGAGCACCGCGGTGCCCTTCTCGAAGCGGTAAAGCTCCGTGTCGGAGACGCCTTTGAACTCGATCTTGCCTTCGTAAGTATTCACGGAAAGAGCGGTCGGGATCTTCGAGTCGTCCACGGACACCTTGCCCTCAAGCCCGAGGCTCGCGAGGGTGGAACCCTCGGGTGCGCCCTCGAAGGAGAACTCCCAGTCGATGTCCTTGCCGCGCTCGCCCCACACTTTGGATGCGGTGGCGTTCACGGTGACGGTGACTTTCTCGGGAGCGGGGGTGTCGCCGGAGTCGTCGCCGTCGTCGCCGGTGTCGTCGCCGCCCGGGGTCACATCGTCGGTGTTGTCGCCGCCGGGGGTGGTGTTGTCCTTGTCACCGCACGCGACAAGGCAGCCGACCAGCAGCACGCAAAGCAACAGTACGATGAGTACGGATGCTAAATTTTTCAATTTCATTGTTTCACCTCTCGATGATTTAATGTCTATACCGTGCACATAAAGTGCTTGTTTGTGCTTTTGACCAGCAAAAGCACTTCCCTTTATCTTTGTGCCGCAGTGATGTAGGAGAAGGCGGTGCCGTTGGCGAACGCCTCCCTCTGCGCGGCGTAGCCGAAGGTGCTTGTCGCGTCGTACATGAAGAAGCGGAAGTCCTGCGTGCCTGCGGCAAGCGGGAGCATTCTCGCCTGATCGGCGAAGATGCCGTCGTCGTCGCCCTCTCCCAGCGCCAGCACCGAGAGATTGACGTGATATTCCTCGGGCACCTCGCCCGTGAACTCCGAAAGGTCCACCATGCCGTAGTTCTTCCCGCCGCCGTACATCGCGATGCCGCCGTGCACATATTGGCTGCCGTCAGCGGTGTAGATGATGTCCTTATACTCATCCCCGCCGTAGGTGCACACTCTGTTGAGCATCGCGGAAACGTCGAGTCGGAGGAAGTCGGCGCTGGAGCCCGCGTCGCCCGCCACCTCGATGAGGGTGGAGCTGTCCACGGTGTCAAGGGACTTCCAATCGTACATCCTGACGTCGCCCACAAGTTTGAGCACGGCGGAATAGCTGGTGCCGCCGATGTCGTCCCAATAAGTGAAGTTCCAGAATCCGTCCAGCATGGGACCCGCAAAGCTGCTCTCGAAGCCCACCGAGAAGAGCCCGGAGTTGTAGAGGGCGCAGTTCTCGAGCGTGAGATGCGTGAGGACGAAGTTGTCCGCGAAGTTCTCGTCGTAGAGGTTGGAGTCGTCGCGCGGCGCGTAGGTGACGCCGTTTGCGGAAAGCGAGGGTTCCATCGCCTCCTCGTCCCATTCCATGGAGCTCGCGCCGCTCACATAGGTGCCGCGCACCTTGCGGTTGGTGCCGAGTTTCACGAGGAATTCGCGCGCGTTCTGTATGATGCAGCTCTCCACCGAGACGTCGATGCGTTCCTTCTCGACATCCACGGGCGAGGACTCGCTCACCACGGCGTCGATGCCCTCTCTGCCCAGCGCGCGCAATCCCGTCCTGCCGTTCATGATGCGGCTGTTGAGGATGCGACAATCGGACATGACCTCGATGACGGTGCCCACGGTGTTCAAGAGGTTCAGCTCCATCTTATCGTCGTCGTAGAGGCTCTCGTCGCTGCAGCCGCGCAGCACCACGTTGTCGATGACGATGTCGTCCGTGCGCACGAGGAAGACGATGTTGTCCTGCGCCTTGACGGAGGCTTTTGCGCCATATGCCACAAAATCAAGCGGGCCCTTGAACACCGACTTCGCCGCGCTCACCATGGGGGTGACCTGCGTGATGTAGTCGCCGTCGATATACTTGCCGTTGCCGTAGACGTCGGCGGTGAACTCCACGATGTAGTTGACGGTGGGGTGCGCCTTGCCCTGATTGGCGTAATAGGTCCAATCCGCGGTGGTCTCGATCTGCCTCACGAAGCGGGAGAGATCGGCGTCCTCTTTCAGGAAGCCGTCCTCGTCGAACATATATTCTCCCAGCATGACGTCCTCTTGCAGCACGACGGGCTTTTCCGCGTCCGTCGCCGCCATGAGGCTCGTGTAGTCCGTGACGTTGACGCCGTCCGCCACCACGTCTACGGTGATGCTTGCGGACACGCCGTCAAGGAAGAGGTCGCTGTAACGCCATTTTGCCGTGAAGGTCACTCTGCCCGTGCCCTTCGCCCTCACCACGAAATGCCCGTCCGCGACGCCGACCTCGGCGACGGAAGGATCGGAGGAGGTGAACACCACGTCCTCTGCGGAGGGGACGGTGGACACGGCGCCGTTGTGCGCGGTGACGGAAAGCGCGCGCTCGTCGGTGACGAAGGCGCCGCCTTCATATCTCATGCCGCCCACGGCATAGACGCCGCCTATGCCCCAAGTCTGCGCGTTCTCGGCGAAGGTGAAGGAGGAATAGCCGTCCGCGACGATGAGGGACTCCCTCGCCGCCTCGCGCTCCTCCCCGTTTTCGGTGACGTAGAGGACGATGACCGCCTCTCCCGCCGCCACCGCTCTCACGCGGCATATACCGGTGTCGGGATCCTGCGAGACGATCTCCGCCGCCCCGCCCGACACTTCGAAGCGATAGGTCGTGCCGTCGGGCATCGCGGGCTCCGCCACGGCGGCGTAGGACGCGGTCATGCCCGTCTTTTGCAGGAAGGTGCCGCCGTCGTCGGTGTATCTGCCGTAAATCTCGAGGACGGGCTCGGTGAACACGAAGTTCACCGTCACGCTCTCGCCCGCGGACTCCAGCGTCAGCGAAGCGCCGCTTTCGTCAGCCCCCTCGTCAAAGACGACGGTCACCGCCCAGCCGCGCTCCGTGCCGTCTGCACGCTCGACCGAAACCTCGCTTATGCCCTCGCCGAAGGGCTCCTTCGCAGCGGGTGCGGTGTCGCTCTCGGCGTAGATCACCGTGCTCTCGGTGCCGGGGAGCAGACGCTCATCGACGCTGCCCGCCGAGCCTTGTACGGTGAAGCCGTCTCCGCAGTCCACCGTCACCAGCACGGTGACTTTCTCTCTGCCTTCTACGGCGGGGTCGAGCGTCGCGGTCACGAGATAGCTGCCCGAAAGACGCGCGTAGGCAAGCCCCGTCACGGGGTGTATCTCGAATCCGTGCTCCGCGCCTTCCTCGGGCAGGACGGAATAGGTGACGTCCGCGCTGACGGAGGTCGGGATCGCCCTCGTTTCGAAGAGGAAGGAGCCGCCGGGAAGGGTGAGAGCGTAGTCATATCCCGCATCCTCGTCCGCGGGCTTGACCTCGTAGGAAGGATAGGGCTCCTCCCTGCCGCTCACGCTCACGGTGGCGCCCAGCGCCTTGGTGCTCACCACGTTGATGACGATGCTCGCGCGGAAACCGCCGTCGCGAGTGACTGCGGTCACTTTGACCGCGCCCGGGGACACGGGGACGATGAGCCCGTCCTCTTCCACTTCGATCTCGCCCTGTTCGCTGCCCTCCACTGCGGAGAATTCGAGGTCATACTCGCGGTTCGCCGCCGCCTCGGGCTTGACGTCCACGCGCAGGAAGTCGTCGTATTCGTACTCCGCCATGTCGATGGTCAGCACGCCGTTCTCCGTTTCGGTGGAGATCTCCACGCCCGACACCGGGATGGACACCGCAACGGACGCCGACTCCGTGAAGGTCATGATGGTGAACATCACGATGAGCGGGATGACTGCCATCAAAGCTATCAATTTGTTTCTCATGCCTCGCCTCCGCTCACCTGTCTGTATTTTTTGTCAAGTCCCGCGAAAAGATAAACGAGTGCGGAGATGAGCAGCGCCGCCGCGATCGCGGCTACGCTCGCCACCGCCACGGTCTCGCCGTAGCTTTCGCTGTACGTCAGTTTGAGGTATATGCCCGAATAGAGCGCCACGATGCCTATCACCACCGATACGATGAGCCCGATGATGACCAGCACCGACACCGTGGAATCCCCTTCGTCGGCGTTCGCGCTCTCCGCCATCGCGAAGCGCGGATGACCGAGGTCGCGTCTGATCGCAAAGCATATCTGCGCCACGGAGATGGCAAGCGTCACCGCAAGCAGATAGACCGCCTGCCACGGCTCGACGTAGCCGAGTCCGCCCACCAGCCCCACGCTCACCGTCGTCGCCACCGCCGAACCTATGAAACAGAACGCCACTTTTGCGCCTATCACGGTGCGGTAGTTGACGGGCAGCGTCTTCATCGTAAAAAAGAACTCGCCGTCGCGGCTGATGTTGCCCGCACAGTAAGTGTTGGTCAGGATGCCGAACATGACGATGAGGAACACCGCGATCTCGAGGTTGCAGTCCACCGGCACCAGCATCCCCACCAGCTCGGAGAAGATGTCCATGCAGAAGTAGACCATGAGCGGCATGATGATCGCCGTGGAGAAATATCTGAACGCGTACGAGGGCGTGCGCACCACCTGCACGAATTCCTTCTTCATGAACGTGAGGAAAACGGGCTTGGACGCGGGCGTGCCGTGTCCCTTGTAGACGTGGCGGCTGTTAAGCGCGAAGAGCTTGTTCTGCGCTGCGGGCACCAGCATAAGCCTGCCGATGAGCACTCCCGCCGCCGTGAGCACCGCCGTGATGAGCAGCACCCAGCCCACTCCCGCCGGCATCGACGACGTGAGCAGCATATCCGCAAAGAAGGTCGCGGGGAAAAGCTCTCCCGTGATGCGGACGATCTCACGCATGGTCTCGGCGTCGAAGAAATAGCGCGCGTCGCCCGTGGAGATGAGGTGGGCGATGAAGTCCAGCACTTCGGAGTACAGCCAGAACGCCAGCGCAGTCACTCCCGTCGCCACGACTAGGGACACGACATAGCGCGAAGATATGAGTTGCGTAAGGGCGTGTACGGGAAGGGCGAGCACGCTGCCCACCGCAATCGAGATCATGGGCAGCAGCACGAGGATGAGCGCCGTCATGCCGTAAAACTGCGCCCCGAGCGGGATGCAGGCGGAAAGCGTGATGTTGACGGGCAGCACCGTGAAAAATCCGAATATGAACTGCCTCACGTACGCCGACACCATCTTGGAAAGATACATCGCTCCCGAGGATATGGGCAGCGTGACCAGAATGCGGAGGTCGCCGCCGTCAAAGAGGGAGCGGTTGATGGTGCGTACGCCGGAAAGCGCGTTGACGATGATGATGACAAGATAAATGGCGGCGGTCAGCTCCCACAGTCTGCCGTAGGGGTCGGACACGCGGTTGATCTCGATGTCGATGTACATCGAGGCGAAGCGTTTGAGCACGAAACACGTGAACGCAACGATCACCGCGGCGAGCACCAGCGTGAGCAGTTTGCCGGGTATATCCGCCGTCTTGCGGGTGCGCGTGAAGTCCGAGAAGATCTCCCGCGCCTCCTTTTTGAGTAGAACGCCTGCCGTGCGGAGCATCACTCTTCGGCCTCCGCCCCGTGCAGGAAAAACCTTTCGAGCAGCTCGCTGTCGCCTATGCCGCGGACGGACATATCCGCCTCGATGAGACCGCCTCTGATGACGATCGCCCTGTCGCATATGCGCCTCACCGCGTCGAGGTTGTGGGTGGAAAAGAGCACCGCTCCGCCTTTTGCTGCGTACTCGCGCATGAACTCGGACACCGCGTTTATCGTGGTGGGATCCAGCCCCAGCATGGGTTCGTCGAGGATCCACAGCGCGGGATCGTGGACGAGAGAGCCCATCATGCATATCTTCTGCTTCATCCCGTGGGAATAGCTGCTGATGAGGTTCATGATCTTGTCACCGAGGTTGAAGCACTTCTGCAGCTCCTCGGTGCGCCTGTCGCGGGTGGCGGCGTCGACGCCGTAGATGTCCGCCATGAACGCGATGTACTCCAGCCCCGTCATCTTGGAGAACACGGCATGGTCGTCCGTGACGAAACCGAAACACATTTTGGCTGCCGTCGCGTCCCCCTTTACGGGATTGCCGAACACGCTGATCTCACCTTCCTTGTAAGGCAGCATGCCCGTGAGACATTTGAGCGTGGTGGATTTGCCCGCGCCGTTGTGTCCGAGCAGTCCCACGATCTCGCCGCGGTGCACCTCGAAGGAAATGCCGCCCACGGCATACTCGGCGGCACGGGGATATTTCTTCTTCAGCCCATCGACTCTGACGGCGGGTGCGTCGCTCTGCCCTGCGGCTGCAAGATCTCTCTTTCTCATTCAAACCTCGGTCGTATATATATGACGAAAGTAGCTTTCGCGTATAGCGCGCAAACATTCGCCGCGTATGTGTTCTCTTTTCCCTCTAGTGATGCCGCGAAGTGCGGCTGCAAACTTCCCGGAGACAGCACTTAACTATGTTAAACTACATTTGTATTATTAGGTTACACTTAATAGAAAGCGACTGTCAAGCGAATGACCCGTCCGTTGTTAAAAATTTTTGAATATTCTATTAAAGTTTCCTTAAAACGGGGCAGGCTCTTCAAAAAAACGGGGAAAGGCTGCGGTTTTTCGACGTTTGACCGCCTGCGAGCGGGACGGAAAATATTCGCGTCGAAGCGCGCGTCGGAAGCGCATAATCGGCTTGATTTTCGGGGGAAAATAATTTATACTGTATTAACGTCCGACACCTCGGGCGCGCGGTCGGAAAGCCTTCTTCCGCCTTTTCCGCGCACGGTGAACCATGAGCAATCTGATCCTCAAAATCAGCAACGGCGAGCTTTTCGACTTCTTCGACAGCGAGGCGAAGAAGGAGTTCGTCGTGGGATCGAAGCGCACCTGCGACGTCACGGTCAAATCCTTCATCGTGGCGCCCGTCCAGCTGCGTTTTTTGCAGAAAAACAACGTATGGTACATCGAAGATCTTACTCCCGAGGGGTATAAGTCCGAAGTGCTGGTGGGCGGCAAGCGTTTCCGCAAGCCCGTCATACGCTTCGACGGTGACGTCGTCATCAGAAAGACGGGAGAAAAACACGGCGACTGCGTCAAGATCTCGCAGGTGAAGAAGATCTCCGGCAAGCGCGGAGGCAGCAACTTCGACCTCACCCAGCGCACCCTCACCGTCGTCGGGCGCGACCCCTCCTGCGACATCGTGGTGGACAACCCCATGGTCAACGAGAAGCACTTCCGCATCGTCTATGACGGCGAGGACTACTACATCGAGGACCTGCACAGCACGGGGGGCACGTTCGTCAACAACCGCAAGATACGCCGCGCCAAACTCGGCGACTACGACCGCATCTCCGTCCCCTCCGCCGCCTACACCTTCTTCGAGCGCAGACTGCTCTTCTCCACCTCTCCCGCCGGCATACAGATCGACGCGGTGGGCGTGACGAAAGAGGTCACCGACCGCAGATCGCACGGCAAGGCGAAACTTGTGGGCGAGGTGTCCTTCCGCATCGAGGCGGGGGCTTTCGTCGCCATCGTGGGAGGCTCCGGCACGGGCAAATCCACCCTGCTCGACTGCCTCAACGGCATCCGTCCCGCAACGGGCGGCGGCATCTACTACGACACCAACGACTACTACGACAACATAAATTCCTACAAAAACGTGATGGGCTACGGCCCCCAGCGGGACATCATGCACGACGCCCTCACCGTCGAGGACGGGCTGTACTACACCGCGATGCTGCGCATCCGCACCCCGATGTCGCGGCGTGAGGTCAAAGAGCGCGTGAAAGAGGCGATCGCCGACGTCCGCCTCACGGGCAGGGAGAAACTGAAGATATCATCCCTCTCCGGCGGGCAAAGAAAGCGCGTGTCCATCGCGATGGAGCTGCTCTCCGACCCCAAGATCATCTTCCTCGACGAGCCGACCAGCGGGCTCTCGCCCGACCTCGACCTCGAGATGATGGATCTCCTGAAAGAACTCGCGGGCAAAGGCCGCACGATAGTCGTCATCACGCACGCGATGGAGAACCTCGACAAGTGCGACAGGATAGCCTTCCTCGGCAAGAACGGCAGGCTGTGTTTCTACGGCAAGTACGACGAGGTCTTCCGCTATTTCAACCGCAAGAGCTACTCCCGCATATTCGCCGCCCTCGGCGACGAGACGCTGTGCTCCTACTTCGAGAGCAAATACCG
>CALWAF010000036.1 GCA_944372795.1 uncultured Clostridia bacterium | reverse complement strand
CGCGGCGCGAAATGCGACCTCGCAAGCCAAACGGATAATTAAGTAGACACGGGCGCCGTGCGCGTCGAGTCGCCTTCCTCTCCCCGCGAGCGATGTTTAGTTTATACTGTTCGCCGCTCGATTATCTCTATGCGAGATTCAAACTCTATCAAAAGGACAAAAAGTATATCCCGCATTTTAGGAGGAGTGAACTTTTCCCGAGCGGGGGAGGAAAGCCCGAAGGGAAGGAGGGGGAACAATACTCCCACGTCAGGGACGTACACTCTATTTCACGTTTGAGTACGACGAAACCCGCAGGAAGGGGGTAACAACACTTCCATGATAGAGGATAGCACTTTATCCCGAATGGGGCTCCCCGCAAAATCGCCGCAGGCAATTTTGTGGGGTCCCCGGAAGGTGGGGGTACAATACTCCCATGTCAGGGACGTACACCTTATCCCACGCTTGAGCACGCCGCAACCTTCGAGCGGGTGTTGAATGAGTTCACGCATAACTCCGAAACAAACGGGGACGGACCTTAACCCCACCGAAAATACTTTCGGCGGGGACCCCGAAAAAATGTTCATTCTAGGACGCATTCGTCCGAGTTGAACATTTGCGCCCCCATGCCCCGCGTGCGGGGACCCCGGCTTGACCCCGTCCCCGTTGGTTTCAATGCGTCCCTAGTTCGGGAAGGAGGGTAAACAATATTCCCGTGTCGGGCGGAGCATAAAAGAAAGCGGGCAGATGCCCGCTTTTTCGTTTTGCTTTTCGGTGGGGTCAGTGCCTCGCTTCGTCGGGATGGGGACCGAGGCGACCTATCGAGGAGACGGCGTCGAGGGCGGCGAGGTCTTCCGCGTCGAGGGAGAAGGAGAAGACGTCGGCGTTCTCGATTATGCGGGAGGGCGTGGCGGATTTGGGCAGGGGAAGGACGCCGTGTTCGAGGCAGAAGCGCACCAGCACCTGCGCCTCCGTCTTGCCGTGTTTTTGTGCCACTGCGGCGAGGACGGGGTGTCCGAACGCATTGCCGCGGCAGAGGGGCGCCCAGCCTTCGACGACGACGCCGTTTGCCTGCGAGAAGGCGACGGCTTCCATCTGATCGCGGTCAGTGAATCCGAAGTGATATTCGATCTGATTCACCATTGGCGGCACTTTACACGCATCAAACAGCACGTTCAAGTGCGTTTTCAGGCAGTTGCACACGCCGATGGCGCGCACGCGTCCTTCCTCGTATAGGCGTTCGAGAGCCCGCCACGTGTCGATGAAACGGGCGGGGTAGTCTTCCTTGAAATCCTTGGTGATCGGCCAGTGGACGAGATAGAGGTCGAGGGTGTCAAGCCCGAGCTTCTGCATGGAGAGGTCGAAGGCGCGGAGGGTGGCGTCGAAGCCTTGGTGGGTGTTCCACACCTTGGTGGTGACGAAGATGTCTTCGCGGGGGAGTGAGGTCTCGGCGAGGGCTTTGCCCACTCCTTCCTCGTTGAAGTAGAACTCCGCCGTGTCGATGTGGCGGTAGCCCGCCTCAAGGGCGGTGAGGACGCCCGTGACGCAGACGTTGCCGTCGGGGGTCTTATAGGTGCCGAAGCCCACGCAGGGGATCCCGACGCCGTTTGACAGTGTGAAAGTGTCGGAGAGGGATGTGAACATTTTCGCTCCTTATTTTGCGGTTTTCAGCCCGGGGATGGGCACGTTGATGAAGCGGGGGCGCTCCGCACCGTGGAAGAAGACGGCGAGGGCTCCGGGACCCGCGTGCGCGCCGACGAGATAGTTGACGGTTGCGTAGCGTATGTCGGCGTCGGGGAGCGCCGCTTTTATCCTTTCGGCAAGCGCCTCCGCGCCCGCTAGGTCGTCGCCGTGCTCCACGAGGATGAAGCCGTCCTTTTCGGGACGGTAGAATTTGACCACCTGTTCCGTGATGGCGGCAAGCGCCTTTTTCTTGCCCATGACTTTGAGCAGGGGCATTATTTTGCCGTAGTGGTTGAGTTCGAGCAAGGGTTTTATGCCGAGCACGGTGCCTACGGCGGCTTCCAGCCTGCTCAACCTGCCTCCGCGATAGAGGGAATTGAGGTCTTCCACGATGAAGAAGTGGTGATAGTTCATCCTGTCCGCCTCGAGTTTGTCCGCGATTTCGTCAAGTTTCATGCCCTCGTCGCGCATTTGCAGGGCGGCTTTCACCATGAGACCCTGCCCGCCGCAGCCCGAGAGGCTGTCCACCACGCGGATGCTCGCGTCGCGGTATTTGACAAGCAGCTCTTTTGCTGCCGCCGAGATGTTCGCGGCGCTGCCGCTCATGCCCGACGAGAAGGAGATGTGCAGGATGTCGAAGCCCTCTTTCAGCAAGCCTTCGAAGGCGTGGATGGCGGCGTAAGCCGAGGTCTGCGACGTGCTCGCTAGCGCGCCCGCACGCAGAGATCCGTAGAACTCCGCAGGCGAGGGCAGCGGGCCGTCGAAATAATCGTGTCCGCCCAGCGTGAAGGGCATTGGCAGCACGGTGACGCCGTTTGCCGCAAAGAAACCTTCGGGCATATCGGCAGCCATATCCGTTGTGACGGTGATCTTTCTCATGACGCTCCTTTCCGCGACGGGGTCGCGGGGCGGGCGCGGCTCTCGCGCCGCGTCTCCGCTTTTGACCATCATAACACCGCTCGGGAAATTTTTCAACGCGAGAGCGCTGTTTGACAAAACTCGGCAGGATATTTCACACTCCGCCTCGGCGCGGACGGGCGCGCGGAATTAAACTGCGTCTATGAGAAAGATCGTCATCACATCGGGCAAGGGCGGCGTGGGAAAGACCACGGTCACCGCCTCGCTGGGCAGAAGGCTTGCGGACATGGGTTTTAAGGTGGTGCTCGCCGACGCCGACGTCGGGCTCAATAATCTGGACGTCGTGACGGGGGTGGAGAGCAGAGTGGTCTACGACATCGGCGACGTCATTGCGGGCAAATGCACCGTCTTTCAGGCACTTGTGCCCGACCACGAGAGCGGGGCGCGCATCCTGCCGTCGGCGGGCGGAGGGATCGAGATGAGCGCGCAGGCGTTCAGAGGGGTCATGGACTCCGTCACGGACTGCGATTTTCTGCTCATCGACTGTCCCGCGGGCATAGAGAACGGATTCCACCGCGCGGTGAGCGCCGCGACGGAAGCGGTGGTGGTCACCACACCTTCGGCGTCCGCAATAAGAGATGCGGACAGGGTGCTCACCCTGCTTTCGGCGTACAGGTTGGAGGACGTCTCCCTCGTCGTCAACCGCGTGCGTCCCGACATGGTGGCGAGGGGAGAGATGATGGAAGCCGCGGATATAGCTAGGCTTTTGGGCACTCCCGCGATAGGCGTCATCCCCGAGGATGACTGCGTGACCCTTTATCAGCAGCTGGGCAGAGTGCCGTCGTTCGCGCTTTCGGAGAGGGCGTTCGAGCTGCTTGCGGACAACGTCGCCTGTCGCACGAAGAAGTGTGCCGAACTGCGCGCGGGAAGAAGAAGGAGAAGAAGATGGCTGTAAGACCCGCGAAACTCATGGAAGAGAGAGTGAAAGAGATGTTGCTGCGCGACAACACGGGCGTGGGCGAAGGGTTCACATCGGCGCTGTCGGGCGACCTTGCGAGGGTGCTGGGCGACTATTTCGAGGTGGCGGACGCTCCCGTCGTGGCGCTGGCGCGTGGAGAGGGCGGCGGATTCGAGATCACGGTGAGGGCAAAAGCTTCGGGTATAAAGCGATTCGGCACCACGGAGGAACTCCCCGTGCCCGATTTCTGACATTTTGCCGCCCGCCGTCATAGGCGGGGAAGAGGGCGAATAGACTTTAAGGCGAGGTGAATTATGGATTTTGACCAAACCAAAAAGATCGAAGTCGAAGTCAGCGAAAACGTCATCGCAGAAAACGAGGTCCGTCTCCGCCCCGAAAAGAAGAAGAGATTTGCCGCGCTCAAGGGGGTGGACCCCCTCGACATCGTGCTGCTGCCCGTCATACTCGGGGTATTCGTGTCGCTCGGGTTCCTCTTCGCGGGGCTGTTCGGGCACGGGACGACGGTGGAAAGCGTGTCGGAGGTGGGCGCCACGATCGCATCCGTGCTTTGATGCGGTTTAGGATACACCCTCTCTTTTTCGCGCTGGCGCTGCTGCTCGTGCTCTTCGGGCAGGCGTCGGCTCTGCTGTGGACTTTCGCCGCCGTCGCCGTCCACGAGGCGGGTCACGCCCTCGCCGCACGTGCGCGCGCATATACGGTGCGGGAGCTCACGCTTTTCCCATATGGAGCTGCGATGGGCATGGGGGAGGAGATGGACCCGAAGTCCTGCGTCATCGTGGGTGCGGCGGGTCCTTTAGCGAACCTGCTTGCGGCGGCGGGAGTGCTGGCGCTGTGGTGGCTCGTCCCCGCAGCTTATCCCTTCACCTACGGATTCTTGCGGGCAAATCTTTTCATCGCGCTCTTCAATCTGCTGCCCGTCTATCCCCTCGACGGCTCGCGCATCGTCGGTGGCTTGGCGAAGGGCAGCCTGAAAGCCGTGTCGCGTATGCGGCGGGCGGGCATAGTGTTGAGCGTCCTGCTCTTTGTCCTTTTCGTGGTCTCATTTTTCCTCAAAGCCGTGAGTTTCACGTTGGGAGTGACGGCGGTGTTCCTCTTTGCGGGAGCGGCGCTGGACGGTGGGCGCGCAACGTACGTCAGCGTGCTCTCGTCGGGCAGGAAGAATTATCTTGCAGGGGTGGTGGAACGCGCCGTAACGGTGTCGCGCGATACCCCGTTGGGCAGACTTTTCCACTACGTGGACGGGCGCTCCGTCACCTCTTTCAGAGTGGTGGAAGAGGGCGGGGAGGGCGAGCCCCCGCGCGAACTTTTCAGGATGGACGAGCGTGCGCTGCGTGACGCCGCTCTCTCGGGCAGCCTCACCCGCACGGTGGGAGAAGCGGTCTCGTCGGACGAGGCGTCCGCCGTGCGCCAAGGGAGAAAGACGGGCGGAGGGCGGCGCGGTCCCGCGCAAGGTTGACAACTTTTTCTTTATGTCTTAAAATAACACGCGAAGAAACAAACGTGCACGCGCGCGTCGCGCGGCGGGAGGCAGGATGCTTTACATCGGTGTGGATATAGGCGGCATGTCCGTCAAAGCCGGACTTGTGGACGAAAATGGCAGCATAATCGTGAAAGACACCGCGGTCACGCGGGCGCAGGCTCCCGCCGAAGAGATCGTTGCGGATATAGCAGCGCTGGTGAGAAAAGTGGCGGACGAGGGCGGAGTCGCGCTCTCCGCGCTCGGCGGCATCGGCGTGGGCTCCCCGGGGTCGGTGGACGACGAGGCGGGGGTCATCCGATACAGCTGCAACATCAATTTTGTGCGCACTCCCTTTGTCGAATTGCTGGGCGGGATGCTGTCCGTCCGCAACGTGAAGATCAGCAACGACGCCAACTGCGCAGCTCTCGGCGAGACGGTGTACGGCGCGGGCAGAGGCGCGCGCAACAGCGTCACCGTGACGCTGGGCACTGGCGTGGGCACGGGCATCGTGGTGGACGGCAGACTGCTCACGGGCAACAAGTCCGCGGGGGCGGAAGGCGGCCACGTCATCATCAAGGCGGGCGGCGAAAAGTGCGGCTGCGGCAAGCGCGGCTGTTTTGAGGCGTATGCCTCCGCAACGGCGCTCATGCGCCAGACCGCAAGGGCTTGCGAACGTCACCCCGAAAGCGGGCTCGCCAAACTCGCGAAAGAGAGAGGCATTGACGGAAGAACGGCGTTTATGGCTGCAAAAGCGGGCGATAAAGTGGCGAAACGGGTGATCGGCAACTACATCCGCTATGTCGGCACAGGGCTTGTAGGCTTCGCCAACGTGTTCTATCCCGAGGTGTTCATCATAAGCGGAGGCATCTCGAAAGAGGGGGACGCGCTCATCCTTCCCCTCCGCCGCTTCGTGCAGAAGAACGCCTACGGCGCCGAGTACAATCCCCCCATCGACGTGGTGGCAGCGTCTCTCGGGAACGACGCCGGCATCATAGGCGCGGCGGCGCTCGCCATGCGCGGCTGACCCCGAGGTGTTTCCGCGCGTTTGATTTGATGGAAAATTTTTCTGATAGATTGCTTCCCCTGCTTTCGCAGGCGGAAAAACCCTCCCGTTATACGGGGGGTGAGTGGAACGCCGTGAAAAAGACGCACCCCGTCCGCGCGCGTTTCTGTCTTTGTTTCCCCGACCTTTACGAGATCGGCATGAGCAACCTCGGGATGCAGATCCTCTATTCCGAGATCAACTCGCACGACGACTTCGCGTGCGAGCGCTGTTACGCGCCCGCGGAGGATATGGCGGCGCTCCTCAAAGCGCACCGCATCCCCCTCCTGTCCCTCGAGACGGCGACCCCGCTCAAGGACTTCGACGTCGTGGGGTTCTCGGTGCAGTTCGAGCTGCTGTATACGGGGGTGCTGTATATGCTCGACCTTGCGGGCATACCCTTCCGCGCGGAAGACAGGGGAGAGGAGTTCCCCATCCTGCTCGCGGGAGGTCCCTGCGCCGTCAATCCCGAGCCGTTCGCGGACTTTTTCGACTGCGTGGTGATAGGCGAAGGCGAAGGCGTTGACGCCGCCGTCCTCGCGCTCGTCGCCGAGGGGAAGGAAAAGGGGTGGAGCAAGCGCGAGATACTCCGTCGCGCAAAGGAGATAACGGGAGTCTACGTCCCCTCCATGCGCGAGAAGGGAGAGAAGGTGGTGAAGGCGGTGTACGCCGATTTCGAGCACGCGCCGTACCCCGTTCGTCCCGTCGTCGCCAACACGGAGGCGGTGCATGACCGTGCCGTCATCGAGCTCTACCGCGGCTGCGCCAGCGGATGCAGGTTCTGTCAGGCGGGATATTATTACCGTCCCATCCGCGAGCGCTCTCCCGAGAGGTGCGCGCAGCAGGCGAAGGACATCGTGGAAAACACAGGCTACGGCGAGATCGCTATGTGCTCTCTGTCCACGGGGGACTATTCCGGCTTGCACGCGCTGATGGACGGGCTCAGAGATTTCGTGCACGAAAAGAGAGTGAATCTCTCGCTTCCCAGCCTTCGTCTTTCTAGCTTCAGCGGGGACATCGCGCAGGAGTCGAGGCGCAGTTCTCTCACGTTCGCGCCCGAGGCGGGCACGCAGCGTCTTCGCGACGTCATCAACAAAAACGTCACCGACGAAGAGATCGACAACGTGGCAAAGGCGTTCGAGGCGGGCTATGACAGCGTCAAGCTCTATTTCATGCTAGGGCTCCCCACCGAAACCGACGAGGACATCGCGGGCATCGCCGCCATATGCGCTCGTCTGCGCGAGCTCTATTTCAAGACGCGTGGCAAACGGGGACCGAACATCTCGGTGTCCTGCGCCGTCTTCATACCCAAACCCTGCACCCCCTTCCAATGGGAGGAACAGATAACATTCGACGAGATGCTGCGCAAGCAGAACTATCTGCGCGGGCTCCTGCGCAGGATAAAGGGAGTGTCCTTCTCGTGGCACGGGGCGGAGTCCTCTGTGCTGGAAGCGGCGCTCGCGAGGGGGGACAAGCGTCTCTCCCGAGTGATAGAGCGCGCCTACGAACTGGGCGCAAAGTTCGACAGCTGGTCGGAAAAATTCGATTGGGAGGCGTGGCAGCGCGCCTTCGACGACGAGGGGATAGATATGCGCGAGTTCACGGGTGCGTGGGATACCGAGGCGGATCTGCCGTGGGATTTCATAGACACGGGCGTGTCCAAGCGCTATCTTCTCGCGCAGAGGAAGCTCGCCTACGCCGGCATCACCACCCGCTCGTGCAGAGAGGGCTGCAACGGCTGCGGCGCAAACAGGCTCGGGAGGTGCACGATAGAATGATAGTGTTGCGTTATACACGTCTGGGCACCCGCCGCTTCCTTTCGCACATCGACGTCCTGCGCGACTTCGGACGCATAGTGCGTCGTGCGGACATCCCCGTGGGCTATTCGGGCGGGTTCAACCCGCACGCCCTTCTCTTTTTCTCGCCACCCATGCCTGTTGGCGTGGGTTCCGTCGCGGAGTACGCCGCCATCGACACGCCCCTTACCGCGGATGAGACGGCGGAGCGCTTTAATGCGGCGTCGGGCGAGGATATGCGCGCCGAGGAAGCCTTCGAGGTGCCGCGCAATCCCAATCTCGCGGGCAGGATCGTCGCCGCAAGCTATCTCTTCCCCTTTGCGGCAGACGCCTACGACTTCTCACGCGGGCTCACCGTCGAGTACGTGAAAAAGGGGGAGACCGTGCGTGAGGACGTGTCGGAGAGGATATTCGCCGCAGGCGAGAAGGAGGGCAGGATGCTGCTCACTCTCGCGAGCGGCAACGTCACTCTGCGCGCCGACCGCGTCTTTGCCGCCCTCAAAGGGCTCACGGGCTGCGACGGGGACGTCTCCGACGTGGTCAAGACGGAGCAGTTCTTCCGCGAAGACGGGGTGCTTGTGCCCGTCCGCGAGGCGCTCGTAAGAAAGGAATAAAATTTTTCGGGTATATACGGCATGAAACAACTTCTCATTGAGTACAACCCCTTCTTCGTCCGCACGGCGCTCACAGAGGACGGCGAGCTCGTGGAATTCGGCGTGGAGCACGTCACCGCGAAAAGCCGCGTCGGCAACATCTACAAGGGCAAGGTGGAGAACGTTCTTGCGGGCATGAAGGCGGCGTTCGTCAACGTCGGTCTGGAGCGCAACGGGTTCCTTTACGTCGGCGATGACGACTCCGTCAAAGTGTCCGCCGGCGACATCGTGATGTGTCAGGTGGTCAAGGAACAGATGGGCGCCAAAGGCGCGAGATTGAGCACGGACATCTCCCTTGCGGGCTACACCGTGGTGCTGCTGCCGGGAGGCGGGTTCAGAGGGGTATCGAGGAAGATCGAAAACGACGAAGGACGCGCGCGGCTCGAAGAGCTGGTGGCGAGCGTTTGTCCGCAGAACATGGGGTTTATCGTGCGTTCTGCGGCGATAAAAGCCTCGGATGAGGAAATTTTGCAGGAGCTTGATTCCCTCGTCAAGATCTGGGAGCACATTCAAGAGGACTATCGCAAGGCGGCTCCCGGCTCGGTGGTGTTCCGCGAGGCGCAGCTTGTAGAGCGCACCATCCGCGACAACTTCGCGGAGGAAGTGGACAAGATCATCGTGGACGAGCCCTTCCTTGCAGAAAGGCTGTCCTCGCGTATGCGCGGCGCCGAGGTGGAGTATTACGACGGCAAGCGCAACATCTTCCGCACCTACGGGATCGCGGAGCAGATAGACAAGCTGGCGGACAGAAAGGTGACGCTGGAAGGCGGGGCGTATCTCGTCATCGACCGCACCGAGGCGCTCACCGTTATCGACGTCAACACGGGCAGGTTCGTGGGCGGCAAGGATCTCGAGGACACCGTGTTCAGGACCAATATCGCGGCGGCGGACGAGGTGGCAAGGCAACTGCGCGTGCGCAACATCAGCGGCATCGTCATCGTGGACTTTATCGATATGCAGTCCGAAGAGCACCGCAAAGCCGTCGTGGAAAGGTTGAGGGAGGACTTGAAGCGCGACAGACTCAAGACCTCCGCCGTGTCCATGACCGGTCTGGGGCTCGTGGAGCTCACACGCAAGCGCACGCGCCTTTCGGCGGACAAGTTCCTGTTGGAGCCCTGCGAGCGCTGTGAGGGCGGTTTCGTGGTGTCTGCGACGCATCTCGCGTTCAAGGTGCGCGACGAGCTGGTCGATTTCTCCCTCGCGGACGACAGCCCGTCCGTGGTGGCGAGGGTGCATCCCTGCGTCATCGACCGCGTATTCCGATTCGGCGTGATGGCGCGCGAGGCGGCGGGACTGTGGAAGGGGCGCAGGTTCTATCTCATCCCCGACGAAACTCTGCCGCGCGACGGCTGCGTCGCCGAAGGACGCCGCGACAAGGTGCTCACCCTGCCCGCCGACGCGAGGCTGGTCTACTAAATGGGCTTGCCAACGCGGCGGCGTTGTGCTATCATCATTTCGTCCGTTTCGGCATGAGAGGTGGATCATGAAAGCATGGCATATCGAAAATCTGGAACGCATCAAACTCGTCGAGAGCGTTCTGCCCAAGAAAGAGGGCGAGGTCAAGCTCAAGATCGCCAAAGTGGCGATCTCCTCGACGGATTTTGCCTATTTCGCCTCCGACACCCCCAATAAGGATGCGGCGCTCACCGTACCCGGGCACTCCGCCGTGGCGTATATGTCCGAAGACGACGGCGCTCTCGCGCTCAAGATGGGTGCGCGCGTCGTGGTCAGCCCCTTCGTCATGCACGAGGAACACGGCGTGAAAAGGGTCAGCGTGCTGGGCGTGGACGAGAACGGGCTTCTCTCCGATTTCGCCTCCGTGCCCGCAGAAAACGTGTACGCGCTGCCCGACGGCATCCCCGATGACGAGGCGATCTTCGCGGAGTATATCGCCCTCGGCAACAACGTCCTCAACAGCATGGAAGCGGACAAGGGCGACTTTGTCGTCATCGTCGGCGCAAGCACCCTAGGGCTCATCATCGCCCAGCTCGCGCTGTATTATCAGATGATCCCGATCCTTGTCGACCTCGACGCCGAAAAGCTCGCGCTCGCGGCAAGCTGGGGGGTCTATTACACCCTCAATCCCACCTACGACAACCTCGAACGCCGCGTGGAAGAGATCACCGGCGGCAGAATGGCGGAAAGCTCCGTCTATGTCGGCGACGGCGTCCCCTTCAATATGGCTCTCCGCCTCGTCAAGGACAAGGGCGAAGTGGTCGTCGCGGGCTATTCCGTCCGCTCCGGACACACCATCGACGTCAGCGTCGTGCTCCAGAAGCAGCTGCGTCTCATAGGTGTCGCCGACGGCTACGGCGAAATGTCCTCCGCCATCAACCTCCTCGCCAACCGCATCGTCAAGACCGACGGGCTCATCAACTCCCGCATCGACTTTTCCGAAGTGCCCGAAATGGTCGTGCAGTGCGCGGAGTATCCTTATCAGTACAACAAGATCGTCGTCTCCATAGACTGACGCTCTCATTTGGCGAACAGCTGTGTCAAAGGCACCCGCTCTGCGGAGCACGTACGCATCAGTACGCTGGCTCCTTGAGGGGGTGCCTTTTCCTTGTTCTTCATCCAAATGAGAGCGTCAGACCATAAGCGTTTGATAAGGGGTCCTCGAACACGATGAGCACTCTTTCGGAGACGGAATCACGCGCCGCTCACCCAAACTTGCACAGCGGGCGCTCGCGCCCGTTCTTGCAAGCCGCGGCGCGAAATGCGACCTCGCAAGCCAGATGAAACATGAAGTAGACACGGGCTTCGTGCGCGTCGAGTCGCCTTCCTCTCCCCGCGAGCGACGTTCAGTTTATTCTGTTCGCCGCTCGATTATCTTTATGCGAGATTCAAACTTTATCAAAAGGACGAAAAGTATATCCTGCATTTTAGGAGGACTGCACTCTTCCCGAGTGGGGGAGGAAAGCCCGAAGGGAAGGAGGGGGAACAATACTCCCATGTCAGGGAACGTACGCCCTATTTCACGTTTGAGCCCGCCGTACCCTCCGCGCGAGTGTTGGATGAGTGCGCGTATAACTCCGAAACAAACGGGGACGAACCTTTACCCCACCGAAAATACTTTCGGCGGGGACCCCGTGCGCGAAAGAGCCACTGCCGAGAGGCGGAGCTTACTGAAGTAAGTGAGCATCTACGGCAGTGGCTCTGACAAAGCAATTCGCCAAATGAGAGCTTCAGTCGAGCAATGTGTCGTGGATGAGCGCGTAGGTCTGCGACGCCTTGTCCACCCAGCTCTTGTAGAGATATTTTGCGAGCTGGCGGTTGGCGACGACAAGTTTCAGCTCCATGAGCGTCGCGATGTCGCTGTTTATCTTCATGATGACGGTGTAGGTGCCGTCGGCGTTTTTTGAATAGTCGCAGAAGTAGGACTGACGCTTCTTATAGCGCATCCTGTTCTCGCGGGCGTAGGTGTTGATGTCGTCGCGGATGGACGTGGGGATGCGCGAGAAAAAGAGTGCGAGGCAGCCTATGCCGTCCTGCGTGATGTTGATGTAGTCGCTCTTCGGGACGCGGTAAAGGAGGTTGGTGTCGATGAGTTCGCCTAGATATTGCTTGCAATCCATGTAGGACAGCCAATCGTTTTCGGACGTGCAAATGTCAAGCAACGCCGACTCCGAGAGGGAGATCGCCATGCGGTCGAAAACGAAAAGAATGATGAGCTTCTGGATCTTGCTGTCCAGTCGCGCGCCGATGCCGTCCTGATCGAAACTCACGTTTTTCCTCCCGAGAAGTCTTCCGAACGGGGAATGCGGGCAACAAAAAAACCCCCGCTTCATGATCCGTCCGATGCAGAATGGAATTTTAGCACCTTCCGCCTCGCATTTCAATACTTTGTGCGAATTTTTTCCTGCGGCACAACTTGTTGTGAGTGGGACGCAGCGCACGCACAAAGCGGACGCGGCG
>CALWAF010000035.1 GCA_944372795.1 uncultured Clostridia bacterium | reverse complement strand
CGCGTCGAGTCGCCTTCCTCTCCCCGCGAGCGACGTTCGGTTAGTACTGTTCGCCGCTCGATTATCTCTATGCGAGACTAAACTCTATCAAAAAGAACGAAAAGTATATCCCGCATTTTAGGAGGACTGAACTTTTCCCGAGCGGGGGAGGAAAGCCCGAAGGGAAGGAGGGGGAGCAATACTCCCATGTCAGGGACGTGCACCCTATTTCACGTTTGAGCACGCACGCCGCCTCCGAGCGGGTGTTGCATGAGTTCACGTATAACTCCGAAACAAACGGGGACGGACCTTAACCCCACCGAAAATGCTTTCGGCGGGGACCCCGAAAAAATGTTCATTCTCGGACGCACCCGTCCGAGTTGAACATTTGCGCCCCCAAGCCCCGCGTGCGGGGACCCCGGCTTGACCCCGTCCCCGTTGGTTTCAATACGTTACTGTTTCGAGCGTGTTGACGAGCAGCTTGATAGAGAGCGTGTGAGTACGACGTTTCTCTTTCGAAGACGGTCTAACGAAAACTCCGAGCGTGACGTCGCTTGACATGCCGTTATCTCGTTCGGAGTGGAGCCGCTCACCAAGCGCTCACAGGGCGAAGTCCTCTTGAGCGCCGCGGCGACCGTATGAGTGCCGAGGGCTGACGTGAAGTGCGCTAGCAATGCGCCACTCTCTTCGCGAAGCGGGCGCATTGCAAGCGGCATAACATGGCGGCGCCGTGGAGGCGCCGTCCTCGGACGCCCTTGTGCCCGAGTGCCGAAGGTGTCCCCCGAAATGGTGGGTTCCCTTTCAAGGGGGAACGATTTCGGGGGAAACCCGCAGGAAGGGGGTACAATACTCCCATGATAGAGGATTGTCCCCTATTCCGAGCGGGGGAGGAATGCCCGAATGGGGCTCCCCGCAAAATCGCCGCAGGCAATTTTGTGGGGTCCCCGGAAGGAGGGGGAACAATACTCCCATGTCAAGGACGTGCACTCTATTTCACCTTCGAGCTCGCCGCACCCTCCGAGCGGGTGTTGCATGAGTATGCGTATAACTCCGAAACAAATGGGGACGGAACTTAACCCCACCGAAAATACTTTCGGCGGGGACCCCGAAAAAATGTTCATTCTCGGACGCACCCCTCCGAGATTGAACATTTGCGCCCCCAAGCCCCGCAGGCGGGGACCTCGGCTTGACCCCGTCCCCATTTGTTTCAATGCGTTCCTGTTTCGGATACGTTGATGAACAACTTGATAGAGCGTCTTTGAACGCGCCTTTTGCAGACGAGCAAAATCAAAAAACATATTGACAGCGCGGCGGGGCGGTGGCATAATATCTTTGCTGACAATGTGTCAGAATGCACCGCGCGGAAGTGTAGCTTGAGCCGCGCGGGAAGGAGAGCAGATCATGGCAAAGATTTTGGTTGCATATTTTTCGGCAAGCGGAGTGACGGCTGCCGCCGCACGCGGGATCGCGACTGCGGTGGGCGGCGAACTTTTCGAGATCGTGCCTGCGGAGAGGTACACGTCCGCGGATCTAGATTGGACCGACAGGAAGAGCCGCAGCACCATCGAGATGAACGACGAGAAATGCCGTCCCGCGATGGCGGTGCCCGTGCCCGATCTCGGTGAATTCGACACCGTGTTTGTGGGCTTCCCCGTGTGGTGGTATGTCGAGCCGCGCATCGTGGACACGTTTCTTGAAAGCGCGCGACTTGCGGGCAAGAAGGTCATACCTTTCTGCACGTCGGGCGGCAGCGGCATCTCAGGCGCGGAGCGGCGCATGAAAGAGCTCTGTCCCTTGGCGGTGTGGCGTCGGGGCAAGCGTGTCGGCGCGGATGCCGGCGAGTGGGCAAAGAGCGTCATCGCCGAGTGACGCGGAGGGGCAAAGGAGGACACCATGCCGAAAGGATCGCCGGAGCTTACCAACGCGCGCAGGGAAGAGATCATCGACGCGTGCGCAAAACTCTATGAAACCAAGCCGTTCAAGGAGATCACTTTGGGGGAGATAGGGGCGCTGACCTCTTTCACCCGCACCTCCATCTACAACTACTTCCGCACCAAGGAAGAGATCTTCCTCGCCCTGCTTGAGAGGGAGTACGCGGCGTGGAACCGCGACCTCATGACCCTCGCGGAGGAAGATATGCCCGCCTCGGAATTTCCCTCAAGATTCGCCGCTGCGGTGGAGGCGCGCTCTTGTATGCTCAAGCTCCTGTCCATGAACCTCTACGACATGGAAGCGGGCAGCAGCCTTGAGAGTCTCGTCTCTTTCAAACGCACCTACGCGCGCACCATGGATGCGGTGTCATATTGCCTGAAACGGCACTTTAACATGGCGGAAGAGGAGTGTCAACAGTTCATTTATGCGCTTTTCCCATTCCTCTTCGGCGTCTATCCCTACACCGCGTCCACCCCGAAACAATTGCGCGCAATGGAGATCGCGGGAGTGCATCACCGCAGATATTCCGTGGGAGAGATCACCCGCTCCCTCGTCGAAAAGCTGGTGGCGAGTTTCTCAAAAGGCGAGTGACTCCTGCCGCAAAGCGGTTGGGAAACGCGTGTCTTGCGGGGAAGAAATCGTCACCGAGCAACTCGCGTCAGCAAACGGTGAGACGACTGCCCGTGTGAGCAAAAACTCCCGCCGTGGAACACATTATGCCGCTTTAACAAACAGGCGGCGAAAGCCGCCCATACGCGGCGCAAAAATCAGAGAGCAACGCGATAGTTTTGAGCGAAGCGAAATCGGGGTCCCCGCGGGAAAAATCTATGATTTTTTGCGTGGGGCGATATCGGGGTCCCCGGGCGAAAATCCATGATTTTCGGCTGGGGCATAAACGAGGAGCGGGGCGAACGTCCGCATTTTTGTGCCGCGAAGAGCAGACGCAGGCACATACGCGAACACCCCGCAAAAACTTGCGGGGTGTTGCAAATGACGCCTTGCGTCTGCGATGGTACACCCGGCAGGAGTCGAACCTGTGACCTTCAGAATCGGAATCTGACACTCTATCCAGCTGAGCTACGGGTGCGAGCGCCATTATTCTAGCGCAAATTCGTGCGGTTGTCCAGCGAGCCCGACATAATTGTTCGCGGGCGCGGGCGGGCAGCTCCGAAATATAAATAAATAAAGGAGAACACAAAGATGTTAGGCAACTTCACTTATTGCAATCCCACCAAACTCATTTTCGGGAAGGGCGCGCTGGACGGGCTCAAGGCGGAGCTTGAAAAGTTCGGCAAAAACGTGTTGCTGGTGTACGGCGGCGGCTCGATCAAGCGCAACGGCATCTACGACAAAGTGACGGCGATCCTCCGCGAGTGCGGCAAAAACGTCGCGGAAGACGCGGGTGTCATGCCCAATCCCACCGTCGAGAAGCTGAACGAGGGGTGCGAGCGCGCACGGGCGTGCGATGCAGACCTCATCCTTGCCGTCGGCGGCGGCTCGGTGTGCGACTACGCAAAGGCGGTGTCCGTCTCGGCGTATTGCGGCGAGGATCCGTGGCAGAAGTATTTCATCCGTTTTGAAGAGCCCACGTGCAAGATCATCCCCGTGGGGTGCGTGCTGACCATGGTGGGCACGGGCAGCGAGATGAACGGCGGCTCGGTCATCACCAATCACGCCGAGAAGCTCAAGATAGGGCACGTCTTCGGCGAGGAAGTGTTCCCGAAATTCTCGGTGCTTGACCCCGAGTTCACCTTCACGCTGCCCGACTATCAGATGAAGGCGGGTTTCTTCGACATCATGTGCCACATCTTGGAGCAATATCTTTCGGACGAGGATGACAACACTTCCGACTATATCGCCGAAGGGCTGATGAGATCGCTGGTGCACAGCACGCGCGTCGCGGTCAAGGATCCCAAAAACTACGAGGCGCGCAGCAACATCATGTGGACTTCGACGTGGGCGCTCAACACCCTCATCGCGAAGGGCAAGACCACGGACTGGGAAGTGCATATGATAGGTCAGGGCATCGGCGCCTACACCGACGCCACCCACGGCATGACCCTCTCTGCCGTCGCCATGCCGTACTATCGCATGATCATGCCGTACGCGGTGGAGAAATTCGCGCGCTTTGCGGAGTGCGTCTGGGACGTGGACGCGGCTGGCAAGAGCAGGGAGCAGGTCGCTGCGGAAGGACTCGACGCGATGGAGAAGTGGATGCGCGAGATAGGGCTTGTGATGAACATCTCCGAGCTCGGCGTTACTCCCGATATGCTGGACGGCATCGTGAAAGCCACTTTCCTCAATGAGGGCGGCTATAAGGTGCTGACGGCGGCGGACGTCAAGACCATCCTCGAGCAGAGCATGTAGCACATAGGAGATGTATTGCAGCATACAAAAGCCCCGCGGAGATCGCGGGGTTTTTGCATTGACAAGTGTCCGTGCCGAAGGCGGGAAAGCGCGGTCAGGGTGCTTCTTCGGGCAGCCGCTCGCGCACATACGGCGGAGCCGCGAGCAACGCGCTGCGCCGCAGAAAAACGACTACGAGTGCAATGCCCGCAGACAGGGCGGAGGAGAGGACGAACGCCCACCACAGACCTTCCCCTCCCGCCGCGAGCGGCAGAAGGAACCCGAGAGGAAGGAAGAGCAGAGGCTGCGCCGCATAGCACAGCAGTGAGGGGAGCTTCGCGCCCACCGCCTGCATCAGCGCTCCCGCAAGCGTGCAGACGGGCAGGAAGGGGAGGGAGAGCGCGAGCAGACGCAGTCCTTTCGCGCCGTAGCGCAGGATGCCGCCGTCCTCGGTGAAGATGCGCATGAGCGCGTCCGCCGCACCGCCCGCCAGACACATCAGCACCGCGGCGCAGCCCGCCGCGAGCAGGGAGGTGAAGCGTATCGAGGTGCGCAGACGGTCGCTTTTTCCCGCGCCGTAGTTGAACCCCGCCACGGGAGAAAGGGCTTGGGCAAGCGCAGTGAAAGGCGCGACGGCGAATGTGACGAGGCGGGACATATAGCCGTATGCGGTCACGGCAGATGCGCCGTCATAAACACTTAAACGGTTGTTTATGATAAGTGAAATGAGAGATAAACTTCCGATTTGGATAAGTGACGGCACTCCGATGCCTATTACGGAGCGCACGGCGGAAAGGCTCGGGCGCGCGTGTTTCAGCTCCATCGAAGAAAAGCGCGCGAACCATAATACGCTCATCGAGAAGCTGATGAACTGCGCCGCCACCGTGGAAGCAGCCGATCCCGCGACACCCAGCCCCGCGCCGAGGATGAGCCCTGCATCGAGCACGACGTTGACGGAGATGGGGATAATCCAGATGAGCATGGAATAAAGGCTGCCGCCTTCCGCTCGAATGACGGAAGAGAAGCCCGTTGAGAAGACGTTGCCCGCGAGGATGATGATGAAATAGGTCCTTGCGTGTTCGTATAGTTCCCCCGTTGCGCCCATCGCTGCGAGCAGGCGTGGCATGGCGGCAAAGCCCGCCGCGGTGACCAGCACCGCCGTGACGTAGAACGCTGCCATCGCACTCAATGTGACGGTCGCGGCGCGCTTACGGTCTTTGCTGCCGAGCGAGCGGGAGACGATGGATGCCGCGCCTCCGCCTATGGTCGTCGCGATCGCGCTTTGCAGGATGACGAAGGGGTAGACCGCGGACACGCCTCCCATTGCCGCGTCTCCCACGCCGCGTCCTACGAACAGGGCGTCCGTGAGAGAATAGACGGAGTTGAAGACGAGACCCGCAAGCGCGGTCAGCGCGAAACTCAACACCTGCCGCCCGACACTGCCGGAGGCGAGGCGTTCCGTCTTTTCGGCGCCTTCTTTCATTTTTTCAGCGCCTTGAAACCCGCGCGGTAAACGAGGGCGGAGCTTATCACGTTGCGCCACCATCCGAACATGAGGGGAGTGTAGCGGTAGTGCTTTTCCACCTCTTGCAGCAAGCCCATATACGCCATCATCACGCCCCAGCGGATCTCTTCCTCTCGGGAGAGGGTGACGGGCACATCGGCGCGTTCGTTGTACGCCCGCGCGCTCAATGTCTTTTTGCGGAAGGGCTTGAAAAATTCCAGACAAACAAAGTCCGCAACGGGGTCTCCCCAGAAGCTGCGCTCGGGGTCTATCCACCAAAACTTTTTGCCTTCCGCGGTCTCCTGCACGATGATGTTGGGCATCCAAATGTCGTAGTTGACCATGCGGCATTCCGCTTTGTTCAGCGTGCCTGCGTGTTTGTCGATGAGACGGAGCAGTTTTTCGCCTCTTCGGGAGCGAACGCCCTTCTTTTCGGCGTCGCGGAGGAGATCCTCCGTCATGGCACGCACGGCTTCGTGCCACGAGGGGCGAAGCCCGCGCTGAATATAGCCGAACCCCTCTCCCTTCACCTTGTGCATGGACGCAGCCATACGGGCAAGTTCTTCGGCGAGAGCCGCTGCCTCTTCCCCTTTTTCGCCGCTCGGGTGCCTTCCTTTTATCAGGGTCATCACGAACCAATCCGCGGGAAGGAGCTCGTGTGAGAAGTCGGCGTAGAGCACGTCGGGCACGGAGATGTCGGTGTGCTCGCGCATGAGAGAGTAGAAATGCACTTCGGAGCGCATCATGCCATTTTCGTAGAGCTGGACGTCGGCGTCCTCCGAGGGTGCGACTTTGAGGGCGTAGGCATTGCCGTCATTCGTTTTTACGGCGAGCACGGTGTTGAACTCGCCCGCGCCTAGCGGCTCCGCGGATACGGCAGTGCCCAACCCCGCCTTTTTCATCATCTCCGACGCGAGTGCGAAGGTGACTTCTGTCTTGCTTCTGCTTTTCATGGTTCCCCCTTTTCGCCCGAAGGCGCAGTCGGTCTTATCCTCCGACACAAGAAAAGTTTAGGATAGCGGGCGGACAAGTAATATCAAAAATACGGTATAATTATCAAAAATACGACATTTTGCAAAGGACGCGCTATAATAAGACGGGAGGGAAAGATGAGCAGATTACCTTATGAGATAGAGATCGCCCCCACGGGCAGGGACCCCGTCTTCGAACAAAGAGAGGCGGGAGTGGCTCACACGCCGTACGAAACGGAAAAGGTTTTCTACTCTTGCATCAGGGCGGGGGATGCGGAGGGTGTGAGAAGGTTTTTCGACGATTACCTCTCGCAGGGGATAGTGGTCGGCAGCATGTCTTCGGATCCGCTCACGCAGATGAAGTATTTCGCCGTGTGTTGCATAACTCTCGCCTGCCGCTATGCGATAGCGGGCGGATTGGACGAAAAATACGCGTTCAATTTCAGCGACGAGTGCATAAGGCGTGTGGACGCCATGAAAAACGGCGAGGAAATAATGTCCTTCCTCATGAGTCGGGCGTGCGAGCTCGCGGAACGCGTGGGAGAGAAGGGGACGGCGGCGGATGTTCCACCGCCCGTAAGGAAATGCCTCAATTATATAAGCCGCGATCTGCACGGGAAGATAACGTTGTCCGAGCTTGCGGAGGAGTGCGGACTTTCGCGGGACTACCTTTCGCGACTGTTCAGGGAGAGCGTGGGGTGCAGCGTGTCGCGCTATGTGACGCGAAGGAAGCTGGAAGCGGCAAAGGCGATGCTTTCGGGTGCGTACACGGTGGGCGAGGTCGCATATTTTCTCGGCTTTTCCTCGGAGAGCCATTTCATCAAGCGTTTCGGAGAGGAATTCGGCGTGACGCCCGCAAAGTGGCGGCGCGATGCGGAACATTGAGCCCGAGCATCCCGCCGCGACAAAAATGCGGAACTTATCGATAATTAATTTGAAGCGGCAATAACGTTCAGTTAATTTCCGAGTTTGTGTTTTATTCTAGATTAATATCGCGCTGCGCATATCTTTTTAAGTTTGCCACCAAATGTTCTATTGCTTCTTTTCGTTTTTGGCTGTCCATATAATACCATTCGACGATGTAATTACCATCATCCATCAAATTTTTGCCATCTATTACACCCGGCTTTTCTTGTGTTCCGTTTGTTATATTGCTCGTCTCAAACCATTCTTTTTTTATATAACACCATTCATCCAACGCTTTATAATTTTGCGCGTTTTTCTTATTGTTTCTTCTGCAATAAAGATTAGTTTCAACACATATGGCAATATGTACTCCGTCAAAATTCAATATGGCTTCAATATTGTTAGAATCAGACCATCCTTGGTTTTTAGCCTGTTTCTTTTGTTCTCTGCCTTCGTATCGCAACTCAATATCGGCGCCATCAGCGCAGGCTTCCTCACAGATCGAGTTGAAAAATGTTTGACGGATCTCTTCGATCATTCCGCCAAAAGAGTTATAAATATTTTTAGCAGCAATAAATCTGTGTTTCTTTTCTTTGATGAAATAAATGTATTCGCCCATTTTGTACCACCTTTGTAAAATTTCACAATAATGTTTTATCAACTCCCGCGAGATCGGGTTGTCATTTTCCGCATTTTCTGTTAGTTTATTTAACCAGTTTTCGTAGATGACTTTGAAACTTTTTTTAGTGACAACGGTCTCATTAAGTTTTTTTGGGCACTCGTTAATGTCGCATTCATTTTCATACGGGCAGACGATGCTGGATTTAGATGCTTTTTTACCGCTTGTAGTCAGATAGATCGGGCGTACGTCTCCTTTATGCGATGAACAATGATAATAATATCGAAGCAGTTGTAATGGTTGATCTCCGGCGCCGAGTTTAACTTCTATCGGCATATATATACGTTTGCCTTTAGTTTTATTTTCCCACACCAAAAGAATATCGATAAAGCCATGTTTGTCTCTCCCGAAAAACTTGCAATTTTCAATAAAACGGCAGGGCTCTTCGCAACGACTTTCCTGCGGCGACAAACGATAACCGTGGAGATCGATTTTAGAGTTCTCCGATATAAAATCGGCAAAAGAGTCGGAATTATATTTGATCAAGAAAAACAGTATCCGACAGTGCGTTCTTTCATCCCATTCTTTGTCGAGAATGGTAAAAATGTTATCAGGGCTTATCGAAGTATTTCCGTCGGTGCTGAATTCTTCTAATAAAGCTTCAATGTAGTTGTTATCGTTTAACATTTCTCGCGCTTTCATTGTCAAATAGCATAAATTTCATCATCGACAATAGTCTCTTTGCATGAAGTAACGATCGCAACGACTAGACGAGCAAAGGCAAGCGCCCAACTCAACGGATCGTCTCTGCCGGCGTTTTTCCGCTCTTTGCTGTCGACATCAAAAATGATCCCGTATTCCTTGAATACATCCGCCCAAACAAACTTGGGGGAAGGGATAAATTGTGCCAATGTTAAAGCATCGCAATTATCCGCCCCTATTTGCAAATCTGTTGCAGCGGATATCTGTTTTGCCGCAGTGAAAACATTCTTTATATCAATCGTTACATTATTAAAAATAATGCCATATTCTTTCGCCTTTTCTTTGAATGTCGAAAACAGCGTTTCCGTATAAAATGTAGGATGCAATATAAGGGTCGCGCCATCCACATATTCAAAAAGCGTTTTTGCCACTTTTTTAAAGGAAGGCGCACCTATTAGATGTGCTGCTTGCAAATGATATGCGGGTCTAGGGACATCGCCCAAGGCTATGTTATGCGGATCGCAATTATCAATTGCTATAAACGAATGGTAGTAACTTGAGATCTTGCCTTCTTCGATCTTTACCGCGGCAACTTCCACAACTTCTTCTCCGCTTATTGTATACTTTTCTGTTTTGTCATAATAGTAGAATATTCCCGCGAATTCGAGCACCACATACGTTTTCTTTTCTTTAGCCATTTTTATCTCCTGTTTAGAATTTTTCGCATAGAAATCATTCATTTCTTTAATGCCAAACTTCGTTTGCCCCCAAGGCGTTGCTACGATAACAATCTAACATGTTTTTTGCATTGTAGCAACCCCAAGCGCATTATATGGCTTTGCATGAGCCTTACGGTATTACGTTCGGTTTTTCTAATGCCACATAATGGTAACATGTTTTTCGTCCCGAAAAGAGTACGAAAGTTTAAGTAGAATTTCATGTTGCTTGCTCTCGGGACGCGGTTTGGTGTTATAATAGGATGCGGAGGCGGATATGAGAAGAAAGGACAGAGAGATGTCCCGCGAGTTTGCCCTCGCGGTCATGGACAAGTGTGAGTGGACGGTGGTGTCCTTCGTGACGCCCGAGGGCGCGCCGTACGCCGTGCCCGTCAGCGCGGTGCGTGAGGGCGACACCCTCTTTTTCCACACCGCGAAAGAGGGCAGGAAGATAGACTGCATAGCTCATTCTCCCGCCGTGCACGTCGTGTGCGTCGGAGACGTGGAGAGGGCGAAGGACAAGTTCACCACGGGCTACGAGTGTGCCATGGCGGACGGGGTGTGCCGCGAGGTCACGGACGATGCGGAGAAGCTGCACGCCCTGCGCCTCATCGCGGAGAAGTATACGCCGATGCATATGCCCGCATTTGACAAAGAGGTGGCGGCGAGCCTTGAAAGGACGGGCGTCTACCGCATAGATCTGAGCGGCGTGACGGGCAAGGCGAAGGTGTTGAAAAAGTGACTTCGAGGCAGATGCGCCTCACATCATAAAAGCACAGATAATTTCTGAAAAAGGTGTTTATCTGCGCAAATCGCACGATAAACTCGGAGATATGCAATGAACAGCGACGGTAAGAGAGAGCTTGAATTTTTGGTGCGCACCGTACGCGAGGCGTGGAACGCCTGCGCGGGGACGGAGCTTCACACCCGCGACAAGGGCGCGTTCGACCTCGTCACGGATATGGATCTTGCAATGGAAAGGTTCATCGACGGAGCCATTCGGGAGAGCTTCCCCGGCGACGTCGTGGTGGGGGAGGAACTCAACCCCTTGAAGGAACTGCCCTCGGGCAGAGCGTGGACGGTGGATCCCATCGACGGCACCGTCAACATGGCGCACGGGCTGCCCCTTTTCGGTGTGCAATGCTCGTTCGCGGTGGATGGAGTGCCGAGAGCGGCAGTCATCTATCTCCCGCGTTTTGACGAGGTATATACCGCCGTGCGCGGCGGGGGCGCGAAACTGAACGGGCAGCGCATTTCCGTCTCCGGGAGAGTGGCGGCGGACGCCGTGGTGAGCGTCGGGGACTACTCCCACAAGACGTTGGCACACGCCTCCGGGCAGATCGCGCGCGTGCAATATCTTTATGACCGCGTGTCCAAGCTCCGCCATTTCGGGGCGGCGAGCGTGGCATTTGCGTGGTTCGCAAGCGGCAGGACGGACGGAATGATGATGTACACCCGCAATCTTTGGGACATCGTGCCCGGCTGGCTGCTTGCCGAGGAAGCGGGCGGCATAGCCCTTTCGGTGAACGGAGGAAGCTACGCTCTCGGCACGGACGGCATCGTCGTGTGCGCGTCGGAAAGCGTGGCGAAACTTTTTGAGGATGCGGCGAAAGCGTCGCGGGGAGAATGATATGAAAGAGAAGACGAAGGCACTCCTTTTCGACATCGCGACAGGGTTGGGGCACACCCCCGTCATCCCTCTCGGCGACGGGATATTCGGCAAGGACGAGGGCAAAAACCCCGCAGGTTCCATCAAGGACAGGGCGGCGTTCTACATCATCCGCGACGCCCTCGAGAGCGGAGCACTCCGCGAAGACGCGCCCGTCGTGGAAGCCACCAGCGGCAACACGGGCATAGGGCTTGCCTACATCGGCGGGCTTTTGGGCATCAAGGTCATCCTCACCATGCCCGAGAGCATGAGCGAAGAAAGACGGAAGATGCTTGCGGACTACGGCGCGGAGCTCGTCCTCACCCCCGCTGCGGAAGGCATGGGCGGCGCGGTCGCGGCGGCAAAACTTATCGTTAAGGAGAGGGGAGGCTTCTTTGCCGATCAGTTCGGCAATCCGTCCTCCGTCAAGGCGCACTTCGAGACCACCGCGCCCGAGATCTTCTCCGCGTTGCCCTCCGTAAAGGCCATCGTCGCGGGCGTGGGCAGCGGCGGCACCGCCATGGGCATAAAGAAGTACATCGTCGCACACGGCTTGGACTGCAAGGTCTTTGCGCTGGAACCCGCCGAGAGTCCCCTCATGAGCGAAGGACGCGCGGGCGCGCACTTGATACAGGGCATAGGTGCGAATTTCATCCCCGCCCTCGTGGACACGAAAGCCTTCGACGGCATCCTGACCGTAAGGGGAGAGGACGCGGTGAGGGAGGTGGGCGCACTCTTCCGCACCTACGGCATCGAGTGCGGCATATCCTCTGCCGCTGCGGTGCTCGGAGCACGCGCGCTGCGCAAAGATACGAACGGCGACATCCTCGCCATCCTTCCCGACCGCGCCGATCGCTATCCGTCGTCGCTCTACCGCTGACCGCAGAATAAAAGGTTAAACAGAACAAAACGCGGGTATAAACCCGCGTTTTTGTGTTTGTTGTGTTGTTCTTAATGGCGCTCGGTCACTCCCTGTGAGAGTCAGTCTTTTTCTTTGCCGATGAGATAGTCGACAGTCACGTCAAAGTAATCGGCAAGTTTCCAAAGACTTTCTATGCTGGGCTCTTTTTTGCCGTTCAGCCAGTTGCAGATCGCGCTTTGACTTATACCGATCTTGCGTGCAAGTTCCGACTGCGAAAGTTTTTCTATTCTCATCAAGTAGGATAATCTTTCGGGGAAGATGACTTTCATGATTGACATTTTAGCCCGCCTGCAATATCCTTGGAGATAAGTTATATCCTTGGATATTGACGGTTTAAGAAGGATAAGATGTAGGGGGCGATATTATGTGTGACTCGCTTGAAAAGATATTGCGCTATGTAAACGAAAAGGGGAGAGTCAATGTCTACGAGGTGGCGGCGTTGTTCAGTGACGAGCCTGACCTTACATGGTTTGCGCGCGCATTGGTAGCGTTAGATCATCTGGCGGAGTCCGGCTTCATCGGGATCACCGAAAATCGCTTTGAGTTTTGTTCTTTGCAGGGAGGCGCGTGATTCCGTCTTCAATGGGGGGGGCAACACCCGCTCGGAGGGTGTGTCGTGCTCAAGCTAGTTTATAGGGTTTACGTCCCCTGACATGGGAGTATTGTACCCCCTCCTTCCCTTCGGGCTTTCCTCCCCCACTCGGGAAGAGTTCAGTCCTCCTAAAATGCGGGATATGCTTTTCGTCATTTTTGATAGAGTTTGAATCTCGCATAGAGATAATCGAGCGGCGAACAGTATAAACTGAACATCGCTCGCGGGGAGAGGAAGGCGACTCGACGCGCACTGCGCCCGTGTCTACTTAATGTTTCATCTGGCTTGCGAGGTCGCATTTCGCGCCGCGGCGTTCAAGCGGCGGCTGCGCCGCCTGTGAACGCTTGGGTGAGCGGCGCGTAGTTCCGTCCCCGAAAGAGTTCGCGTCGTGTTCAGGCACGCCCTGAACAAGTGTACGTTTGACGACTTTACGAAAAACTCCGAACGTGACGTCGCTTGACACGACGTTATCTAGTTCGGAGTGGAGCCGCCCAGCCAAACTTTCACAGGCGGCATCGCCGCCTCTTGAAAGTCGGCGGCGACCGTATGAGTGCCGAGGGCTGACGTGAAGTGCGCTAGCAATGCGCCACTCTTTTCGCGAAGCGGGCGCATTGCAAGCGGCATAACATGGCGGCGCCGTGGAGG
>CALWAF010000034.1 GCA_944372795.1 uncultured Clostridia bacterium | reverse complement strand
CCCCCGAAATGGTGGGTTCCCTTTCAAGGGGGAACGATTTCGGGGGAAACCCGCAGGAAGGGGGTAAGCAATACTCCAATGTCAGGAGATGCACACTCTATTAAACCTCCGAGCACGACGTTTTCTCGGTTTCTACTCCCACCCTCTGACGCTCTCATTTGGATGCAGAACAAGGAAAAGGCACCCTTGCAAGGGGTTAGCGTACTTAAACGTACGTGCCCCGCCGCAAGGGTGCCTTTGACGCAGTTATGCGCCAATCCACCCCACAAGAAAAATCGAAGATTTTTCTTGTGGGGGCCCCGAACACCCGCACCGACTTCCCGTTACCTGACGCTCTCATTTGGATGCAGAACGCGAAAGCGCCCCGTTTTCGGCGAGGCGCGTACTTAACCGTACGTAACGAGCCGAAAACGAGGCGCTGACAAAGTTATGCGCCAAATGAGAGCGTCAGGAGAGGTAGGCGCGACAGGCGTCCTCCAATGCCCTACAAATCTTGAACGCCTCATCCATGTCTTTACCGCGCACGACGATGCCGTGGCTGGCGATGATGCAGGCGGGGGCGTCGCCGATGGCGGCGGCCACGTTCTTGACGAGCCAAGGAGTGCCGGAGGGCGCGAATTTGCTGACGGGGACGGTGTCGCCCAAGATGTCGCGGTACTCTGCAGGCACTTCGAGAGGCTTCCTCATCGCGGCGAGGATGGAGCCGTAGAAGGGATGGGTGTGCACGGTGACTTTGCTCTCGGGATGCATCTTGAGGATGGCGGCGTGCACGCCTTTCTCGCTGGTGGGCTTGTTGGAGCCGCGCCATTCCATGCTCTCCATATCCACGATCGCCATCTGCTCGGGCTTGAGCATGACGTAGTCGAGGGCGGAGGGAGTCGCCATCATCTCTTTGTCGTTGAGACGGACGGCGATGTTGCCCCAAGTGCCCTGCACGAGGTTCTCTTCAAGGAGTTTGACGCCGGCGTCCTTGATCTCCTGCGCGACGGCGCGGAGCTCGTCGGTGTCGATGGCGGAAGGCTTTTCGGCGGTGTCCACCTCTTTGCCCTCCTCCGCCGCCTTCTGGGAAGACTGGTTCTTCTTGCTGTATTTGAGCTTATAGACCATATGCTCGAGCCACGCCTCGAACGCGTTGAGGTGCTGTGCACCGCCCTTCTTCTCGGCAAGGAGATAGCCGTTGCACGCCTTGTCGAGCACGAGGGTGCAGGTGTACACCTCCGCAAGCGTACGCCCGGTGACAACGGCGCCCGCCTCGGGCAGGAAGCACGCGTTGCGCGCGCCGGAGATGGCATTCACCACTTCCGCCGCCGTATTCTGTTTGGTGGCACGGACGCTCACGCCGTTGATCTGCGCGGAGTCCTCAAGGATGGGAGGCAGAGTGATCTTCTTCGCCGAAAACTCGAGGATGCTCTTGCTGTCCACGATGGCGGCGGCGCCGTCTTCCTGCTTGGCTTTGAGGGCGCAGATGAGCAGCACGGCGGCTGCGCGGAAGTTGCCCTCGAGCTCCTCAACGGACTTGTCGGTGACGAATGCGATCTTGTCCTCGGCAAGCTCTTTGAAATCGGCGTCGGGAGTGGTGATGTAGAGCCCGCCGTCCGCTTTGACCGCGATGTAGCCGCACTCCACATAACCGTCTTCGGCGAGCATCGCCGAATATTTCTTCATGTTCTCGTAAACTTGTTCGTTCATCATTTTTCAATGCCCTCGAATCTTCTGGAATTTGCCTTGATATAAGGTCTTTTGAGCGCTGCGTAGAGCGTCTTATAGTCGGCGAAGAGTTTGTCGTAGATCGCCTTGTTTTCCTTGTTGGGTCTGTAGGTCGCCTCGATCTGCACGAAATCTTTCGCCGCAGAGAAGCTCTTGAGCTCCCCGAGACCGATAAGCGCGATGATCGCGCAGCCGAGCGCACCGGCGTTTCTGGGGTTCCTGACCACGGAGAAGGTGCGGCCGGTAACGTCCGCGATGATCTGCATCCAGCCCTTGTCGAGCGCGCCGCCGCCTATGATGCGGAAGTTGTTGCCCTCGATGCCGTAGTCCTTGTGATAGTTATCGAGGATCCAGCGCAGATTGTACGCGATGCCCTCGTACACGGCACGCATGAGATGCTCGCGGGTGTGGGTGGGGCTGATGTTGAAGAGCGTCGCACGGGTGGTCGTGCTGCTGACGGGACACCTCTCGCCCAGCATCCACGGGGTGCAGATGAGATGATCGGAACCTGCGGGAACGTTGTTGATGACGCTGTCCATATACTCGTAGATGCCCTCTCCGAGCTCCGCCTTTTCATGCTTGAAAAACTGATCGCAGATCCACTGGATGTTGCTGCCCGCGGCCTCCGTGATGCCCGCGATGAGGTTCATATCGGGGTCAGCGGACTGGATCGCCGCCGCGCCGTGCATGAACTTGGTCGCGCTCTTGGAGGGGAAAGCCACCCACGCCGAAGTGCCGAGATAGATGTGCACCTCGCCGTCGCCGCACATGCCGCTGCCCACCACCGCGGACTGGACGTCGTCACAGCCGCCGAAGACGGGAGTGCCCGCGACAAGACCCGTTTCCTCCGCCGCTTTCGCGGTGAGACCTTTGCCTATCTTGTCCGTGCTCTTGCAAAGAGGGGGCAGACGCTTCATGTCCACACCGATGAGAGGGAAGGCGCTCATCCAGCTCTTTTTCTTGAGGTCGAGACCGTAAGAGGACGCTCCGGACAGCTCCGCATACATCTCGCCCGTACACTTGAACTTGAGCCAGCCGTTGACGTCGAGGAAATACTTCGTCTTCGCATAGACCTCGGGGCGCTTCTCTTTCACCCACGCGATCTTCGCGACACAGTCCTTGCCCATGATGGGAGTGCCCACGATCATGGTGAACACTTTGGTTCCGCCGAGACGGTTCATGATCTTCTGCGCCTGTTCCTCCGCTCTGCCGTCCACCCAAGTGATGTTGTTCATCAGGTTGTTGCCGTCCTTGTCCACGGGGATGACGCCCTGCGCCTGCGTGGAGAACACGATGCCCTTGACGTCCTCGGGCTTGATGCCCGCCTTCGCCACGACGGCTTTGGAAGTGATGCACACCGCCTTCCAATAGTCGTTGGGATCCTGCTCCACATGGGCGGGAGCGGGATAGTAGGTCGGATAAGGCTCCGCCACGGTGGTGACGATGTTGCCGTTGAAGTCGACGAGCACGGCCTTATCGGAACTGGTGCCGATGTCATGAGAAATGATGTAATTCATATGTCTCCCCTCTGCTTATTTATGCCTGCCGCCCGCCGCGCTCAAAGACCGCGCAAAACGAAGCGTGATGCACATATACGCACTTATTTTATACAAAAAATCCGTTTAGGTCAACACACGCGCGCACATTATACGCACATTTTCACCAACTTTTGCCCCCGCGCACGCATACTGCCCGCGTCAGCGCCGTAAACACCCCCGAAAGTCAAAACTTGCAGGCAATGTACAACATGACATAAAAACTTTCATTTCACAACGACGGTGTATTATCGTTAAATCGCACATTTGAAGATAGTCTTGTGCAAATTAAAATTTTGGAGTACTATATGGGCGGAAAAGGTACACCGAGCCGAGGTGTCAGTGTTGTCATCGGGAGGAGAGGTTCGTTGCCTATCATCGGCATACCAAATTCACGATCGGATTTATGCCTTTATCACGGCGGACCAATAGTTCAAAGTCGATGGTATGATAGCGAAGGAAAAGCGTTGCGCAACAGAGATTATGACCATCAAGATGCGCATCACACCCATGAATTTCCCCATGATCACCAATGGATATGGAATGACGGAAAACCAATAAGGATCTAAAACGCAAAATAAGCGCCACAGGTTATTGTCCGAAGAAAAAAGGAGGAGAAAATCATGCCAAACGAGGTCAAAGAAGAGCTCGTTCCGTGCGAGGTGTGCGGCCATCTCGTGCTCCGAAACGAAAGAGGCTTTTATCACGATTGTCCGAATTGCGGCTGGCGGCGAGGCTGCGATAATTCCGCAATGGAACAGCAATTGCATATAAGTTATCCTATGGTAGTTTCGCTCTCGCACGCAAAAAAACAATACAGGCAGGGAGTACCGTTCAAGGCAGATTTTAATGAGTTTATCCGAGCACTGCTTTTTTACGGCGAAATGCAATTCGATCACAAAAGTGCGACATATTGCGTGGTCGCCTACCGTGATCCGGACGGTGCGCTCATCAATATCGCGCTGTGCGGCGAAACTACCCGACAGGAGTTCCGGTCCGCCGAAGAATTCAAAGAACAAGCGCACATAAACGGTAAAAAAGTCAAAAATATCTGGGATGAGATCAACGACCCGCGTTATATGTAACGTCCCCGCGTTCGCCGCGCTCAAGCGCGCTCTCCCAAACTGTTCGTCTTACTCAAGCACGCTCGCCCAAACTATTCGTCTCGCGGGTGAGTTAGAATTCCCCCTCCTTCCCTCCGGGCTTTCCTCCCCCGTGTCCGAACGAGTGCAGTCCTCGCATCATGCGGGACTGACTTAACATCTCTACAAGAGTTTTTAATATCGCACTGACATAATCAAGCGGAGAACTGCACTTACTGAAAACCCGGCACGGGCGGAGGAATTCGGCGCTCGCGCACCACGCCCGTGCCTACTTAATGTTTCGTTGGCGCTCGGCACTCACTTAGCGCGCCGCGACTTGCAAGCGTGGGCGAAAATTCGCCCACGGTGCAAGTTTGGCTGAGCGGCGCGTAATTCCGTCTCCGAAAAAGAGCCATCGTACTCAAATACACTCCGAACGAGTGCGCGTCGGTGAGCGAGACCGTCTTCGAAAGAGAACTCGTCGTGCTCGAAGACGCTCTATCAAACGTTCATCGGGCTGACGCTCTCATTTGGATGAGATTTACCCCACCGAAAATACTTTCGGCGGGGACCCCGTGCGCGAAAGAGCCACTGCCGAGAGGCGGAGCGTACCATTAGTACGTGAGCATCTACGGCAGTGGCTCTGACAAAGCAGGTCGCCGACCAAACGCTAATTCGCTGACGCTCTCATTTAGATGAAGAACAAGGAAAAGGCACCCTTGCAAGGGGTTAGCGTACTTTTCGTACGTGACCCGCCGCAAGGGTGCCTTTGACGCAGTTATTCGCTAAATGAGAGCGTCAGTTCTTGGAGTCGGCGAGGGCCTGCTCCTTCTTCCCCTTCTCCATCAGCTTCTCCGCCTTCTTGATCTTCTTGTCACGCTTGGGACCTGCGGGATACTGCTGGGCTTTCTTGAGCTTGTACTCGGCGAGCTGGAGGGTGTCGACCTTGGTGCGTTTCTTGACGAGGGAGAACACGTCGTCGAAGCGGTTGAGCGCCTCGTCGATGATCTCGTCGGTGTCTGCCATGGAGGTGTAGAGTCTGCTGCCCGCGAGGGTGACGATGCCGTGAGACATATACGCCGCGCCCATGTGCTCCATTGCTTCCTTCCTGACCATGATGGAATCCTTCTTCTTGAGGACGCCGAGGAGGTTCAGGATGCACTTGGAGGAGAAGTCGAAGCTCATCGCGCCCGTGCACTCGAGGTGGACGATGGAGCCTTGGTTGTAGGCGACGTAAGGCAGATCGTGCTTCTTGATGAGGTCCACAAGACCGTCGGTCAGCCTGTTGCCCGCAAGACCCGCTTTGACGCAGGCGTTGTTCTTCCTGATCTCCTTGATGGCGACATAGCCTGCCATTGCGGAGAGGGGGTTCGCGGCGAGAGTGCCGCCGACATACGCCTTCTTCGCACCGCCCGCGACGCCTGCCGCGAGAAGGTCGACGTACTTGGCTTTGCCGCCGATGCCGCCCGCTGCGGGATAGCCGCCCGCGACGATCTTGCCGAAGATGGTGAGGTCGGGCACGACGTTGAACAGACCCTGCGCGCCGCCGACGCCCACGCGGAAACCGGTGACGACTTCGTCGAAGATGAGAAGGGCGCCGTACTTGTCGCAGAGTGCGCGCACTTTGGTGTTGTAGTCGAAATCGACGGGACGAGTGCCGCTCTCGGGACCGACGGGCTCAACGATGACCGCCGCGGTGCCGCCGCGCATCTGGTTGAATTTGAGATAGTCTTCCAGCATCTTGGGATCGTTGGGGCGCACTTCGTCGATGACGGAGAAGGTGCCGTTAGGGATGCCGTAGGACTCGAGGAACTGTCTGGTGCCGGGCACCTTGGTGCCGTAGACCATCTGATCGGACCAGCCGTGATAGGCGCCGCCGATCTTGATGACTCTCTTATTCTTGGTCGCACAGCGCGCCACACGGAGGGCGCCCATGACGGACTCGGTGCCGCTGCCCAGCATACGGAACTTCTCGACATTGGGCATGCACTCGTGGATCTCTTTTGCGATGAGCAGCTCCGCCTCATGGAACAGACCCGTCACGGGGCCGCAGTCCTTGATGAGCTTGATCGCCTCTTCCTGAATGGCGGGATAGTTGCTGCCGAGGATGGTGGGACCGCCCGCTTGCAGGAAGTCGATGTACTTGTTGCCGTCCAGATCGTACATATAGGCGCCTTCCGCCTTGACGATGCACATCGGGAAGGGCTTGTTGAAAGCGAGGTTGTGCTGAACGCCGCCGGGGATATACTTCTTCGCCTCTGCGGTGATGGCTTTGGACTTCGCGCACTGCTTGTCGTAGTAGTTGGTGCAAATGTCCTTGTATGCCTCTTCGGTGACACTGTAAATGGGCTGATCGGTGAGCTCTTTCAGACTCTGATTGATCTCCTGCGCATTAGCCCAGCGGGTGACGCCGTAGCCGGCTTCTTGCTTGCCTTTGAGTTGGGTGTAAGTGACTTTCATTTTGCCCTCCGTATCAATTTTTCGACATTTTGATTATACCACCCGTTTTCCGCGTTGTAAACGGATAGACCGCGCGCGAAATCAATACAGACCGCGGGATTTGTTCTCCAAAAAACAATTCGACGGATTTTGTATTTAACCACATTTAAGCGTGCGCCCGCGCTCTACCGCGCAAAAGAAAAAAAGACATCGCCCGAGGCGGGATGACCGCCTGCGGCAACATCCGCACCGCCCCGAAAAGGGCGGAACTACCCTCCCGCACGACGACGGGGAAACGCCCTCTTCCCTCGCCTTGCGGCGAAGAGAGAGACACGTCACGCTACGCGAGCGCAGGCGCGCCCGCGCGCGTCACGAAAATGCCTCGCACGAGGCGCGGCATTCTGTTAAGGCAAGGTTCAGTTGAACAGATCCTTGAACGCTTTGCCGAACTTGAGCACGGGGGCGTTGCTCTCGCCGATCACGATGGTCTCCTTCGTGATGGGGTTGAAGCCCGTTCTCTCGGGTTTATGCTTCAGCTCGTAGGTGCCGAAACCCGCGATCGCGACTTTGTCGCCGCCCTTGATTGCGTCCGCGATGACCGCGCCGTACGCTTCCACTGCCGCGGTCGCGTCTTTGATGGACAGGTCTGCCTTGGCTGCAACTGCCTTGATAAATTCGGTTTTGTTCATAATTACCTCCTGAGTTTATCCCGTTCCCCTGCGGTAAACCCGCGTCGAAACGCTTTACGCCTAGATTATAGCCAAAAAAACTTCAAAAATCAACCATAAATTTTTCGCGCCGCCCTTTTCGCCACTGTTCAGTGGCTGCGTCACGCCCCGTCCGCGCCGCCCGCCCTCGACGCCAAGACGCCGTTTTCCGCAATCAAACGGCATATTCCGACAAAATCGCAAAAAGTCCGACACCCCTCCCGCACAGGGTAAAATTTTCGTTACCATCCCCCTTTTGCCCCGTTTTTCCTTGCCTTCGGGTAAAGTTCCGTCCCTGACATGGGAGTATTGTTCCCCCTCCTTCCCTTCGGGTATTCCTCCCCCACTCGGGAAGAGTTCAGTCCTTTGACATTGAAGTATTGTTACCCCCTTCCTGCGGGTTTCGTCGTGCTCAAACGTGAAATAGAGTGCACGTCTCGCGGGGAATGTTGCGCCCCCACCTTCCCTTCGGGTGTTCCTCCCCCGCTCGGGAAGAGTTCAGTCCTCCTAAAATGCGGGATATACTTTTCGTCCTTTTGATAAAGTTTGAATCTCGCATAGAGATAATCGAGCGGCGAACAGAATAAACCGAACATCGCTCGCGGGGAGAGGAAGGCGACTCGACGCGCACGGCGCCCGTGTCTACTTAATGGTTCGTTTGGCTTGCGAGGTCGCATTTCGCGCCGCGACTTGCAAGAGCGGGCTTAAATGCCCGCTGTGCAAGTTTGGGTGAGCGGCGCGTGAAACCGTCTTCGAAAGAGAATCATCGTGCTCGGTGACGCTCCGAATAAGTGCACGTTTGACGACTTTACGAAAACCTCCGAGCGTGACGTCCCCTGACATGATGTTATCTGGTTCGGAGTGGAGCCGCTCACCAAGCGCTCACAGGGCATAGCCCTCTTGAGCGCCGCGGCGACCGTATGAGTGCCGAGGGCTGACGAAACGTGCGCTAGCAATGCGCCATTCTCTTCGCGAAGCGGGCGCATTGCAAGCGGCATAACATGGCGGCGCCGTGGAGGCGCCGTCCTCGGACGCCCTCGTGCCCGAGTGCCGAAGGTTTCCCCCGAAATGGTGGGTCCCCTTTTAAGGGGGAACGATTTCGGGGGAAACCCGCAGGAAGGGGGTAATCAATACTCCAATGTCAAGGGACTACACCCCGTTCTCACCCCCGAGCACGACGTTTTCTCGGCTCCTACTCCCCGTCGTCCTGACGCTCTCATTTGGATGAAGTGCGCGAAAGAGCCACTGCCGAGAGGCGGAGCTTACTGAAGTAAGTGAGCATCTACGGCAGTGGCTCTGACAAAGCAATTCGCCAAATGAGAGCGTCAGCGCTTGGAGATGATGGTGCCCGATCCCGGCTCAATCAACACCCCCCAATAGTCGCTGCCTTCGCCGATGAAGGAGACGTAGTAATAGTAGGAGGCGCGGTCGCCGGTGATGAGTTTGAGGTAGATCTCGCGGGCGGGTTTGCCTGCCGCCTGCTCTTCGGCGATGCGCTCGGCGAAGAGGTCGCGGGCGATGACGATGGCGTCGGCGGAGGAAAGTTTGCCGGAGATGACGTCGGCGAGGGGGATGTCGGAGGACTTGTCGCCCGCCGTGATGCGGATGCCTGCGGGGACGAAGTCGAGGGTGAGCGTGGTCTTATATTCCCCGAAGTTGCTTTCGGTGAGAGTGCCGGACAGAGTCGCTGCGCCCTCGCCCGCCGCATAGAGCTCGTAGGCTACGGAGTCGAACTCGCCCACGGTGAGGGGGAGGACGGTGAGCTCGCAGAACTCCTGCACATCGCCCACTTTGCCGTCGGCGATGAAGGGGGTCTCGCGTATGCCGGATTCCACGGACACGGCGAAATCGTCGTCTTCTCCCACAAGAAGGGAGGATACGCTGCGGGAGATGTCGGAGGGCTCCTCGGGCTTCGACTTGTTGCAGGCGGAGAGCGCGGCGACAAGGGCGCAGACGGAAAGCATAAGGATGAGCACAAGCGCAAGTTTCTTTTTCATACCACACAATATTCGCGCCGCAGGGAGAATATGCCTGACGGAGCGCGGCGGGCAAAATGAGATGTTTTCGCGGCGGGGACGCAAGTTACGCTTGATAAACGGAGAAAGTGTATGATAATATCATTATATCAATAGTTTTGCGGTGCGGAATGACGGAAGAGCTCAACCCCCAAGGCGAAAAAATGGCGCGTGATATGACGACGGAGAGATACTCCGCCGAAGGTCTCACCTCGGAAGAGGTGGAGGCGCGCATCGCCGAGGGCAAAGTCAACGGCGAACAGACCGTGCGCACCAAGAGCGTGGCGCAGATCCTGCGCTCCAACATACTCACATTTTTCAACTTCGTGTTCATACTGCTTGCCGTGCTTCTCTCGGGTTTCGTGCCTGCGGGGATGGACGGCATAGGCAACTTCGGATTTTTGATCCTCATCGTCTTCAACACTCTCGTCGGCATAGTGCAGGAACTGCGCGCGAAGCGCACTATGGACAAGCTCGCCCTGCTCTCCGCGCCCAAAGCCACAGTCATACGCGACGGCGAGGAAAGGGAGATCGCCATAGAAGAGATAGTGCTGGACGACCTCACGGAGCTTGCGGCGGGCAGACAGGTGTGCGCGGACGGCATAATAGTCGAAGGCAGCTGCGAGGTGAACGAGTCCCTCGTGACGGGCGAACCCGACGCCATAGTCAAAAACGTGGGCGACCACGTGGTGTCGGGGAGCTTTGTGGTGTCGGGAAGAGCCAAGTGCCGCGTGGAGCACGTGGGCGCGGACAACTTCGTGATGAAGATATCCTCCGGCGCCAAATATTTCAAGAAACCCACTTCGGAGATATGGCGGGCGCTGATGCTCATCGTAAAGGTGATGAGCATAGTCATCGTGCCCGTGGGCATCGCCCTCTTCTGCTCCAAATATTTCCGCGATCCCGCCGCCGTGAACGACACCGTGGTCACGACGATAGGCTCAGTGATAGGGATGATCCCTTCGGGATTGGTCGCGCTTGCGAGCACGGTGTTCTGCGTGAGCGTCATACGCCTCTCAAGAAGGAAAACTCTGGCGCAGGATCTCTATTGCGTGGAGACCCTCGCCCGCGTGGACGTGCTGTGTCTGGACAAGACGGGCACCATCACCGAGGGCAGCATGGAAGTGGGCGGCATCGAACCCCGCGACGGGCTCTCCGAGGAGGAGCTGCGCTCCGTCCTGAAAGACACCGTGAGCGCCATCGGCGACGAGAACGCCACCGCCCTCGCCCTCGCCTCATATCTTGAGGACGTGCCCGTGACGCGCACGGCGGAGAACACGGTGCCCTTCTCATCCCAAAGGAAGTGGAGCGGCGCACGGCTGGACGGCGTGAGCTATGTGCTGGGCGCGGTGGAATTCACCCTCGGACACGGCGAGGGGGAACTGTTCGACAAAGCGGCGGCAAAGGCTGAAGAAGGCTACCGCGTGCTGGCGCTCGTTTCGTCAAAACAGGACTTTGTGGACAACAAATTGCCAAGTGATGTGTCGTTTGAGGGATTTGTATACATCACGGACAAGATCCGCGCCGAGGCTCCCGACACCCTGCGTTTCTTCCGCGAACAAGGGGTGGACGTCAAGGTGATCTCGGGCGACAATCCCGCGACGGTGCGCGCCGTGGCAAAGCGCGCGGGGCTCACCGGCTGCGACGATATCATAGATATGTCCACGCTTTCTACGGAAGAGGAGGTGCGGGAGGCGGCGACGAAATACACCGTGTTCGGGCGCGTCCTGCCCGACCAGAAACTCACCCTCGTCAAGGCGCTGAAAGCGGCGGGACACACCGTCGCGATGACGGGCGACGGCGTCAACGACGTCCTTGCCCTGAAAGAGGCGGACTGCTCCGTAGCGATGGCGTCGGGGTCGGATGCGGCAAAGAACGTGAGTTCGCTGGTGCTGTTAGACTCCAACTTCGCGTCCATGCCCCGCATAGTCGCGGAGGGACGACGCTCCATCAACAACCTTGAGCGCTCCGCCGCCCTGTATCTCATGAAGACGGTGTACAACGTGCTGCTCGCCCTGCTCTTCATGATGGTCAACGAACCTCTCCCCTTCGAGCCGCGCAACCTCACTCTCATCGGCGGCGTGACGATAGGTATGCCCTCCATAGTGCTCGCCCTCGAGCCCAACAACGACCTTGTCAAGGGACGCTTCCTCACCAAGGTGCTGTGCTACGCCGTCCCGGGAGGGGTCATCGTGCTGCTGGGCGCGGCGTCGGTGATGATCGCGGGCAGATATTTCATGGACATCACGCCCGATCAGATGCGCACAATGTACTGCATCGTGACCACATTCGTGGGGCTTGTCTACCTCTTCCGCGTGGCGCTGCCGCCCACATGGATACACACCGTCGTGTGCCTCGTGATGGTAGGGATATACGTGGGCTGCTATGTGACCGAGATCCCTCTCATCATCGATTTCTTCGGCGTGGACAACGACATCACGGCGGAGATGGGCAAGGCGCTGGCGGGGATATGCGCGGTGCTCGCGGTGCTGTATGCGGCAGTGAGCGTGCCGACAAGAAACCTGCATTCCAAGATAGACGCCGCCCTAAATCTCAAGCTGAAAAAGAAAGTGGCTGTATAAGCGGATCGGTCGGTTTTCCCCTTCCGAAGATTAAAAAAGTATTAAAAGTTTTCCGCTGCGTATTGATTTTGCGCGCATCGTACTTTATCATTGATTTATGATAAGCAGGAAACTTAAAGACGAAGAATATGCGCGCGCGGGCGGATATACAGCCGTCGCGACAGACGGGCCGAAGGCTCCGCCGCGCACGATAGAGGTGTCGAAACGCGCCATAGTCATAGCCGTCGTCATAGTGCTGGTGCTGGTCATCGCGGCGATAGTCATGACGCAGGTGCTCCCCAAAGGCGCCTACGAGCGCGCGATCGACGCGGACGGCAACGAGTATATCGTGGAGGACTCCTACCGCGAGGACGACTCCCTCCCCTCCCTCAAATGGTGGCAGGCGGTGTTCTCCCCCGTGCTGGTGCTGGATCCGAGCTTGGACGGTTCGCTGATGGTGTGGGCGCTCATCGCCCTGTTGCTGGTCATAGGTGCGGTGTTCACTGCGCTGGACAACACGGGCGTGCTCATCTATATGGTGGAATCGCTGCGCAACCGTTTCAGGAACCGCAAGTATATCCTGCTCTTCCTTCTCCCATTCGCGTTCATGTTTTTAGGCTCGTCGGCGGGCATGTTCGAGGAGCTCATCCCCCTCGTCCCCGTGGTGGTGCTGCTCTCGTACGCCTTCGGCTGGGACGCGCTCGTGGGGCTCGGCATATCCGTGCTCGCGTCCTGTTTCGGCTTCGCGGCGGGCGTGGTGAACCCCTTTACTGTGGGCATATCGCAAAACCTCATGGGCATACCGATGTTCTCGGGCATAGAGATGCGTCTGCTCACGTTCGTCATCGCCTATCTCGTGCTCATGGCGTTCATCTACCCCTACGCTCGCAGGATAGAGAAAAAGCCGGAGCGCTCCCTCGTCTACGGCGAGGATCTGCGCAAAAAACAGGGCTTCGATTTCACGAATGCGGACTTTATCTATGACGAAGGCAAGTCTAAAGCCCTCAAATGGTTCGCGGGATGGATGATCGCCATCGTCGTCATCGCGGTCATCTCCATCTTCCTGCAGCCGCACTACATACCCGCTCTTGGCGACTTCGCTCTTGCGGACTACGTGCTGTATATCACGGTGGCGATCTACGTCGTCGCGGGCATAGGCGCGTGCGTGATGTGCGGACTGAAAGGCAAACCCCTCTTCAAACATCTCGGCAAAGGGCTGGTCACCCTGCTGCCAGCCGTCGCCATGATCCTCATCGCCAGCGGCGTGAGATACATCATGGAGTCCGGCTCCGTCATGGACACCATCCTCTACAAGGTCATCGAGGCGTGCAGGGGGCAGTCGCCCGCGGTCATCATCCTGCTTGTCTACCTTGTCATCTTCATCTTCGAGATGTTCATCCCGTCGGGCTCGGCAAAGGCGTTCCTGCTCATGCCCATGATCGGCGCGATGTGCTCCCAGCTCGGCGTGGACGGTCAGGTCGCGGTGCTCGCGTTCACCTTCGGCGACGGCTTCTCCAATATGCTGCTGCCCACCAACGCGGGGTTGCTGCTCATCCTCGGCATGACCACCGTCAACTATCCCAAGTGGATACGCTGGAGCGGCCCCATCCAATTCGTGCTGCTCTCTATCACGGTGGGCATACTCATGCTCGCGCAATACGTCGTCTATGCCTGACGTGACGACGCGGGCTACGCGCCCAAACGATGTGATCGCGTCCATTCGGTTGACCGATAAGCGACGTGATGCGATAATATAGTCATTAGGATAATATGTTAAAAAGGGCTCCTCGCCCTCGGAGTGGATATGGAACTTGCTCAAAAAGCCAAAAAGAGAAACTTCGCTCTCGCCCTCATCCTGACGCTGGGACTCATCGCGGGCATCCCGTGCATAGTCCTCGGCGCGATGAACATGGGCGACAACAAGGGCTTCGTCGCCCTGCTCGTCTTCGGCATCGTAGGCACCGTGCTCGGCTTCTACGGCTCCCCGCTGATGTGGACGCGCCTCGCAACCGTGAATCAGGAACTCACCGTCGTGCAAGCTGTCACACAGGAGCACCTCTACACCGTCGCCGACCTCGCGCAACGCCTCTCCGTGAACGGAAAGACCGCTTCCGCCACCCTCAACAACTGCATACGCAAGGGCTACCTCGTGGGCTATATCCGCGAAGGCGACAGACTCGTCCTCAACGAGAACCGCGCCCTCGGCCCCACGCAGTACACCCTCGTCTGCTCCCATTGCGGCGCAACGGTGGAACTCACCAAAGGTGACACCGCCCGCTGCCCCTATTGCGGCAGCGTCCTTTCCGACCCGAGCAAACGCTGACGCGCTCACCCTGCACCTCACACGGACGGCACCCGCCGTCCGTTTTTTCTTGCCCTGCGCCGCCGGGCTTGTACGCGGCGAACATACAGTCCTGCGGAGCGTTCGTCGTACTCAAAGACACTCTATCAAGTTATTCGACAACACACCTTAAACAAGAACGCATTGAAACAAACGGGGACGGGGTCAAGCCGGGGTCCACATCTCCGATGGGGCTTGGGGGCGCAAATGTTCAACTCGGACGGGTGCGTCCGAGTTTGAACATTTTTACCCCGTCCCCGTTTGTTTCGGATTTATACGCGAACTCATGCAACACCCGCTCGGAGGGTGCGGCGGACTCAAACGTGAAATTGAGTGCACATCTCTAACATGGGAGTATTGTTCCCCCTCCAACCCGGGGACCCCACAAAATTGCCTGCGGCGATTTTGCGGGGAGCCCCATTCGGGCTTTCCTCCCCCACTCGGGAAGAGTGCAGTC
>CALWAF010000033.1 GCA_944372795.1 uncultured Clostridia bacterium | reverse complement strand
GTGCCGAAGGTGTCCCCCGAAATGGTGGGTTCCCTTTTAAGGGGGAACGATTTCGGGGGAAACCCGCAGGAAGGGGGGTAACAACACTTCCATGTTAGACGCTCGTCCCCTATTCCGAGTGGGGGAGGAAAGCCCGAATGGGGCTCCCCGCAAAATCGCCGCAGGCAATTTTGTGGGGTCCCCGGGTTGGAGGGGGAACAACATTCCCCGCGAGACGTACACTCGATTTTACGCTTGAGTACGCCGCACACTCCGAGAGGGCGTCATATGCAAGAACACTCGCACTCTCTTCCCGTCAACTGACGCGCTCATTTAGATGAAGAACAAGGAAAAGGCATCCTTGCAAGGGGTTAGCGTACTTAAACGTACGTGCCCCGCCGCAAGGATGCCTTTGACGCAGTTATTCGCTAAATGAGCGCGTCAGTTCTCGAGGGCGTCGCCCACCGAAATGACTTCCTTCTCGCTGATATCCATTGGGTAGTTGCCGTCGAAGCAGGCGGTGCAGTAGGGGCCGCCGCCGCAGCTTTTCACCATGAGTTCCTCGGGGATATAATGCAGGCTGTCCGCGCCGATCTCTTTGCAGATCTCTTCCTCGGACTTATATGCGCCGATGAGCTGATCGCGCGTTTCCATATCCACGCCGAAGTAGCAGGGGAATTTGACGGGAGGGGAGCCCACCAGCATATGCACTTCTTTGGCGCCGCTTGCGCGCAGGAGGCTGATGATCTTGCGGGAGGTGGTGCCGCGCACGATGCTGTCGTCGATGAGGATGAGGCGTTTGCCTTTGATGTTGCTGCGGAAAGCGTTCAGCTTGATCTTGACGGAGCTTTCGCGCATGGATTGACTGGGTTGGATGAACGTCCTGCCGATGTAACGGTTCTTGGTGAGGGCGTCCACCATGGGCAGCCCGCTGACGTCCGCATAACCTCTCGCGCACACGGTGGCGCTGTCGGGGACGCCTGCTACGATGTCCGCGTCGATCTTGAAGAGCTTGGCGAGCTCCTTGCCGCAGTTGTAGCGTGCCTCGTAGACGCTGACGCCGTCGATGACGGAGTCGCTTCTTGCGAGGTAAACGTACTCGAAGATGCAGGGCTTGGAATCGGGGATGGCGTACTTGTGCGAGCGCATCTTGCCGTCGGGGGTGACGATGATCATCTCGCCGGGTTCGACGTCGCGGACGAATTCGGCGTCCACCGCGTCGAGGGCGCAGGACTCGCTGGCGAAGATGACGGAGTCGCCCTTCCTGCCCATGACGAGAGGCTTCAGACCGTACTTGTCACGGACGGCGATGAGTTTGTTGTCCGCCATGCACACGATGGCGAAGGCGCCCACAAAATCCAGACACGCTTTCTGCACGCCGTTTTCCACGCTCGAGGTGGTGTAGTAGTTGATGAGGGCGGCGACGACTTCGCTGTCCACGGAGGATTGGAAGATGTGTCCGCGCTCGATGAGCCAGCTTTTGATGGAAGCGGCGTTGACGATGTTGCCGTTGTGGGCGATCGCCATTCTGCCGTATCTGCCGTAGAACACGACGGGCTGCGCGTTGACGACGTTGCTCGAACCGCAGGTGGAATATCTGACGTGGCCTATCGCGATGTCGGAGTCGGGCAAAAGCTCCAGCTCCTCATCGGAGAAGACCTCGTTGACCAGCCCCATGTTCTTGTAGTAGGCGATCTTTCTGTCGGGCATATTGACGGCGATACCCGCGCTCTCCTGACCCCTGTGCTGGAGGGCGAAGAGACCGTAGTAAACTTCGCGGGCGAGGGGAGCCTTCTCGGGGGAAGTCACGCCGAATATGCCGCATTCCTCGTGTACGCCGAAATCCTTTTCGGCAAGCAAAATCTCGTTCATAACACTCCTAGGCGGTTCAATTGCCGCTCGTGATGCGCTTCATGATCTCCTGATATGCGTCCTCGACGCCGCCGAGATCGCGGCGGAAACGATCCTTGTCCAGCTTCTCGTGGGTCTTGCTGTCCCAGAAGCGGCAGGTGTCGGGAGAGATCTCGTCCGCGAGGATGATCTCGCCGTGGAATCTGCCGAACTCCAGCTTGAAGTCCACAAGGTCGATGCCGATGCCCTTGAAGAAGGCTTTCATCTCGTCGTTGACCTTGAAGGCGAGCTCCTTGATGCGCGCGATCTCTTCCTCGGTCGCGAGGCGGAGCGCAAGCGCGTGATATTCGTTGATGAGAGGATCGCCGAGGTCGTCGTTCTTGTAGGAGAACTCGATGGTGGGGATGGCAAGCTCGGTGCCTTCCTCCACGCCGTAACGCTTGGAGAAGCTGCCCGCGGCGATGTTGCGGATGATGACCTCGAGAGGCACGATCTGCACCTTTTTCACGAGAGTGTCGCGGTCGTTCAGCTCTTCGACAAAGTGGGAGGGGACACCCTTTTCGCGGAGCATCGCCATCATCATGTTGCTCATCTTGTTGTTGATGACGCCCTTGCCCGCGATGGTGCCTTTTTTCAGCCCGTTGAACGCGGTCGCGTCGTCCTTGTAAGAGACGATGACGAGATCGGGGTCGTCGGTGGCGTAGACTTTCTTGGCTTTGCCTTCGTAGATCTGCTCGAGTTTTTTCATAATGCCTCCGAAAATTCGAAAGCACGGCGTGAGCCATGCTTTTTCAGTGTCGTGCAAAACAACGGCGCGGACGCGCGCGGAACACCTTGCGGGAGAGAGTGCTCCCGAACGGGTCGGATTGCAGCGTCGCGGCGTATCTCATGCGCATATATTAGCACATAGACGCGCGCGAGCGCAAACGTAATCGCCATAAAATCGAAAAATTTTCCCGAAAGAAAAACAACAAAACGGTGCGAAATGTCTGAAAAATCGGTTAACTTTTTAATTATTTTCCGTAGATATTGACAGCGCGCGAGAGGTGTTGTAATCTAAAACTAATCTTTTGCGCGGCGGGATACGCCGCAGCCTTAATTGGGGGACATCATATGTCTTATATTTCCGAAGTTATCGAAATGACCGAACGCAAGAATCCCGGCGAGCCGGAATTCATGCAGACCGTGCGCGAGGTGCTGGGCTCGCTCGCGCCCGCCGTGGCAGCCAACGAGAAGGTGCTGCGCGACAACTGCATCCTCGAGAGGATGGTGGAGCCTGACAGACAGATCATCTTCCGCGTCCCGTGGACGGACGATAAGGGAGTCAACCACGTCAACCGCGGCTTCCGCGTGCAGTTCAACAACGCGATAGGTCCGTACAAGGGCGGTCTCCGTTTTCAGCCCAACGTCAATCTTTCCGTGATGAAGTTCCTCGCCTTCGAGCAGACCTTCAAGAATTCGCTCACCGGGCTGCCCATGGGCGGCGGCAAGGGCGGCAGCGACTTCGACCCCACGGGCAAGTCCGACGCCGAGGTCATGCGTTTCTGCTACAGCTTCATGTCCGAGCTTTACCGTCACATCGGTCCCGACGTGGACGTCCCCGCAGGGGATATGGGCGTGGGCGGAAGAGAGATAGGCTATCTCTTCGGCGCATATAAGAAGATCCGCGGCGCCTACGAGAACGGCGTGCTCACGGGCAAAGGGCTCTCCTTCGGCGGCTCCCTCATCCGTCCCGAAGCCACGGGCTACGGCGCGACCTATTTCTTCAACGAAGTGCTGGGGCACCTCGGCGAGAGCATCAAGGGCAAGACCTTCTGCCTTTCCGGTTTCGGCAACGTCGCGTGGGGCGCGGCTCTCAAGATCACCGAGCTCGGCGGCAAAGTGCTCACCCTCTCCGGTCCCGACGGCTATATCTACGACAAGGACGGCGTCGCGGGCGACAAGATCGACTATATGCTCACCATGCGTGCATCGGGCAGGAACCTCGTCAAGGACTACGCCGACAAGTACGGCTGCGAGTTCGTCGCGGGCAAGAAGCCTTGGGGCAACGTCAAAGCCGACGTCTATATGCCCTGCGCCATGCAGAACGAGATCCGCATCGAGGACGCCAAAGCCATGGTGGCGGCGGGCGTGAAATATCTCAACGAAGTGTCCAACATGCCCACCACCAACGAAGCCCTCGCCTATCTGCAGGCAAACGGCGTCATCGTCGCGCCCTCCAAAGCGGTCAACGCGGGCGGCGTCGCGGTCAGCGGTCTCGAAATGAGCCAGAACAGCGAACGCCTCGCATGGACGGAAAAGGAAGTGGACGACAAGCTCAAACACATCATGAAGGGCATCCACACCCAGATCACCGACGCGCTCTCCGCCTACAACATGGGCTACGACCTCGTCGCCGGCGCGAATCTTGCGGGGTTTAAGAAGGTGGCGGATGCGATGATCGCCCAAGGACTCAACTGACGCTCTCATTTGGCGAATTGCTTTGTCAGAGCCACTGCCGTAGATGCTCACGTACTAATGTACGCTCCGCCTCTCGGCAGTGGCTCTTTCGCGCACTTCATCCAAATGAGAGCGTCAGACCAAGAAACAAACGGGTAGGAACGTCCCGCGCATACTTTGCGTAAAAAGGCGTTTCTCCCGCGCGGGAGGCGCGGGAAAATAAACTCAACAATTAAGGCGCGGAGCAGGGGACTGCTCCGCGCGTGTTTCTATTTTAACTTGCCGCCGTTGTCAAGGGCGCGAAAAATTTTGCGGGCTTTGCCTCGCAAATTTTTTCAACGCAATTCCTTGACAAAACAAAGTGTGGGAAGCAACCCACGATTTTTCCCCGCGGTGCCGTCATAGGGCGGGTGGGCGGGGGATACTTGTGACGCACACTTGTTCGTAGCGTCCCGGAGCCCGATGAAATCTCTTTCAAGAACGGTCTAACGAAAACTCCGAACGTGACGTCGCATGACATGATGTTATCTCTTTCGGAGTGGAGCCGCTCACCAAGCGCTCACAGGGCGAAGCCCTCTTGAGCGCCGCGGCGACCGTATGAGTGCCGAGGGCTGACGGAACGTGCGCCGGCAATGCGCCATTCTCTTCGCGAAGCGGGCGCATTGCAAGCGGCATAACATGGCGGCGCCGTGGAGGCGCCGTCCTCGGACGCCCTTGTGCCCGAGTGCCGAAGGTGTCCCCCGAAATGGTGGGTTCCCTTTTAAGGGGGAACGATTTCGGGGGAAACCCGCAGGAAGGGGGGTAACAATACTCCAATGTTAGGGAACTGCACTCTTCCCGAGTGGGGGAGGAAAGCCCGAAGGGAAGGAGGGGGAGCAACATTCCCAGCGAGACGCGCACTTTATTCTCACGCTTGAGCCCGCCGCGCCCTCCGAGCGGGTGTAAAATGCCCCCAAGTCGTAAATAGCGCAAAAAAATTAAAGCGCGGAGCAGGGGACTGCTCCGCGCGTGTTGTTATTTTGAGGGTCACGTCGTCATGATGTCGTCCACGGTGAGCATGAGGCGGTTCTCGGCGAGGGCGAGGTCGAGGCACTGCTCGATCCATTCCGTGACGGCTTTGGTCTTTTTGGCGCCGAAGAGGTTTATGACCTCTTTCACCACGTCGGCGCGGTGCAGATTGAGCCCTGTTTCCACCGCGCAGCGTGCGGCGGCGATGATCTCTTCGGGGTGCACCTTGGTCAGATCGCGCTGCGTACGGGTGTCCGAAGGACGGAAGGTCTCCACGGGTTTGTCGGCGAAGAAGGTCTTGCCGAAGTACTCCTGTTTGAATGAGGCGAACTCGTCGGTGTATTGCGCGAGCGTAGCGACGGCGCGCTTTGCCGTCTTGGGCACGTTGTACGAAACGAGCAGTTTATCTATCAAAACAGAGCTTTCAATGGGCGATTCCGTCTGTATAATGTCGCGGATGCGATTCTCGATCTTTTCCTCGTTGACGAAATTGAGCACATATTCCGCGCCCGCTTTTGCCATGGGTTTAGCGTAGTAGCTCTTGTAGGGAGCGCGGTAGCGTGCTGTGATGTCGCGCACCGTCTTTTTGGAGAGCACCTTCTTCTCGGTGAGGGTGGTGATGTGGTCTTTGATCTTCGCGATCTCGCGGCGGGTGTTGTTGAAGAAGTTGATGGTCCACAGCTGATAGGTGTTCCAGCCCAGCTTTTTCAGGATCTTGGTCTGCATGGCGACGCGGTCCTTGACGCCTTTCAGCTTGCAGCTGCTCTCGCTGTCGCAGATGATGGCGAGGATATACTTGTCCTTGTCGCGCGGGTCGACGACGGCGACGTCAATCTTGAAGTCGCTGACGCCCACGTTATAGTCGCACAGGATGCCCTTGTCCTTGAGCTCCGCAGCCACCAGTTCGCCGATGCCGCCCGAGGTGGAGGTGAGGTCGGCGGAGGAGATGGCGAGCATCTCTCTGCCGCGTTCGGCGTATTCGAGGAAGGCTTTCAACCCCGCCACACCCTTGCTGTCGGTGCGGTTGAGGTCGATCATATTGCCCGTGATGCCGCTGAACACCTTCATTTCGTTGCGCGCGCGGGTGACGGCGACGTTGAGTCGCTTATAGCCGCCCGCCTGATTGATGGGTCCGAAGTTGAGGGAGAGTTTGCCGTTCGCGTCGGGGGCATAGCCCACGCTGAAGAGGATGACGTCTCTCTCGTCGCCCTGCACGCTCTCGAGGTTTTTGACGAAGAGGGGCTCGTCGCACTCATACGCCACCGCGTCGAGGTTGTAGCGGTGGATGAGCTTGTTCAGTTCGTTCTCAATGTAATTCTGCTGGGCGGTGTTGAAGGTGACCACACCTATGCTCTGACCGCGCTGCGCGGGGTCTTTGAGCCGCGCGATGACCTCGGCGACGAGGGCGTCGCCCTCCTTGCGGTTGCACTTGGAGCCGCCGCGCTCGTAGACGCCGTCCACATATTTGAAGGACACTTTGCTGTTGAGCTCGGTGGGGGAGGGGAAGGTGAGCAGGGTGTTGTCGTAGTACATCGCGTTGGAGAACGCGATGAGGCTCTCGTGGTTGGAGCGGTAGTGCCACAGCAGATGGTTCTCGGGCATACCGAGGGCGAGACAGTCGTCGAGGATGCTTTCGAGGTCCTCCACTTCGTAGTGCTCGTCGTCCTTGTAGTCGGAGCTGAAGAAGGTGGTGGGAGGCAGCTGTTTGGGATCGCCCACGACGATGACGTTCTCGCCGCGCACTATGCTCCCCACCGCCTTGCACGTGGGCACCTGCGACGCTTCGTCGAAGATGACGAGGTCGAACTTGTCCATGTCGATGTCCAAAAACTGCGACACCGAGGTCGGCGACATCAGCATACAGGGGCAACAGGCTTTGAGGACGTTGGGGATCTGTTTGAAAAGCCCGCGCAGCGTGGTGCCCTTCATGCCCGTCTTTTCGGCGCGCATCAGGATGACGCGCTCGAGGTTGTGGTCTCCCGTCGTGTCCGCGCGGGGCAGCTCCGCCACCAGCTTGCGGTAGAGCTCCTGACGGGTGAGACGCTCGTATTCCTCGGTGAGGTTCTTGAACTTGTTCGCCGCCTCTTCGAGGGTGAGTCCGGAGAACTGACAGAGGGTGTCGTCGAGATAGAGCTCGCTCTTGATGAAGTTGTAGTAGACGCGCTTCTTGAAGCAGGAGAGGATATCGGCGGCGGAGATCTCTCCCACGTCGAGGGGCTCGAGGATGAAGTCGAAGCCGCTCTTCCTGCACTTTTCCACCATCTCCTGATAGCGGCACCAGTTGGGGATGAAGTCCAGATTCTTCTGGACGTTGGTCACATATTCGATGCGCGCGCCGATGTCGTCGCCGCCGAGGAAGTCGCCCGTGCGGAACACTTCGGAGAACGCCTCCGCCGCCTCCCCGCACCCGTCGTACGCGGTGATGAAGAAGGAGATGTAGCGGTGCAGCCCGAAGCGGGTGAGCTCGATGCAGCTCTCGTTGAAGAGACCTGCGTCGAAGTCGGCGTAAAGTTTCGCCGCACAGGCATACAGCTCCGTCATCTTCTCCACGCGGTCTGCAACGCCAGCAAGCTCCGGGGTCTGCATACCGAACACGGCGGCAAGCTCATCGCGCCTGCGGATGAGGGTGCGGCGGTTGGTCTCGCATTTGGAGAGGAACTCGAGATAAAGGGTGCGATCCTTCTTCTCCACCGAAGAGGGGATGACCTTTTTCACCGAGCGGCCGACGGAACCCGAGGCTATCGCCGCGTTGACGTCCTCGAGGGGGACGTCGGAGGGGTAGGCGCCGTATTTGCTCACGAATTCGGAGGTGAGCATACGGTGTTTGGTCTGCGCCTCGCGGAAGGAATCCAGAAGCCCTTTTGCGTCGCCCGCCGCGCTTTGCACCGAGACGCCCGTCTCGCTGCCGCTCTTTTTGTCGCAGGAGGCGAAGAAGGCGCGCACGCATTCCAGCCCCAGCAGTTTGCAGATGTCGTAGAGGGCTTTGAGTTTGACCGACGTCAGCGACACCGTGCGCATATTGAAGAGGGGGAGCAGCGCCCGCGCGTACTGACGCAGATGTTTGAGCTCCATCTGATAGATGTCCAAGACGCTCTCGCCGTCGCGGCGCCACTTGTCGTCGTAGGTGAAGCCTCCGATGTGGCGGAAGGGGGACTTTTCGATGTCGCCGCACTCCTTGGCGCGCAGGGAGAGCTCGGTCAGGACTTCGAGGTAGTTGTTGAAAGAGCTCTCGGTCAGTTTCTCGTAAAAGAGGCTGTCGATGTTCAGGCAGTCGGGGGCGTTCTCGTTGGCGAAGTAGTCGAGGATCGCCTGATAGAGCGAGAAGCCCAGATAGCGTTTGCGGTGCATCGCATCCAGCTCTTTTTGCAGCTTTTCGAGGGGGATGGCGATCTCCGCCGCCTTTTCGGAAAGCTCCTGCTCCGTCGTGCTCTCGGCGAGGGAGAGGGTGGAGATGATGTGGTTGAGCACCTGCGTCTTGTTCGCCTTGTTGGAGTGCAGTTCCAGACAGAAGTCGCCGAGCCCGATGTTTTGCAGTCTGCGGTGGACGACGGAGAGCGCCGCCATCTTTTCTGCGACAAAGAGCACTCTGCGCCCGCGCACTATATTGTTGGCGATGATGTTTGTGATGGTCTGCGATTTGCCCGTCCCGGGAGGTCCGTGCAGCACGAAACTCTTGGAAAGACTGTCGTAGATCGCGGAATACTGCGAGCTGTCCGCCGAGATGGGCAGATACATCCGCTCTTCGCCGATATACGCCTCGTCGCTGCTGCGGTCGGAGAGGTCGAAGGCGCCCTCGGGCAGTTCCAGACGGTTGTTGATGAGGGAGCGCACGATGGGGTGCGCGCGGAAGCGGTCGCTCTTATACTTGACGTCGTGCCACAGCAGATAATTGGCGAAAGAGAGGGAGGCGAGGAAGACGTTGCCGATAAAATCCCAGCCCTTGAAACGCACCGTCTCACGCTTTATGCGCGCCAGCACCGACAGCACTCCCTGCGGAGTGGAGAGGTCGGCGGAGGCGAGCCCGCGCATATCGAGGTCGAATTCCTGATACAAAAATTCCAGCAAAGTGCTGTTCACGCGCAGGTCGTCGGTGTTGACTTCCACTGTGTAGACGGGTGCCGCGATGCCCTTCTTGCTTATCGTGACGGGATAGAGGAAGAGGGGAGCGTACTTGTCGTCGGCAAGGTCCGCCTCCTTCCATTTGAGAAAACCCGCCGCGAGATAAAGCGTGAGGGTGCCCGTTTCCTCCTGAATGGACTTTTCCTTGCGGAAGAGGCGCAGGAGCGCGCTTTCGTGCTCGCGCTGGTCGAAGACTGTGCGCAGTCTGCGGTTGCGGTATTCATAGAGGATATAGTCCGCAAACGGTTTCAGGAAAGTGCCGCGGTCGAAGCCGTTGGACAGTTTGTCCAGACTCTCGAGGGTCTCCTTCGGCTTGCACTCCACGGTGTAGGAGCGGATGTCCGCCATGTTTTCTACAAAGTCCTCGATGCTGGGCACGAGCAGTTTGACCACCGTCTGCGACACCTTGAAGTTGAGAAGGGCGTTGCGCATGTCCATGTCCAGCAGCCTTCTCTCCCACTGCGTGACGCGGCTGATCTCCTTTTCGCCGCCGATGTCGCCGCCGTATTCCTTCAGTTGTTTGGGCGCAAGGTCGGTGTAGTAGTCCTTGCTTTGGCGCAGGTCATAGCCGTTTTCGCCCTTGACCCTCTCGGGCAGGGGAAAGATGTGCATGATGCGGGCGCGTTTGATGTCCACGATGAACTCCGCATCCGCGCCCTTTTTGAGCAGCGCCTGCGCGCTCTTTTCCGCCTTTTCGAAGGAAATGCCGCCGAAGATGTCGTTCACGCACACGAGGCTGACGTCGCCCACGCCGCGCTCGGACTTCCTGCGCAACAGATCCGCATCGTCGCTGATGGTGTTGGGCAGGCACTCGCTGACGAGGAAACACCCCGCATACCACTTGCCGTCGATGAGGGAGATCACGGCGTTCTGCCCGTTGGCTTCCACCATGGCGGCGAGGATGAGGGCGAGCTCGAGGGGAGTCGCCGCCCCCGTGATGAGGGTGTCGCGGTGGTCGGAGACGTAGGTGTAGCCCGCGTCCGTCTTCGCCTCCGCGCGGGTGAACTTCTGATCGGCAAGCACGCTGTAACAGGCGGCGAAATGGTTGCGCACGTTGTTGCGCGTGCCCGCGTAGCCCGTGCAGGAGGAGAGCTCCCACCCCTGCAGTTTGCGGGCGGCGAGGTTCATGAGATTGTTGAGCTCCGCGGTGCGCCTGACAAATGCGGCAAGGCTGCCGGGGTCCTCGGAGAAGTCGCATTCGTTGAAGGCGAGCAGCTCCACGGGGAAGCGCTGCGACGCGACGAGCGCGTCGTTTTCGTCAAACACTTCCAGCACGATCTCGCCGCTCTCTCTCCTGTCCAGCGCCACCATGTAGAGGGGGGAGAGACTGACGTCAGCGTCGAACTTCGCCGTCGTGCGGCGGGGGATCTTGACGCCGGTCATCTCGAAGGGCAGGATGAATTTCGGCTCGGAAGAGATCTTTATGCGCAATCCCTCGCGATCGGTGTCCGAGGAATTTTTGACATAAAGACGCTTGATGGGTGAAATGCCGTTCTGCAAATGAAAGTAGCTGATGACTTTCGCGCAGCTGGCAGTGATGTCCGCAAAGGACTTTTCCTTGATCTCTTGTTCTGGCATAATAAACTCCTGCCGCGATTATAGCACAACGCGCGTGCGAGGGCAACCGCCGAAGCCCTAACGTATGCATATGAAAAACGCCGCATTTTTGCAAAACGCGGCGTTTTTTCGCGCAAAATGAATCGTTAAACAGCGAGTCGCGCGAATTCGCGGCGACTCAACATTTTTTATACGGGTATGAAACCGTACAGCAGCACTCCGCCCAAGGCAGAGAGCAGGATGATGGCGATGGGGGGCAGTTTTTTCTTCTTTATGCGCACGAACGAGAGCGCGAGCAACCCTAAAAAGAGCCCGATGGCGATCCAGTCCGGCTCGAAGGAAGCGGTGTCGAAGACGCTGTCCATCCCGAAGAGGACGAGGATGCCCACCGTCACCACCACCGAGAAGAGCAGTCCCGTCACCGAGCCGCTCACGTGGTCGAACACCTCCTGAACGATGGGCTTGTTCATATACCGCGAGAAGAACTTCGCGATGATGACGATGATGATGAGGGAGGGCAGCACGACGCCCAGTGTGCACATTATGGCGCCGCCTATCCCCGCCACTTCCTGTCCCGCGTAGGTCGCGATGTTGACAGCAAATGGTCCCGGTGTGGACTCCGATATGGCGATGAAGTCCAAAAGAACTTCCTGCGAGAGCCAGCCCTTCGCCACGATCTCCTCCATGATGAGGGGGATCATCGCGTGTCCGCCGCCTATCGTGAACAAGCCTATCTTGAAGAAGGTCCAGAACAGTTGAAGCTCAAGCATTGTCCGCACCTCCCTTGTCCGAGGTGTCCTCCGCGTCGTCACTCACAGTGCCGCCGCCGTCACATGGCTCGTCGCACCCTGTTTCAAGGTCGTCACTCACAGTGTCGCAGTCGTCGCACGACTCGTACGGCCCGCTGCCGTCGCATGACTCGTCGCAACCGTTTGTTTCGGGGCTGTCGCTTACAGTGTCGCCGCCGTCGCACGGCTCGCACGGCGAGGCGTGGAGCGCCAGCACGAAGGCGGGATAATCTCCCGTGCGGGCGGTGTTGCGGACGTAGTGCGGGGTGCTCCCGCCCATCGCGACGAGGAATTTGCGCCTCGCCCAAAAGTGCGCGAGCGCGACCGCAACGATCGAGATGCCGATGGAGCCCAGCATGAGGTAGATCACGTTGATGTCCGCAAATGCGGCGAGGCAGAACATCGCCACCGCGAGCAGCACCGTGAGCACCTTCTTTTTCATTTCTTTCAGGAATTTGAGAGCGGCGTGTATGATGAGCACCACCACGCCCACGCGCACTCCGGTGAATAGGGCGTTGACCCACTTGTTGTCCCGCACGAGGTCGAGGATGTAGGAGAGGGCGAGGATGACGAGGAAGGCGGGCAGCACGACGCCGAGGGTGGTGATGCACCCTCCCAAGACCCCCGCTCGTTTGGTGCCGATGAAAGTCGCGATGTTGATGGAGATCGCCCCCGGGGTGCTCTCGGCGATGGCGAAGATGTCCAACAATTCTCCGTGGGTGAGCCAGCTGCGCTTGTCCACCACTTCATGCTCTATCATCGCCAGCATGGCGTAGCCGCCGCCAAAGGAAAACAGCCCGATCTTGAAGAAGACCAGAAACATTTTCAGGCTTTCTTTGAGTTTTTCGGAAAGAGGCTGCTTCATATCTGCGGACATTATATAATATAGTGTGCGAAAACGCACCCGTTTTGAAGCAGAAATCCGCGCGCCGCGTTCGTTTACACACTTTACTTTTCGCGCGCGGGAGTTTATTATTATTGCGAAAGGATCAGGGAGGTGCAACATGAACGAATACGCAGCGGCGGACAAGTTCGCTTTCGACGGTACAGTCACGGACGTTTCCTTGTACGGCAACGGACACATCAACGACACCTACGCCGTCACCTGCGACTTCGATTGCGGCGGCAGGCTGCGCTATATCCTGCAACGCCTAAACGCCAACGTTTTCCCCGACCGCGCAGGGCTCATGCGCAACATGATCCGCGTCACCGACTTTTTGCGCGAGGCGGTCATCCGCGACGGCGGCGACCCCGAGCGCGAGTGTCTGAATCTCATCCCGACAAGGGACGGCGGCAGATACTACACCTCTCCCGAGGGCGAGGTGTGGAGGGCGACACAGTTCATCGAGAACACCGACGCTTACCTCGTCGCCGATGACGATGAGATGTTCCGCGACGCGGGCAGAGCATTCGGCAAATTCATTGCGAGGCTCTCGGACTTCGACGCGGACACCCTCTTCGAGGTCATCCCCGGCTTCCACAACACCGTAGGACGCTACGCCGCGTTCGAGAAAGCGCTCGCGGAGGACAAATGCTCGCGGGCGGCGACGGCAGCTGCGGAGACGGCGTTCGTGCTCGCAAGGCGGGAGGGATGCTCCGTCCTCACCGACGCGCTGCAAAAAGGGGAGATCCCCGTGCGCGTCACCCACAACGACACCAAGCTCAACAACGTCCTCATCGACGTGGACACCAAGCGCGCCGTGTGCGTCATCGACCTCGACACCGTGATGCCCGGCACCATGCTCTACGATTTCGGCGACGGAGTGCGCGCGGGCTGCTCCACCGCAAAAGAGGACGAAAAGGACCTTGACAAAGTGGACTTCGACATGGGGCTCTTCCGTGCATTCGCGGGCGGGTTCCTTTGCGGCATGGAGGGCAGCGTCACGGAGCGCGAGCGCGCTCTCATGCCCGCCGCAGCAAGGCTTATGACCTTCGAGTGCGGTATGCGCTTCCTCACGGACTACCTCTCCGGCGACACCTATTTCAAGACCGCCTATCCGGAGCACAACCTCGTGAGGGCACGCACGCAGTTCAAGCTGGTGGAGCGTATGGAAGCCCTCGCGGACGAGATGGCGGCGGCTGTCGCGGAAGCGTGACGGTTTCGCCATATCGCGCAATCAAGGGTGTGAAACAACAAAATAAGCACATAAACGTCCGTTTTGCACAATAGGTGAAACGATGACAAAATTTGCGGCATTGCCGCAGGAGGTATATATGAACATTCTGGTCACGGGCGGCGCGGGCTATATCGGTTCGCACACCGTCATAGATCTTGTGGAGAACGGCATGCAGCCCGTCATCGCGGACAACCTCTGCAACAGCAAGTTCGAGGCGGTGAAGAGGGTGCGTGAGCTCGCGGGTCGGGACATCCCGTTTTATGAGTACGACCTTTGCGACATCGACAAGGTCAGGGACATTTTCGAGAAGGAAGACATCGAAGCGGTCATACATTTTGCGGGACTGAAAGCGGTGGGCGAATCCGTCGCGAAACCCCTCGAGTATTTCGCCAACAATCTCGGCAACACCCTGAACATCCTGCGCGTCATGCGCGAGCACGGTGTGAAGAATTTCGTTTTCTCCTCTTCCGCCACCGTCTACGGACAGCCGAAGACCGTCCCCATCAAGGAGGATTTCCCCCTCTCCGTCACCAATCCTTACGGCAGGACGAAGCTGATGATAGAGGACATCCTGCGCGACGTCTATGCGGCGGATCACACCATGAACATCGCGCTCCTTCGCTATTTCAACCCCATCGGTGCGCACAAGAGCGGCAGGATAGGGGAGGACCCCAACGGCATCCCCAACAACCTTCTGCCCTATGTCGCGCAGGTGGCGATAGGCAAGCTGGAGAAGCTCCACGTCTTCGGCAACGATTATCCCACTCCCGACGGCACGGGCGTGCGTGACTACATCCACGTTCTCGACCTTGCCCGCGCGCACTCGCTCGCCCTCAAGAAGCTGTCCGCCCACCCCGGTCTCGTCACCTACAACATCGGCACCGGCAAAGGCTACAGCGTCCTCGAGATCGTCCGCGCTTTCGAGAAAGCCAGCGGCAGAAAAGTCCCCTACGTCATCGACGGACGCCGCCCCGGCGACATCGCCGAGTGCTACGCCGATCCCTCCCTTGCCGAAAAAGAGCTCGGTTTCAAGTGCCGTTACGGCATAGACGAGATGTGTGAGGATAGTTGGAGGTGGCAGCGTCTCAATCCCTCCGGCTTCTGACGCTCTCATTTGGCGAATTGCTTTGTCAGAGCCACTGCCGTAGATGCTCACTTACTTCAGTAAGCTCCGCCTCTCGGCAGTGGCTCTTTCGCGTACGGGGTCCCCGCCGAAAGTATTTTCGGTGGGGTAAATCTCATCTAAATGAGAGCGTCAGGTCAACAAGCGTTCGACAGAGCGTCCCCGAGCACGCTGTTTCTCTTTTGAAGACAGTCTAACGAAAACTCTGAACGTGACGTCCTCCGACACGATGTTATCTAATTCGGAGTGGAGCCGCTCACCAAGCGCTCACAGGGCGAAGCCCTCTTGAGCGCCGCGGCGACCGTATGAGTGCCGAGGGCTGACGTGAAGTGCGCTAGCAATGCGCCACTCTTTTCGCGAAGCGGGC
>CALWAF010000032.1 GCA_944372795.1 uncultured Clostridia bacterium | reverse complement strand
AAATGGTGGGTTCCCTTTTAAGGGGGAACGATTTCGGGGGAAACCCGCAGGAAGGGGGTAACAATACTTCAATGTCAGAGGATAGCACTTTATCCCGAATGGGGTTCTCCGCAAAATCGCCGCAGGCAATTTTGTGGGGTCCCCGGAAGGTGGGGGAGCAACATTCCCCGCGAGACGTGCACTCTATGAACAAATGGGGACGGGCTTGAAATGTTCAAAATCTGAACAAAACAAGCCCGTCCCCAAATGTTCAAAATCGGGAATGTCAGTTATCTTCTCGTTGCCCAGAAGAGGGCTTCGCCGATGCGCTTTGCTATGCTGTCCGTTCTCTTCTGCGAGTTTTTCTTCACATAGGTCTTCATAGAGCACCTCCTTTCTCGTATTTATTTTTCGCCGACATTGTAGAACGTATTCGCTGGACACGCATTAAATTTTTGGTTATAATATTCTCAATTATTGCGATAGTTTTCCCGAAAATGTGATTTTCGGGAGGGAGGACGCGATGCTTGCACATTATGAGATCAACCGTGAGCGAGATGAGAATATTTATGTGTCCGCAGACTGCGACAACGTCTGTCCCGTCCACTTCCACCGCAAAGTGGAGGTGATGTATGTGATCGCGGGAGAGAAGAAGATATACGCCGCGGGCAGGGATATGGTGCTGAAAGAGGGCAGCGTGTTTTTCGCCAACAGCTATGAGATGCACGGCTATGAAGCGAGCGAGGGCGGCAGGCAGACCGTCATCGTCTTCCCCAATCATATGCTGCGCGACTACTACGACACATTCGGCGACATGCTCATGGGCGGGTGCGTCATCGACGACGAGGAATTTTGTCGGGCTCTCGTGCCGCATTTCGAGGCGATCGCGGGAGGGGAGTGCAACAAGCTCGTCATGCAGGCGCACTGCGATATGCTGCTCGGGCTCATCGCGGACAAGCTGGGGTGCACCGAAGGCGTGCGCAGCAGGCAGACCTTTGTGGACGAGCTCATCGCGTACATCGAGGAACACTACGCCGAGGAGATCTCGCTTGAAAGCATGGCGGAACACTTCGGCTACAGCAGATATTATTTCTCGCGGCTGTTCAACGCCGCTCTCGGCACCTCCATCACGGACTATATCTCCGCAGTCCGCCTCATGCACACGCTGGACACGATGAAGCGCACGGGATGCACCGCATCCGAGGCGGCGCTCGCGTGCGGGTTCTCGTCCATCCCCACCTTCTATCGCGTGCTCAAGAAAAACTATAACTACAAAGCGGTGAAAGATCTTCTTTGACCGCAGCTATCGCGGCGCGAGAGCAGGCGGAAAGGCGCGGAAAATTCATGTTCGCAGCCTCTCGCGCTTTACATTTCCCGCGAAGAAGGGTAAAATTTTCGGGTATGGTAATCGACTTTCACACTCACATCTTCAACGACGAGCTCGCGCCCAAGGCGCGCGCCGCTCTCATCAAAAACTCGCACGGCGCCTATCATCATTGCACGGATATGACGCGCGCGGGGCTGCTCGGCTATATGGACGCGCACGCCATCGACAAGAGCGTCGTGCTCTCCATCGCCACCAAGCCCTCGCAGGTCGCCAAGATCAACGCGTGGGCGTCCACCGTGGCGAGCGACCGCCTCATCCCATTCGGCGCCGTTTTCCCTCTTGCGGACGGCTGGAAGGCGGACATCGACGACATCGTCGCGCGCGGGTTCAAAGGCATCAAGCTCCATCCCGAATATCAGGGGTTCTACGTGGACGACGAGGCGCTCTTCCCCCTCTATGACTACGCCCTCTCCAAAGGGCTCATCATCCTTTGGCACGCGGGGTACGACCCCGTGGGTACACCGCCTTACAGGAGCAGTCCTAGGCGCTTTGCCGCGCTCGCCGAGCGTTTCGACGGCGGGAAAATGGTGGTGGCGCACCTCGGCGGTCAGGAACAGTGGGTGGAGACCGCGGAGTTCCTCGCGGGCAAGAATGTGTGGATGGATACGTCCATGGCGACGAAATACTGTCCCCGCGACCTTTTCGAGTTCATCGTCAAAAAGCACGGCGCGGACAGGATACTCTTCGCCTCCGATTCCCCGTGGAGCGATACGGCGGAGGCTGTTGAGATGATAAGGACCTGCGACTTTACGGACGAGGAAAAGGAGAGCATCCTGCACGGCGCAGCCGAGAAACTTCTCGGGTGCTAGCGCACGGGTCCTAGCGGACGGCAGGGTATGCCCGAACGTGAGCATAGCACTTCTAAACTCCCGTGTTGGGGACGTGCACTCTATTCACGTTTGAGCACGCCGTACCCCTTGAGCAACGTAAATGTATTTGAGTGCACGTATAACTCCGAAACAAACGGGGACCCCGGCTTGACCCCGTCCCCATTGGTTTCAATGCGTTCCTGCTTTTGGCGGCGCGGATATCAGGAGGGAAAATGAGCTTCTACGACAAAGTGTATGAGGCGGTGATGACCGTCCCGAAAGGCAGGGTGGCGACCTACGGTCAGATCGCGGTGATGTGCGGCTCCCCGCACGCGTCGCGCGCCGTTGGCTACGCCCTGCATTGCAATCCCCGTCCCGGTGTCATCCCTTGCCACCGTATCGTCAACCGCGAGGGGAGGCTTGCGCCCGCGTTCGCATTCGGCGGCATGGAAGTGCAGGCGGAGTTGCTGCGCAAAGAGGGCGTGGAAGTGCGTGATGACTTCACCGTGGACCTTTCCGTCTACCGCTTCGAGGGCTAGTCGGCTTCTTGCGTCGCGGGGGTCATTGAAAAAGAGGCGGCGTCGCACCTAGACGGTGCCGCAAAACGAGACGGGATAACAAAAACCCCCGCGACTGCAAGTCGCGGGGTTTTATCATGCGTTTTTGTGTCAGTAAAGCGTGTGTTCAGAAAATCATGCTCATCATCGCGGAGATCGCGGCGTAGGTGTCGGGGTCGTTGAGTTCTTGGTTTATGCCGTCTACAACGGCTTGGAGGATCTCGATGAACAGCACGACGTAAAGCACGATGAAAACGATGACGCATACGATGACGAGCACCGAGATCACGATGCCGGCAATCCCGAGTTTTCTGCCTACACCGTCCATCTTTTTTGAACGCACAAGCCCTATGATGCTCAAGACGAGCCCCAAAGGTGCGAAGAGCACGGAGAGTATGAGCCCTGCGATGGCGATGCCGTTGACGGGCTTCTTTTGCGCGTCCTGCGCGTCGGGTGAGGCATCCGAGCCCTGCTGCGCTCCGTCTTCTGCGGCGTCGGTTTGCGCGGACTGTATGCCTTCTGCGGCGTCGGCGCCGAATGGAGCCTCTGCGGTCTCGGACGGAGCGGCGCTCTGTGCGTCGCGGTCGTCCGTATGCCCGCCGCAATATGGGCAGACCGTCACGCCTTCGGTCAATTCTTTGCCGCAATTGGTGCAAAACATAGCTTATTCTCCCGTTTTATGCACCTATATTTTATTAGGTTTCTCCCGGCGTGTCAAGGCAGGGCGCGCCGCATACGGGCATTGAAAAACCCGCCTTTTCGGGCGGGCGGTGAAGACGAGTGCCATTTGCGCCTGTCGGTAATTGTTCCGGCTCTCCCGGAGTGCGCCCGACCTCGACGCAAGTGGCGGAGCGGGACTTCCTCTTGCCGCGCGCTCTCTGCGGCAGGTCATCCCGTTGATAATGACAGTCTACACCCGCCGTCCCGCCGCGTCAAGGGGGAATTTTCAGACATAACGGCAGCTTTGCGTCAATATCTCACAATATCCCGCGTGTGTTACGCGTGTATGTTGCGCGTGTGTGTCACGGGCGTAGCTTTTGCCGCGCGGGAGGGGAGGGGCGCCAGCATGAGGTAAAGCGCAGCGGCATAAAAAAACCGCGCCCCCGAAGGGACGCGGCTTCTTTTCGGTGTTGCCCTCGTCAGGGTTTGGGATATTCCTGATACCAATCCGTCAGGGAAAGGGGCTTGAGAGAACCGAGGTCGTAGGTGTAGGCGGTGGTGGAGGTCATCCCTTCCGTCGTTATCTTGATCTCTGTGATGCTGCCGCCGCGCACGGTGACGCTGACGGTGGCGGTAGATGCGGTGGCGTCATCCTCAAAGGCGATGACGTAGTCGCGGTCGCCGTCCGCGATCTTCTTGACCGTGGCGGAAGTGTGATCGTAGTTGTCAAGAGCCTTGCGCAGCGTTTCGACGGCGGTGAAGCAGCCGCTTTCGTTGACGACGTTGCTTATCTTGATCTCTTTGCCGTTGATCTCCTTTTCGTAGAAATTGCTGGCCACAAGTTCGCCGTTCTCAAACGAGGCAACGGCATATTGCGTGTAGCTGATAACGCCCGCCATTGCGTACTCGCGGTTTACGGTGCCGTCCGCCGCGGTGACGGTGCTGTCGATGACTACGGTGGAATCATTCGTGCCGTTGGTGTAGATGCCGACGCTCTTTTCCTCCGTTTCGGTGCCGCCCTCGACCTCTGTCACGACGGTGATCTCCGCGCCGAAGGATTTATGCGCGGACGTGGAGGTGTCCATATAGCCGCGAAGCTCGGTGAAGTCGGCGTCCGTCATATCGACGGCGCGCACTTCTTTGTTGCAGGCGACGAGGGCGAATGCGAAGCAGACGACCAGCGCCGCGATGATGGTGATGCAGATTGCTTTTTTCATAAGATTCCTCACATCGACGTTCATTTGGGTGCTCCTTCGCGGTCGAAGATCTCTGCCGCTTCGATGGCGATGTCAAGCCCCAGAGAGAACGTTTTTCTGTCCATGTTATCCGCGGTGTCTTTGACGTTGTGATAGTAGTCCGCGGGGGTGGGATCCATGCCGGCAAGGCAGGTGGCACGGAGCCCTTCCTTGGTGACTGCGGCGGCGTCGGACGCCCCGAAGAACACCGAGAAATGTTTGAGAGGTCTGCCGCAGGCGGCGGACGCCTTGTCCAGCAGTTTGACCGCGCCGGCGTCGTGGGCGACGGTGCCCGTCAGGTCGCGGTTGTAGATGTTAAGATGATCCCAGTCGCGCAGGGTCTCAAGCCCCACGAACACCGTCTCGGTGCCGTCGGACATGATCTCCTGCTTGTGTTTCCTCGCCCATGCGAACGCGCCGCGCAGACCCGCCTCTTCGGAGCCGGTGAGCAGGACGGCGACTTCGGTGTGCTCGAAGCGGATGCCGCTCTCTTTCAGGCATTTGAGCACGGCGACGGAGGCGAGCACGCCCGTCAGGTTGTCGTTGGCGCCCGGCACCACCACCTTGAAGGTGCAGAAGAAGTAGAGCAGCACATAGAAGGGGATGAACGCGGAGGTCACCACAAGGCTCCACACCGCGGTCTCGCCGCGCACGAGGTCGGCTATGCAAAGCGCGACGGAGGCGAGCACACCCACCACGCACATCACGATGACCGTGATCATGAACGCGGGCTTTATCTTCATGAGCGTCCACTCATAGGCGGAGTCGCAGTGGCCGGAGAAGACGATGCGACGCTTGGTCTCGCCGCTGCTTTTATATCTTGCGTACACGTTGCCGGACTCCGTCTTGGGCAGCAGGGGATCGATGAAAGGCTTGTACATCAAAAATTCCGCCACCGTGATGACGAGGGAGACGACGCAGAGGACGATGGTCACCGCGCCCGCCACCGCGTTCGCGATGCCGCCCGCAAAGTAGGCTGCAAACTGCACCGCCGCCGCCAGCACCAGCAGCACGGACACGATCTTGGTGAAACCGACCAGTCCGTGACGGGAGACGGTGAAGGGCTCTATCTCCGCCTCGTCCGCCCAGCCGTTGTCGAGCAGCTGGCTCTTCAGCCACTCCTGCGCCTTGCGCTCGGCGGGCATGCCCGACTCGCGGGGACCTATCTCTTCGCAGATGTACTTGATGGAGTCGAAGCTGTAGTCGACTGCCTTGTCGCGGATGTCCTTGGAAACTCTCATTGTCCGTCCATTATATGCGCACGACCGCGTGCGCGTCATATTTGTTGGAACCTATGATAGCACACTTCCGTCGAATTATCAAGTCATAGCCCCATATTGCCTTTTCTGAATGGCGGCGGGAGAGGGAAGGGGAGAAAATCGCCGCACTGTATCATAACATACTTGTGTATTTTATCTTGACAAACACGTCGCTTATGTGCGATAATGGCACAAACCTTTCAAGGGGAAGGAATGCTATGGAATATAAGGAAGATCTGCGCATAGTGCGCACCAGAAAACTGCTCAGCGCCACACTGCTCGATATGATGGAAGAGAGCTCCATCGAGAAGATCAGCGTCATCGACCTGTGCAAGAGGGCGATGGTCAACCGCGCGACTTTTTATGCGCACTTTGAGGATAAGTATCATCTGCTTTCCTTTGCACTCGAGGAATTGAAGGATTCCGTCTATCAGAGCTTCACCAAGGAAGTGCCGGCAGAGGAACCCAAGGAGCTGCTGCGCAAGCTGGTGTTCATGGCGGTGGAATATCTTTCGGACAAACACAACCACGTCGCCCGCATCGTGGAGCACAACCGCAACGAGAAAGTGGTGCACACGCTCACCGATTCCCTCGCGCAGTCCATACGCTATCAGCTGGGCAAATTCCGCGCGACGCACCCCTCCGCCGTGCCCGCACAGATGACCGCGATGTGCTATGCCGGGGCGCTGGTCAGCCTGCTCATATGGCTGCTCGACAACCCCGCCGTCTTGGAGGACAAGGAGCTGAAGCGCTATCTGGACGCGCTCATCGACGAGAACCTGAAATGACCGAAAACGGCGTTAAGACGCCGTTTTCGTATCTTGAACGACGGATATTGTCGTTTGACGCAAAGATTGCGTATACGGAGCCGCAGGGCTTCGGAAGGTGAAAAATGAGATATTTGCTCAAAGGCGGTTTTGTCGCCGACGGAGAGGACATGACATTAAGGCGCGCGGACGTCGCCGTTGCTGACGGCGTCATCGTCGCGGTGGGGGAGGACGTCACCCTCGCGGACGCGGAGACGGTGGACTGCACCGGGCTCGTCGTCACGGCGGGGTACGTGGATGCCCACGTCCACATCGAGTCGAGCATGGTGCTGCCCGAGGCGTTCGGCGATGCCGTCCTGCCCTTCGGCACCACCGCCGTCATCGCCGACCCCCATGAGGTGGTCAACGTGACGGGCAGCCGCGGGCTGCGCATCTTTTTGAAGGAATGCGCCCGCTCGCGCGCGGACGTCTTCGTGTGTCTGCCCTCGGGGGTGCCCGCCACTCCTCTGGACACCAACGGCGCGGGCAAGTTCCTCGCCGCCGATATGAAGGAATTCCTTGCCGACCCACGCGTGGTGGGGCTGGGGGAAGTGATGCGTTTCGTTGACGCCGCGGAAGGTGAGCCCGAGATGGCGGACAAGATCGCGCTCTTCAAGGGCAGGACGGTGGACGGGCATACCTCCGGGATGCCCGAGAGCATGTTGGACGCCTATGTCGCGGCGGGGGTGAAAAACGACCACGAGTGCGCCTCCAAGGAGGCTATGTTCGCCCGCTACGACAGAGGGATGGACATCTACATCCGCGAGGGCAGCGCCGCGCGCAATGCCTCCGAGCTGCTGGACGGGGTGCGTGAAAGGGGGCTCGACCTCGGGCGTTTCGCTTTCTGCACCGACGACAAACACCTTGCCACCATCGCGAGAGAGGGGCACATATCCTACATCGTTTCCCTCGCCCTGAAAAAGGGGTTCGGATGGGGGGAGGTCGCGCGCATGGCGTCTTACAATCCGTGCCGCTATTACGGGCTTACGGGGCGCGGGAACGTGCGCGAAGGTTACGCCGCCGACCTTGTGGCGACGAGCGCGGACGGGGAGTGCGTGCGCTTCGTGTTCAAGGACGGCGTGCTTGCGGCAAAAGATCAAAAACTGCTGTTTAACACCGCAAAACGAAGCGATGAAGCTCGCGAATTTGAAAACAGCGTGCATTACCGCGACTTTTCCGCCGCCGATTTTTCCGTCCCCGAAAGGCTTCGCAACGTGGCGATCGGGCTCGTTGAAGGGCAGCTGCTCACGGAGCGTGTCAAGCTCGGCGGAGTCGGCAGAGAGGGGCTCGACATCCTCGCCACGGCGGAGCGCCACGGAAGGAACGGGAACCTCGCGGTGTGTCTTGTCAAGGGCTACGGCATAAAGGGCGGCGCCGTCGCGACATCCATCTCGCACGACTCCCACAACGCGGTGTGCGCAGGCGACAACGGCGAAGATATGGCGCTCGCGCTCAACAGACTCAAAGAGATCGCGGGAGGTTACGTCATCGCGTCGGGAGGGGGGATCGCGGCAGAGCTCCCCATGCCCGCGTTCGGACTGATGGCTACGGGGGGAGCACACGAGGTCGCAGAGGAGATAGAGAAAACGGAACGCGTCGCGCACTCGCTGGGGGTCAATCCCGGGGTGGACGCCTTCACCACACTCTCTTTTGTCGCCCTGCCCGTCATCCCGCGTATGCGCCTTCTGGACACGGGGCTTTACGACACCGAGGAAGGGAAGTTCCTTTGACGCGGACACGCGCGCGGGGCGCGGACGCATCCCACTTAAACCGCGCAGGTTCTGAAACCGACGCCGCACCTGACGGGCGGCGTTTTTCGTTGCGTTTTGCAAGGCACGAGCTCCGCATGGGGAAAAGTAATGAACGCGGGCGTTTTACCGCGCGGCGGGAGCGGCGGAGGCGCCGCAGGCAAAGCACATCGGTGAAATTTTCTACAGTCTGTAGTTTTTTTCTGCGGAGCGGCGTGGTACGCTCGGAGTGTAAAGGTCAAAAGACCGAATATCTGCAGGAGGAAAAGGATGAAAGAAAATTTGACGGAAGTTGTGTTTGTACTCGATCGCAGCGGCTCGATGCACGGGCTGGAAAAGGACACCATCGGGGGATTCAACGGGCTCATCGACAAGCAGAGAAAGGCGGAGGGGGAGACCGATGTCACCCTCGTGCTGTTCGACGACACCTATGAGCTTGTGTACGACCGCATCCCCGTGCGCGAGGTGCCGGAGCTCACGGAGAAGACCTATGAGGCGGGCGGGTGCACCGCGCTGTACGACGCGGTAGGACGCACCATCGACGCGGTGGGAAAGAGGCTCGCGGGCACTCCCGAGGGAGAAAGGCCCTCCAAAGTGCTCTTCGTCATCACCACTGACGGGCTGGAGAACGCCAGCCGCGAATATAACCCGAGCAGAGTGCGCGAGATGATCCGTCACCAGAGGGATAAGTACTCGTGGGAGTTCCTCTTCCTCGGCGCCAACATCGACACCGTTGAGGTGGCGGCGGACATGGGCATCTCCGCGTCCCACGCGGTCTCCTACCGCGCTTCGAGCAGAGGCATCTCGGATATGTACTGTTTTTTGGGAGCATTCATGGACGATCCGAGGCCTACGGGCAGCTGGACGCGGAAGAAGGACGCGCTCATGAAAGAGGGGCAGGACGAGGGGAAGGATACGCCCTCGCCCGCATCGCCCAAAGCGCGCAAGAAGTACCCGCGCACATTTGACTGACCGTCCGCATACGACGGGAGGGAAAAACGCCTTTTCGATCTGTTCATTTTATATTCCTCTCTTGGGAGAAAACCCGTTTAGAACGCGGGTTTTCTTCCTGTTTGCGGTGCCGAAAGGGAATAATAGGAACTCGATCCGGCGGCGGGTTTTTCCCCGAATCGCGTCATTCGCCTTGCCGATGCGGTGAGTGCCGCAGGGTAAGGCGGCGGCTTCGCGGTGTGAGAGGGGGTGAGGAAGCGACCGAAGAGGCTCTGCGGCGTGCGGTAGGGGCGTGCACGTCCGTCTTGCGGGGGAGAGCGCTCGCACCCGTGCGCGTATATATTGCGCGCATATAATAATATGCGAAAAACGTTTGACACGCGGACGCTTTTTTGATAAAGTGGGTGTCGAGCCGCTCGGAAGTGGTCGTTTAAGCGCGGAGAAACTCCGTCACCATCACGGCGAGACTGGTCAGAGGAGGTAAACTATGTACGCGATCGTTGGTTGCGGCGGCAAGCAGTACAAGGTCGAGAAGGACATGCTCGTCAAGGTCGAGAAGATCGACGCCGAAGTCGGAGCAAAAGTCGAGCTCGAAGTGCTGATGTTCGTCGATGACGAGGGCAGCGTGAAGGCGGGCGCGGATGCGGCGAAGGTCAAGGTCGAAGCCGTCGTCAATGCGCAGGGCAAGTTCCCCAAAGTGGACGTCTTCCATTACAAGCCCAAGAAGCAGATTAGAAAGCGCCAAGGTCATCGTCAGCCCTACACCGAGCTGAAGATCACCGGCATCAAAGGCTGATATGACTACGGTCAGGTTCGGGACTCGCGACGGCGCCTTTTCGGGCGTCACCTGCAAGGGGCACACGGGCTACGCCGAGGCGGGCGAAGACATCGTCTGCGCGGCGGTGAGCTCCGTCGTTCAGACGGCAGTGCTCGGGCTCATGCAGTTGGTGGGCGTGGACGTGGACTACAAGGTGGACGAAGAGGAGGGTTTTCTCTCCGCCGAGCTCCCCGCGAAGCTCACGCAGACGCAGCGCCATGATGCGGATCTCATCCTGCGGACGGCATATCTGGGACTGTCCGATCTCTATGAAGAGTTCTCGGACTTCATCAAACTGGAGGTAGAGTGAAATGTTTATAAAGATCCAATTGTTCGCTCATAAGAAAGGTACCGGTTCGTCCCACAACGGACGCGAAAGCGCCGCAAAGAGGCTGGGACCCAAGCGCGCGGACGGGCAGTTCGTGCTCGCGGGCAACATCCTCGTGCGTCAGCGCGGCACCAAATATCATCCCGGCAACAACGTCGGCAGAGGCAAGGACGACACGCTGTTCTCCCTCGTTGACGGCACCGTGAAATTCGAGCGCGTGGGCAAAGACAGAAAACAGGTTTCCGTGTATGCGGACTGAATGAGATGAGCCGAGCAAGCCTCGGCTCTTTTTCATCTTACGGGGATAAGGCGGAGTGCGTCCGTGCGGGCGCGTCCGCAGCCCGCGGGATGAGGCTTGATATGAGATTCGAGGTAGAAAAAACTCCCACATTTTCCCTTGCGCAGACTCTGAATTGCGGGCAGGTGTTCCGCTTTTCGGAGGCGGGGGGAGTGACGGTGATATGCGCGGGAGAGCACCGCGCCGAGGTGCGCGAGACCCCGCAGTCTTACCTCTTTGAATGCGACGACGCCGCTTTTTTCAAAAAATATCTTGATTTTGACACAAACTATGATATAATACAGATGAAAGTGCAGGATAAAGGGCTTGTTTCGGCGGCGATCGAGTTCGGAAAAGGGATACATATCCTTCGACAGTCGCCCGAAGAGACCGTCTTTTCATTCCTCATTTCACAGAACAATCACATCCCAAGGATCAAGGGCATCATCGAGCGTATGTGCTCGGCGCTCGGAAAGGACATGGGCGGCTATCACGCCTTCCCCGAGACGGCTGCCATCGCGGATGCGGGGGAGGAGTTCTTCCTCTCAATAGGCGCGGGCTACCGCGCACCGTATCTGAAAAGGACGGCGGACGCCCTGTCGGGAGTGGATCTTGCGGCTTGGGGAGCACTCCCCACCGACGAGCTCCGCGCCCGCCTCACCGCTCTTCACGGCGTGGGGAGAAAGGTGGCGGACTGCGTGTTGCTTTTCGGGTTCAACCGCTTCGACGTCTTCCCCGTGGACACTTGGATAAGGAAGGTGTTCGCGCCCGTCTACGGCGATATGCCCGCCGAAAAACTGTCGGTGAAGCTGGTGGAAAGGTACGGCGAGTTGTCAGGATTCGTGCAGCAGTGGCTCTTCTACAGCAAAAGGGAAGAAAAAAATGCCGCCAAAGGATAGACAAATTTATGCTATTATTATATAGTATAAATAATAAAGCATTATGATAATTGCGGTCACGCAAGAAAGGAGAAGATTATGGCAACAACCAAAAAGTATGTGGTCCTCGCCGACATCGAGAGCATAAGGGTGCCTTTCGCCACGTTCAATGCCGCGCTCGAAGAGCTGGCAACGTTCGGTGAAGTGGCTGTCTGCAAGTTCTACGGCTATTCGGCGAAGCGCACCAAAGACTACGGTGAGTTCATTCAGGAGAACAGCTACGACGCTCTTTCCACCCTTCCCAAGAAGAGAAAGGGCAAGCTCGACCTGCGTCAAGTCATCGATGCGGCAAGACTCGCACAGTATCCCAACGTTGACGGGTTCTTCCTCATCTACGGCAAGGGCGACATCACTCCGCTCATCTCCTATCTGAAGGGTTACGGCAAGGATGTCATCGCCGGCGTCATCGAGCCCGACAAGAACAGCGCGCTGTGCAACAAGGTCATCACCCTCGACCTCAACGCCACCATCCAGACCGTGCTGCCCGCAGGCTACAAGAAGGTCGTCCCCGGCGAAGTCGTGGAGAAGCCGAAGAGAGTCGCGCAGCCCAAGCCTGCCGCTCCCGCAGCCCCCGCAGCAGCTCCCGCCGCAGCGGCGCCCGCGCAGCCCGCAGCAAGCGCACAGAGTGCGGAAGACGCCCAGTTCGCGATGCTGATGGAGCAGTTCAACAAGATCATCGCCGGCTCCGAGGAATAAGAGCGGGCTGACACCGATGCAATGAAAACGGCTTTTAGTGCACCGGCAACGGTGCACTAAAAATATTATTTTACGCCCTTTCTGGGGGATCCCGTGAGAGGGCAAGAGGTTTTATGGCAAAGCTCACGATCAACAAGGAGGCTTGCAAAGGATGCGGCCTCTGCGTCACCGCGTGTCCCAAGAAGATCCTGCGCGTGTCGCAAACTGTAAGCAACAATCAGGGCTATTTCGTCGTTGAGGAGATAGCTCCCGAGCAGTGCATCGCCTGTGCGTTTTGCGCGACGATGTGCCCCGACTGCGTGATCACGGTGGAGAAGTAGTATGGCAGAAAGAAAACTTATGAAAGGCAACGAAGCAATCGCCGAAGCCGCCATCCGCGGCGGCTGCCGCTTTTATGCCGGCTATCCCATCACTCCGCAGAACGAGATCCCCGAATATATGAGCTGGCGTCTTCCGCAGGTGGGCGGCCACTTCATTCAGGCGGAAAGCGAGATCGCAGCCATCAACATGGTGTACGGCTCGGCAGGTGCGGGCGGCAGAGCGATGACCAGCTCCTCGAGCCCCGGCGTCAGCCTGAAACAGGAGGGCATTTCCTATATCTGCGGCGCGGAGCTTCCCTGCGTCATCATCAACATGGTGCGCTCGGGCCCTGGTCTCGGCGGCATCCAGCCCGCGCAGGGAGACTACTTCCAAGCGGTCAAGGGCGGCGGTCACGGCGATTACAGGATGCTGGTGTACGGGCCCTGCTCCGTGCAGGAGTGCGTCGATCTCGTCTACAACGCCTTCGACAAGGCGGAGAAGTACCGTCTGCCCGTTATGATCCTCGGCGACGGTATGCTGGGTCAGATCATGGAGGCGGTCACCCTGCCCGAGATGAAAGACCCCGCCACCTTCCCCAAGAAGCCGTGGGCGACCACGGGCGAGGGCTTCGGCAAGACCCGCCGCATCGTCAACTCCCTCTACATAGTCCCCGACGAACTCGAGGATATGAACCACAAGCTGCAGAAGGTGTATGACGATATGTGCGAGAACGAGACCGTTTTCGAGGAATATCTCACCGAGGACGCAGAGCTCATCATCACCGCATACGGCACCGTGGCGAGGATCGCGAAGAGTGCCGTTGATCTCCTGCGCGCGCAGGGCGTCAAAGCGGGTCTTTTCCGTCCCGTCACCCTTTATCCTTTCCCCAAGGACGCGCTGGACAAACTTGCGGCACAGTCTTCCGTCAAGGAATTCATCGCGGTGGAGCTCTCCATGGGTCAGTACGTCGAGGACGTCAAACTCGTCGTCGAGGGCAGGAAACCCGTCAAGTTCTTCAACCGCACGGGCGGCAACGTGATGTCCCCCGAGGATATCGTGGAATTTGCAAAGAAGGAGGCGTAATATGGCAGTCGTATTCAAGAAAACGGAAATGCTCACCGACACGCCGCTGCATTATTGCCCCGGCTGCACCCACGGCATAGCCCACAGACTCGTCGCCGAGGCCATCGAAGAGCTCGGTCTCAAGGGCAGAGTGGTCGGCATCGCACCCGTCGGATGCGCGGTGTTCGCGTACAAATATTTCAACTGCGATATGCAGGAGGCGGCGCACGGCAGAGCGCCCGCCGTCGCAACGGGCATAAAGCTCACCAACCCCGACAACATCGTCTTCGCTTATCAGGGCGACGGCGACCTCGCGTCCATCGGTATGGCGGAGATCGTGCACGCGGCTGCCCGCGGCATGAACATCACCGTCATCTTCATCAACAACGCGATCTACGGCATGACGGGCGGTCAGATGGCGCCCACCACGCTGCTCGGTCAGAAGGCGACCACCTGCCCCGCAGGCCGCGACGCCAAGTTGAACGGCAATCCCATCCGCATGAGCGAGATGCTGGCGACTTTGGACGGCCCCAGTTATATCGCCCGCTGCTCCCTCGCCGACGTGCCCAACATCAGAAAGGCGAAAAAGGCGATCCTGCAAGCGTTCAAAAACCAGATGGAAGGCAAAGGCTTCTCCTTTGTGGAGCTGCTTTCCACCTGCCCCACCAACTGGCATATGTCTCCCGTCAAGGCGCTGGATTTCGTCAAGAACGAGATGACCGCACAGTATCCTCTCGGCGTGTTCAAGGAGGTAGAGTAATGGAAAAAGTCATAGTCGCAGGTTTCGGCGGACAGGGTGTGCTTTCCCTCGGGCAAATGCTCGCCTATGCCGCAATGTATGAGAACATGGCGGCGACATGGCTGCCTTCTTACGGCCCCGAGATGCGCGGCGGCACCGCGAACTGCTCCGTCGTCATCGACGAAAAGGAAGTGGCGTCCCCCATCATCGCCGTGCCCGATTGCCTCATCGCGATGAACACCCCCAGCCTGTTCAAATTTCAGGATAAGGTCAAAAAGGGCGGTTTAGTCATCATAAACAGCTCGCTCATCTCCGAGAAGTGCGATCGCGACGATGTCAAGGCATACTATGTCGAGGCGAATAAGATCGCTCACGAAGTGGGCAATGACAAGGCGTCCAACCTCGTCATCCTCGGCGCCTACATCAAGCTCTCCGGCGTCTTCCCCAAAGACGTCATGATGAACACCATCGCGAAGGTGTTTGCGGCGAAGCCGCAGTTTATTCCCTCCAACCAAGCTTGCTTCGAAGCAGGGTACGAATTGTTCTGAATCTTCGTCCCTCCCGAAGCGGCCGACGGCGTCATTTGGCGCATAACTTTGTCAGCACCCCCTTTTCGGCTCGTTACGTACGATTTAGTACGCGCCTCACCGAAAAGGGGGTGCTTTCGCGTTCTGCATCCAAATGACACCGTCGGACAACGAACAGCTTGAGCGGGCGTCCCCGAACACGACGTTTCTCTTTCGAAGACGGTCTTACGCGCCGCTCACTCAAACTTGCACAGCGGGCGTTTGCGCCCGCGCTTGCAAGTCGCGGCGCGCCCCGCGACCTCGCAAGCCAAACGAAACATTAAGTAGACACGGGCGCCGTGCGCGTCGAGTCGCCTTCCTCTCCCCATCGGGGTCCCCGCCGAAAGTATTTTCGGTGGGGCAAAGCGAGCGACGTTCAGTGAGTACTGTTCGCCGCTCGATTATCTCTATGCGAGATTCAAACTTTATCAAAAAGGACGAAAAGCATATCCCGCATTTTAGGAGGATTACACTCTTCACGAGTGGGGGAGGAAAGCCCGAATGGGGCTCCCCGCAAAATCGCCGCAGGCAATTTTGTGGGGTCCCCGGGTTGGAG
>CALWAF010000031.1 GCA_944372795.1 uncultured Clostridia bacterium | reverse complement strand
CGCTCTCATTTGGATGCAGAACAAGGAAAAGGCACCCTTGCAAGGGGTTAGCGTACTTAAACGTACGTGCCCCGCCGAGTTGCCCCACGAGAAAATCTGCGATTTTCCCGCGGGGACCCCGAGTGGGTGCATTTGACGCAGTTATGCGCCAATCCACCCCACAAGAAAAATCGAAGATTTTTCTTGTGGGGACCCCGAACACCCGCACCGACTTCCCGTTACCTGACGCTCTCATTTGGATGCAGAACGCGAAAGCACCCCTTACAAACGAGGGCTTTTCCCTCGTCTTCCGCGGCGTGAAAATGAGCGAGCGAACGGATAGTTTTGCTTGCAAAACGCGGAGTGAACGAGCGCCTCCGCATTTTCACGCCGCGATAAGGAACAGCGGATGTGACAAACAAGGCACTGCCGCTAATTCGGCAGTGCCTGTAATTTATCATCCGCTGTGACGCAGGCGCGTACTAAACCGTACGTAACGAGCCTGAAAAGGGGTGCTGACAAAGTTGTGCGCCAAATGAGAGCGTCAGGCGTATACGGCCCAAACCAACCCATACCCCACCAACACCGCTATCAACGTGAACGGCACGCTTATCTTCATGTATTGAAGGGTGCCGACTTCGTGACCGGCTTTGCGGAGGATGCCGGTGGCGGTGATGTTGGCGGAAGCGCCGATGGGGGTGAGGTTGCCGCCGAGGGTGGCGCCGGAGAGAAGACCCAGATAAAGCACCATGGACGCCTCTGCCGAGATGCCCATGGAGGCGGCGATGCCCGTGATGACGGGGAGCATGGTGGCGACGTAGGGGATGTTGTCGATGAAGGCGGAGATGAGCACGGACGCCCACACGAGCAGCGAATAGAGGGCGAAGATGCTGCCGCCGCTGGCTTTGACGAGGATGTCCGCGATGTCGTCGATGATGCCGACGGCGTCCAGCCCGCCTATGATGAGGAATATGCCCGCGAGCAAAAGCAAGGTCTTGAAATCTATCTCTTTGAGCGTATTTTTGACCCCGGAGAAGTCCTTGCGGCGGATGACTGTGTAGATCATGCCCACCACCATGAGACCGACGCAGATTATGCCGGGGGTGACGTCGGGCTTGTCGGGGATGAAGGATACGCCGATGAGCAGCGCGAGCATGGCGATGAGCAGGAAGGTGGGGAAGAAATCCTTCACCTCGGTGCGCTCGGAATACTCTATCTTCTGCTTGTCCTTACGGAAGACGATGAGAAGATACGCCGTGGCGGCGAGGGCTGCGATCTGCACGATCCAGAACATGCCCATCTTGCCGTCCATCACGAAGAAGTCGATGAAGCTCATGCCCACCTCGCTGCCCAGCATGATGGAGGTGGTGTCGCCGACGAGGGTGGCTGCGCCCTGAAGGTTGGAGGACACGGCGATGGCGATGATGCCGGGCACGGGCGAGATGTCCAGCTTTTTGGAGAGGGAGAGCGCGATGGGGGCGACCATGAGCACCGTGGCGACGTTGTCCACGAACGCGCTCACCAACCCCGCGAAGAGGGAAAGCGCGATGATCGCCCACTTGACGTTGGGCATACGCGCGATGAGAAGGTCGGCAAGAAGGGCGGGCATCTTGGACTCGATGAAGAGGGCGACTATGCCCATCGTGCCCGCGATTATCATAAGCACGTTCCAATCGATCGCAGTGGCGAACTCTCCCCACGGCAGAATGCCTATGCAAAGGAAGAGGAAACCGACCCCGGCCGCAATGTACGCCCTGAACTTCGGCAGAGCGAGCAAAAGCACGTAAGTCACCAAAAATAAGACTAATGCGGCGATTTTCACTGCTTAAACCCCCTTTTCGGCATAATGCGCAAGCTCGCGGCAGAAAATCCCGTGACGCGACCGCAGGTGCGCAAAACGTCGCTACGCTTTGATTTTAGGTGCTCTCACCGCGTTTTGTCAACCCCCGATCGGAAAAGCCGTCCGCATTTTTTGCGGGAAAAATTTTCCCGATATAACGGCTATTTTTCAAGAACGGGTTGATTTTCGCGCAATTTAAGTATATTATGTATCCTCTCAAATTATAAAGGAGGTTCGCCATGGCGCTGTCGGTTTCGATGCTTTGTCTGTCATGTTTGAGCGTGGTGCTCGCCACCGCGTTCGGTGCTAAAGCGCGCATCGGGAAAGTGCGGGTGCGGGTGTATTGGGTCGTGCCCTTCGTCTGCGCCGTGGTGCTGGTGGCAACGGGAGAGGTGCCCCTCGAACAGCTGGAAGAACAGTTCTTCGGCGACTCGGACATGAACCCGCTGAAGACCCTTGCCATCTTCCTCTCCATGAGCGCGATGAGCGTCTACCTAGACAAGGTGGGCTTTTTCAAGCTGCTGGCGACGCGGGTGATGAAGCACGCGGGCACGAGTCAGGTGAAACTCTTTTTCCTGCTCTACCTCATCATCTCATTCGTGACCATCTTCACCTCCAACAGCACCATCGTGCTGACCTTCACGCCCTTCATCTGTTATTTTGCCAAAAACAGCAACATAGATCCCGTGCCGTTCGTCTTCATGACCTATGTGGCGGCGAACACGTGGAGCATGTTCCTCGTCATCGGCAACACCACCAACGTCTACATAGCCACCTACTTCGGCGTGGAGTTCATCGAATACGTCCGCATGATGGCACTGCCCACGGTGTTTGCCGCCGTCACCTCCCTCTCCCTTCTCTTCCTCATCTTCCGCAAGAGCCTGAAAGAGCCTTTGCAGGCGAGCGAGCTGGAAGTGACCATCCGCAACGTCCCAGCCCTCGTCGTGGGCGTGACGGGGCTTGCCGTATGCACCGTGCTGCTCATCATCTCGTCGTATATCGGGCTGGATATGTGGATCGTGTGTCTGTGCTCCGCGGGCGCGGTGATGGTGGGAGCGGTGATCTGTCTGCTGGGGAAAAAGCAGTCCCTCCACCCCCTCAAAAAGACGGCGCAGCGTATGCCGTGGCACCTCGTGCCCTTCCTCATCTCGATGTTCGTCGTCGTGCTCGGTCTCATGAACAGCGGCGTGACGGAAAAGATCGCCTCCGTCTTCGACAACGAGTTCTCCCTTCTCTCTTTCGGCGCGCTGTCGGCGGGAGCAAGCAACCTGATGAACAACCTGCCTATGAGCATGTTCTTCGTGGGCATACTCTCCTCTCTTTCGGAGCCCGACCTCATGCAGGCGGTGTTCGCCACCGTGATAGGCTCCAACATGGGCTCGCTGCTCACCCCCGTGGCGTCGATGTCCGCGATGATGTGGCTGTCCATAGTCAAACACAAACACGTGGATTTCAAGTTCTTCGACTTCGTGAAAAAGGGCGCGCTCATCACCCTGCCCACCCTTGGCGCGGCGCTGGGCGGGCTCGCGCTCATGTTCGCCGTCTGACGGACCTCCCGCGCCTTACGACGCGGGCAGATCGGGCGCGGTTTTTTCCTCTCCCGAGTTGCGTTTTGCGAGAAAAATTGATATAATCCCGATATGGGTAAATACAGGGAAACGGAGATCACATTCGGCAATTTCAGAGATATGGGCGGACTCGCCGTCCCGGGCGGAGAGATAAAGCGGGGCAAGCTCTTCCGCACTTGCAGGCTAAAGCCGAAGACGGAGGCGGACAGAGAGTTCCTCGAGTCGCTAGGCCTCGAGTGCGTCATCGACCTCCGCGTCCCGCAGGAGATCAGGGAAAAGCCGGACGAGCTCCCGAAGGGAGTGGAATACGTCAACGCGTCCGTGTTCGGCGACACCAAGTTTCAGGTGCTGGCTCCCACCACGCGCTCAAAGCTCGCGCTGCTCTTCTGCACGGACGAGCAGTTTGCGGAGATATTGCAGGGCATCCGCGACTCCTACGCCTATATGCCCTACGCCAAGCACGCCTACTCCGTCCTCTTCGAGAGGCTGAACGCGGGCAAGATCCTCGCCTTCCACTGCACGGCGGGCAAGGACAGGACGGGCGTGGCTGCGATGATGATCGAGCTTGCGCTGGGCAGAAGCAAGAAACAGGCGAAGGAGGAATATATGCTCTCCAACGTCAAGCGCGCGCACTCCAACTCCCGCATCATCAAACTCATCAAAAAACTCCCCCTGCGCGACGAGCTCTACGAGGTGGTGAACTACTCCTCCCGCGTGCACGAAGAGCTCTTCGACACCGCGTACGACGCGATATTCTCCCGCTATCCCACCATCGAGGACTTCCTGCGCGAAGAGTACGGCGTGACCGCCGAAAACCTCGCAGATTGGAAAAAATTCTACACCACCGCCGCGGAGTGACCATGAAAAAGAACAAGATCATCTCTCTCGACGATATGAAGGAGTTTCAGGAGAAACTCCTTTATGACATCAAATTCGCCTATGTGCGCACGGGCCACGCCAAAAACGAGCTGCTGGGCTTCCTCACCGTGTTCAATGCGCGCAGATCCGTCAACGTAAAGGTCAAACGTCAGGTGCACTACGCTCCCGACGAGCCCAGACTTTATCTCAACATCTACGAGCGCCGCGACCGCGACCCCGACATCAAAGCGCCCGTCTTTGTCTACATCCACGGCGGCGGCTGGATAGGCGGTCTGCCCGAAACGCGGGAGGCTTTCAACACTCGCATCGCGGAGGCGGGCTACTTCGTGGTCAGCCTCTATTACGGGCACTCCCCCTTCTACCCCCACCCCGAACCCATCCGCAACATCTATAAAGCGTTCGCGTGGCTCAAGGAGCACGCGAAGGAATACAACATCGACACCGACGCCATCTTCGTGGGCGGCGAGTCGGCGGGCGCGCACCTCTCTGCTATGGCGGGAGCCATCTCGTCCAACCCCGCCTACAACGCCCGCTTCGACCTCGATCCGCGCAGCCGTCATCAGAAGATCGCGGGGCTGGTGCTCAACTGCGGCGTCTTCGACCTCGAAAAAGCCATCGGGCTCCCCTTCAAAAACATCGAGCTCTATGTGCAGTCCTACTGCGGCGGCAAGCCTTTTGACGAGCTCTCGGAAGAGGAAAAGCAGGAGATCTCGCCCATCTATCACGTCACAAAGGATTTCCCGCCCACCTTCGCCATCTCGGCACAGTACGACGCCCTCGCCATCCTCACCTTCGACCTTGCGGAAAAACTCCGCTCCCTCGGCGTCGAGGTGGAACACTACCACGGCACGGGCAAACTCGCCGTGCACGCCTTCGCCGTCGTGCAAGCCCTGCGCATCTCCCGTGAGGCGATGTTCGGCATACGCTCCTTCCTGCGCGCCCACACCCGCGAAGGGCTGCTTCTCCGCCTGAAACCCAAAAAATCCCCGAAAAAAGCAAAATGACAACACGCGCGGAGCAGACCATTGCTCCGCGCCTTAATTGCTTCACGTTAAGTTTGGGCGGTACTTTCCTGCCCATTTGTTTATTGCGCTGACGGCGGGACTAAACCGCGCTATTTTAGCGTCAGACAAGGAAAAGCCCCCGTCGGGAGGCGGAGCGTACTAAACGTACGTGAGCATCTACGGCAGTGGCTCTAACAAAGTTATGCGCCAATCCAACCCACAGGAAAAATCGAAGATTTTTCCTGTGGGGACCCCGAACGCCCGCTCTTACTTACCGTCGTCCTGACGCTCTCATTTGGATGAGATTTACCCCACCGAAAATACTTTCGGCGGGGACCCCGTGCGCGAAAGCACCCCTTACAAACGAGGGCTTTGCCCTCGTCTTCCGCGGCGTGAAAATGAGCGAGTGAACGGATAGTTTTGCTTGCAAAACGCGGAGTGAACGAGCGCCTCCGCATTTTCACGCCGCGATAAGGAACACATCACGTAAGGAGAGCACGAAGCCGCCCGATGGGCGGCTTCGCTGAATACCACGTGATGTGTGACGCGCGGAGCTTACTGAAGTAAGTGAGCATCTACGGCAGTGGCTCTGACAAAGCAGATCGCCAATCCACCCCACAATAAAAATCGAAGATTTTTCTTGTGGGGACCCCGAACACCCGCACCCACTTCTCGTTAGACTGACGCTGTCATTTAGATGAGATGCGCGAAAAAGCCCCGTTTTCGGCGAGGAGCGTACTAAACCGTACGTAACGAGCCGAAAACGGGGCTTTGACAAAGCAGGTCGCTAAATGAGAGCGTCAGTCGGAGTTGTCGAGGGCTTCAAGCCTAATCTGCCTCTTCTCCTCCTTGGTGAGTTTCTTGCCTTTGCCGACGGGGCGGCTGTCGCCGTGTTTGACGAATGCCATGAGGATGATGGAGAGCGCGATGAAGATGGCGCTGTAGATGAAGAGTCCTTTGTCCTCAAAGGCGTCCATGACCATGCCGGCGAACATGGGGGTGACAGCCTGGGCGGACATGGTGGCGACGTAGTAATAGCCGGTGTATTGTCCGACGGTGGCGTCGGTGGAGAGTTCAACGACCATAGGCAGGGTGTTGACGTTGATGATGATGAGCCCGAAGCCCGAGATGAGATAGAACAGCGCGAAGAGCGCGGCGGGCACGAGGGCGTTGGAGTCCGGCTTGACGAAGGCGAAGATGAGCAGGAAGCTGACTATCGCCATCGCGAGACCGATCATGATAGTCTTGCGGCGTCCGAGCTTTGCCGCCATATAGCCCACGGGGATGAAGGCTATCGCGCTGATGCCCATGCTGATGCCGGAAATGATGGACGCGACGCCGGCGTCCAGGTTAAGCGCCTTTGTGGTGTAGACCGAGAGGTTGGAAGACACCGCGTTGTAGCCCATGAACCACATGAATATGGAACCGAGAATGAGCAGGAAGCTGATGAACTTCGCGCGTTCGGACCCGGACTTTGCCTCCCACCATTCCTTGGGAGAACGAAGTTTGCGCGTCTTGGCTTTTGCCATCTCCAGCACTTCGGGAGAGACCTCCGCCTGCTCGGGCTGCTCCGAGGCGACATCCTCGTCCGCGACGACGTTCTCGCCCGCGGCAGCCGCATCTTCGGCGCGCTCCGCAGCGGCTTCGTCCTCGTCGGTGATACCGTATTCTTTGCATATCTCGTGGCAGCGGTCCACCATCTTCTTCTCGCGCACGAAGGCGAGGAAGCCCGCGAGCAGCAACAGCATACCCGCCGCAACCGACGCGAAGATGATGACGTAGTTCTCAAGCCGTTCGCCGAAGAGGACGACGGTGTAGATGAGGAAGGCTATCGCGCCGCCTACGCCGCCACAAAGATTGATGACCGCGTTGCCCTGCGAGCGCAGCGGCTTGGGCGTGACGTCGGGCATGAGCGCGACCGCGGGAGAACGGAAGGTCGCCATCGCGATGAGGACGAGGAGCAGGATGACCATGTAGATGGCTATGCTCTTGTGCCCTTCTGCGGTGTTGGTGGCTTGGTTATAGATCTGATCGCTTATCCACGTGTTCATGCCCGTGGCTGCGAACTTGTCGTAATTCTCGTTGCCTATCCTGATGTCGTCGTAGGTAAGGGAGCCGTCGCCGTTCCAATCATACAGCGTATAAGCAAGATCCTCGGGCACGGCGTCGTCGAGGGCGACTTCCGCTCCGTCGTACTTGTAAGTGGTGGCGCCCAGCATCCCGAGGAATGCCTTGGTGGCGGTGAAATCCGCGTCATAGCGGATGGCGAGGAACTGCTCCTTGTCGATGTTGTTCATCGCCATATAGTCGCGGTCGGCGTAGTTGCCGCCCTTCTCCCAGAAGTCGGTGAGACGCTCTTCCATGAAGGCGTCATCGTCCAGCCTGGCGAGATAGCCGTTCTCGATGTCCATCGCCTTCTCCTGCTGTCCGAGCGTGGAGACGGGGACGAAGACCATGAGGATGACGGAAGCGATGGTGCCTATGACGATGAAAGGCGTCCTTCTGCCCCACTTCCTGACCAGCTTGCCCTTGGCGTTGTCGGAGATCTTGCCGAAGAGGGGGAGCATGAAAAGGGAGAGCAGGTTGTCAAGGCCCATGATGAGACCGCGCACGGTGTTGGAAAGACCGTAGGCGTGCTCAAGGAGCAGCGGCACGACGAAATCGTACGCCGTCCAGAATATCATGATGATGGCAAATGCGAAACCGACCTTGAAAGTCTGCGCGTAGTCGAGCCGAAGCGGTTTTTTAGGTTCGCCGCCGTCGCCCTCCGCGACTTCGGGCTCGCCCGCTGCGGTGTTTTCCTCGACGGAAAGAGCGTCTTGGGAAACGCCGTTGATGTTGTCGTCCATAAGATCCTCCTTACCCAAACGGGACGCGCGTAAACGCGCGCGTTCAATTGACATTATTATACATTATAGCCGCCGCCCGTGTAAAGAGCCAATTTGCACGCGGCTCAATTTTCATCCGACGGGACTCATTCGCGCCCTCTCCCCCGCAGCGGCCGCGCCGCGCACCTCAAAGAGGCCGCCCCCGCGCCTCGGGCGTTCACTCCCCCGCCGCGTCGTCACCGTTATCCGCGGAGTTTGCGCATTCGGAGGGTTTATCTTGCATTACGGCACGGTCATCACCGTATTGCGCGGATAGCTCTGCGGCTTCCGCTCCTGCGGGAACTTCGTTATCCTGCGCCGCACACGCGTCCGCGCACTCATCCTCGGCGCTTGCGGCAAAAGCCTTTCCCCTTCTCGCCCGCGTCAGCGCAAGCCCGTTCTTCGTCACGGAAATGACGCCCATGACGACGGTGGAGGATGCGACGATGACGGCGAGTGCCACGACATACTCCCACATGGAATAGCCGTGCGCGAACACCGCGATGATGGTGGTCTCGAGCATGAGCATGGACATGAACGCGGTGACGAGCCCGATGTTGCGAAGCTCCAGCGTGACGGGGTCCTTGTAGCCCGCCGCCCGCACGATCTGCACCGCCGCCGACACGCATTTGACAAAAGAGAAGACGGTGTTGATGACCACATCGGCAATGCCCATACCCTCGGGATAAAGCCCTATCGCCATCTGCACGGAGGGCGCGGCGATGACGCCGCCCGTCACGATGAGCAGCGCTCCGTTGATGACGGCGATGATATGCCTGTCCTTGGGCGGCGCGGAAGACTGCCCCGCCCGCTTTGCCGTGAGCCTCTCTGCGAGCACCACTCCCGCGCGCATGATGACCAGCCACGCATGCCGAAGCGGAATAATACGAACCGGGTTCAGCGTCGCCGATTTCCGCCTGAACTGCGTCATTCGCCTTGCTAATACGGGCAGGTATTAGCGGCGCCGACTTCCTTGCTCAGCCAAAAATCGGCTGGCGCGGAACTGCTCGCACCTCAGAGCAAGAGATTTTCGGATGATTTTGCTCTGGCGGAACGCAGGCAATAGTATACATATTGGCAAGTTTCGGCTGTGCAAAAGCGCCGGAAAGAATTGCTCTGAGGCAGGTTCGTATTATTCCGCTTCGGCATAGAACCCCGCGAGCGCGGCATACCACGGCGAGATGTATGCCACCGCCATCCAGATGAGATAGCTGACGTAGACGACATTGCCCGCAAGCACCACGAGCGCGGAGAGCAGAGTGCGCCACCCGTAGTCCGAAAAGGCGCGTTCGAAAATGCTGTAGCGTTTGAGAGAGGCAAAGAATTTTGCGGAAAGCACGGCGTCCTTTGCCGTGGTCACGATGTCCTTGCGGCGGACGATGAGGATGAGCACCGCAGCGAGCGTAAGAGCCGCGCCCACCGCATAGACGGGATATGCCGCCTCCGTCGCCCGAAGCCATGTGGTGACGAGCACAAGGGAAGCGAAGTCCGTGAGCAAAGCCGCGACGGACAATATCACGAAGGCTATGAACCCGCCCTTGGACGGGGTGCGGATGTCGGACGGCGCTGCCATGATCCCCTCCCGCATCCATTTTAACTTAAATGTACCTCTCGGTCAATGAGGCTTATGAAACAATATCCGCGAGATAGCCTCCGAGGTCTCGCTCCAACCTGTCGCACACCGCCGCCATGCGCTGCGGGTCGCTGCCGCTGAACGGGTCTATGACTCCCGCGGTGAAGAAGCCCGCACCGTGCGCGGAGCGCGCGCCCACCTCGCCGTCCTCGAACACCGCACATCTTGCGGGAGGCAGTCCGATGAGCTTTGCCGCGTGCAGATAAACGTCGGGAGAGCTCTTGTCCCTGCCCACTTCTCCGACCTCGGCGAACGCCTCGAAAAGACTCGCGATGCCGTGACGCGAAAGGCACGCCTCGGCAAGGTCTCTGTCCAGTGCAGTTGCAATTGCGAGGTGTTTATCTTCTTTTTTGAGCGCGTAAAGCAGCTCTTTTGCGTGAGGCGTGAGTTCGATGTCGTTTGCGTACGCTTTGCCGGAAAGCTCTCGCCACACCCTCTCCACCGCTTTCGCGCCGCCTTCTATGCCGAAGCGTTCCGCAGTATAGGCGGTGCCCCGCGCGATGTTGAGATGATTGACGTGCTCCGTGTAGTCGGCGGGCATGTCTATCCCGAAATGCGCAAGCGCCTTGCCGTAAATGTCGTGCCACATCCCCGTGGACGCGAACAGGGTGCCGTCAAGGTCGAATATGAAACCGTCGAGTTCGTCTATCTTCATCAATACCATATCTCCGGTGCGAGTTTTCTGCGATAGCGGCGCGGGAGCACCTTCACTCCCTTCACCGTCACGCTCTCCGCGCTTCTCTCGCCGTAGGCGGAAAGTGCGGTCACGGTGACGTCACGCACTCCCTCGCGCAGTCCGTAGAGCACGAGAGCCTGCTCCTCCCCCTTCGCCTCGTCACCGAGATAAAAGTCGGAAAAGTAGGTCTGCACTTCTCCGCTCGAAAAGACGAGCTCGTAGGAGTGCGCGTCCTTCGCCCTCGGGAAGCGGAGCACGGTGCCCTCGTCGGACAATGCGAAACTTCCCTCTCCCTCCCCGAAGACGGGAAGGCGGCGCTCCCTCTTCGCGGGCGAAAGCGCGGGCGGAGTGTGGGCGGGGAGGATGATGCGCTCATCGGCGCGCTGTTCTCTGCCCGTGAGCATATTATAGCGCATGACGATGATGCCGTCATCCGAAAAATCGAGGATGTAGCCCATGGGCGCCGAATATGCCTCGGGAGGCACGCTGCCGTTCGCTATGCCCTTTTCCATCTCGACGTAGGAGAGCGACTGGGTGCCGAACGCGGTGAATCTCCCCTGCCAAAAGGCACGCGGATCGAGGAGAGAATAGTGCGTATGCCCGGAGAAGTTGACCACCTGCGGATGAGAGTCGAACACCCCTGCAAGGCTGTCGTCCCCCCAGCGGTCGCTGCCGTAGACGGTGTCGCGCGGCGCGTTGTGCGTGGTGACGAAGACGGGACCGTCCCCGTCCGCCTCCGCGATGCGGAGCTGTTCCTCAAGCCATCCGCGCACCTTTTTGTAGCCGTCATACATCCCGCACCCGTCGGGCGACGCGCCGATGAAATGCCGGCCGTTGACGACGTAATGGGTGAAGGGACTCTGCCCGAGCCCGCGCGAAAAAGCCCGCCTCGGACAGGGATGAGCGTAGTAGTCATGATTGCCCATTATCGCCTGAACGACGGGTTTATCATCACCGAAAACGGAGTTAAAACACCTGTTGAATGTTTTATACGCGTTTTTCGAAGCGCGGTTGCAAATGTCGCCCGCGTAGACTACAAAGGCGCAGTCCTGCTCTTTCAGCGTCCTGCACGCGGCAAGGAGATTGCGCTCGAAAGTGGTGGGAGTCTTGTGCCGGAAAGGGGTCAGCTGCGAGTCGGAAACGACACCGACCCGCAGCCGACGAGGGACAACGATCTGTTCTATATCGGACACGATCTGCATTGTGATGTGCGGCTCAAGCCGCCGTTATTCTCCCTGCTCGGGAGTGTCGCCGCTCTCCGTTTCACGCGGCGTGGTGGCGGTCTGCACCGCACTTTCTTTCACGAACACGCTCTCGGTAAGCGCGGGCTCCGCCTCTTCCGCGGTGTCGCTCGCGGAGGAAAGCTCCGCCGCGCGCGCAGCGCGTTTTTCCTGCAGCTCGGCAAGGATCTTTTCCTTGCGCTTGCCCGTGTAGTCGTAAAAGAGCATGGGGATGAGGGAGAGCGCGAAGCCTATCGCGGGGATGAGGGTCGCGAGCGCGAACATCCCGTCCTTGACGAACTGCGTCTGGGGGAGGTACTCGCCGGACACCTCGGGCTGGACGTAGCCTATCACCATCAGTCCCACGATGACGCCGAGGGCGCCCACCGCGTTGTTGAACTTGGTGACGAAGGAGTTCCAGCTGAAGCATATGCCCTCCATCCTCTCCCCCGTCTTCCATTCAAGATAGTCGAGGCTGTCGCCGACCATGGGGTAAGGCAGGGTGTTGTAGGCGCCGAGCCCGAGCCCGCCTATGGTCATGAAGGGAAGGGCGGCATAGATGTTGACGAGTCCCACTCCGAAGCCGCCGCCGAGGAACACCGCACCTATCGCGCCGTAGAGAAGGGACGCCTTTTTATAGCCGAATTTCTTGTAAGTGGGCGGGGTGAGAAGTATGCCCGCGAACATTCCCGCGCCGACCACGATGTAAAGGAGCACCAGCACCGTGCCCGATTCCAGCCCGGGGATGGTGACCACGTAGATGGAGATGTAGATGGCGACGGACATGATCATGTATCTCGGCGAGGCGAGCATGGACATGAGGAGAGCGAGCACCATGGGTTTGTTCTTGGCGACCGCCTTCATCATATCCTTGACCTTGATCTTCTCCGTCGAGGTGGCGAAGCGCTCCTTGCTGTGGCCGTAGAGGTAAAGGTACGCCGCAAACGCCGCAAGCCCCACGATGACCGCGAGCACGAAGTAGATCCACTTCGCGGGGACGAAGAAGTCCAGCACCATATAGAGCACCGTGGGCAGAAGTCCGCCGATGGAACCCACCGTCACGTAGAAGGAAAGCAGCCCGGCTCTCTCGTCCTTGTCGGGGGTGGCGACGCTCATCATGCCCATCGCGGGGACGTCCACCAGCGTATATGCGAGCCCGAAGCCCACGTACATCACCATCGCCCACACCATTTTTGCGGGCTCCGAGCCCGTCAATGGGAAGAACATCAGGATGGCGACTATCCCTATGCAGAACGAGCCTATCTTGACGTACGGGCGCATCTTGCCCGCCTTCGTGTGCGTCTTGTCCACCACGATGCCCATGAGGGGATCGGTGATCATGTCGCTGATCCTGCCCACCAGCAAAAGAGCGATGATGAACCACCACTCTTTAAGGATGAGGATATCGGTGACGTAATTGAGAAAATAAGAGGATACGATGCCCGACACCATATAGCTGCCGACGGCAACGAATCCGTAGGCAAATCTCTCTTTGCCTTTGACGACGTAATTCGGGTTGGTCATAGATATGCGCCGCTCAAAAACGGTCGGCGCTCCTCCTCTCTCTTATCGCGCGAACGAGCGCGGTGACGCCGCATGCCGCGACCGCGACTCCCGCGATCACCGCAAACGCTATGAGCACATCGATAAAACCGAGATCCTTCTGCCTCTCCGCAAGCAGCCAGAAACCGAATCCCATCGACCCGACTCCCGCCGCCGCGACCAGCGAGGACAGCGTGCAGCGCAGCGCATACGCGCGCGTCTCGCGGGCGGAAATTTTCTCCGCTCTTTTCTCGGTGTGCTCCCGAGAGGAATAGACTGTGGAAACGTGTTGCATTGTGAGTTCTTCCGTACTCATCGTTGCCTCCCGATGTTTTCTCTCTGCCGTCAGTCTAAAAAACAGATGTCACTATCCTTGCGAAAAAATGTAAATTCCTTGTCATTTTCTCCCGCGGAGGCTCCCCATCCCCCTCACCCGCTCCTTTCATACGGACGCACGCGCGTGTGTCCGGCTTGACAGCACGGCATTTATGGCGCATACTGTCCTTGCCGCGGCTCTCAACGCCGCGCAAAAAAGGAGTTTATTATGAAAAGGAAGTTTTTCGCGCTGGCTCTCGTCCTGCTTCTCGCACTGCCTCTCGCGCTCGCGGGCTGCAACGACGACAAGGGCGAGACCTACGTCTGGACAAAGGGCGAGGGCAAACTCGTCGACCTCTCCGCCGCCCCCGAAGGCACCGCCGAGCAATATCAATATCTCTACGAGCAGCATCCCGTCGCCACCGACGACGAATATTTCGGGTTGTACCTCGGCAGAGAATATCAGGGGCATCCCGACAGCGTGCTGCTGGACAACGGCAACATCCTCGTCGCCTTCCCCAAGAGCCACGGCAGAGCCGAGACCATCATGATGCTCAGCACCGACGGCGGTCTCACCTACACCGACATTTTCAACGCGGACAATCCCAAACCCGACAGCTTCTATCACACCGAGGAAACTCCCACCATCTACAAGCTGGACTTCACCGACGGCACCCAGAAGCTCATCACCATTTCCGGACGTCCCAGCTGGGCGGATCAGCCCCGTGACAAGGGTGAAGGATGGGATGCGGCGATTTCCGCTTCTCTCGACGAGAACGGCAAGTGCGACGGACTTGAATGGAGCGAGCACGAGAACTTCTACGGTCCCAATGCCGTCCGCGAAGAATATAAGCGCGAGGCGGGCGCCGAAAAATATGACGCCGTCGTCGCAATGAGCAGCCTTACCCAAATGAAGGACGAGAACGGCAACCTCATCGACAAGTGGATGGGCACCTATCACGACGACAGGAACTTCACCGTCTACAAGACCTTCCTCACCTTCAACTCCGAAGGACAGATGGAGTGGTCGGATCCCGTCCGTCTGCTCGGACAGAACGGCGAGTGGCGCAAAATCGAGAACAGCGAGGACTTCTGTGAGGTGGAGATCATCCGCTCCCCCGACGGGAACGAGCTCGCCGCCCTCTTCCGCGTCAATCAGAAATACACCTATTCCTACGTGTCCTTCTCCACCGACGAGGGCGAGACGTGGAGCGAACCGCAGACCGTCTCTGCGGAACTCACGGGCGAGAGACACAAGGCGGAATATGACGCCACGACGGGCAAACTCATCATCACCATGCGCAGCATACACTACCCCATCCGTCCGGGCGCAGGCTGGGATTCCCGCGGCTGGGTGGCTTGGATCGGCGACTATGAGGACCTCAAAAAGGGCGCGGACGGCTGCGGCGATATGCTGGTCAAACTTGCCAACACCTACGACGTAGGCACAAGCGAGATCACGGAATTCTGCAACGCGGACACCGGCTACGCGGGACTCGTCGTGCTCGCAGACGGCACCGTCGTCACCACATCCTACGGCACCTTCTCCCCCGTGGGCTCCGAACTCGGAGGCAAGACATACGTCATGACCAAACAATTCAAGATCGCGGATCTCGCTGCCGTCGGCGGCGTCACCCTCCGCTGACATCAACTCGGTCAAAACCAAAAGGCGGCGCATTGCGCCGCCTTTTTCTCTACGTTCTCTCCGCCGGCTCCGCTCTCACTCTTCCAAAGTGAACTTCCACTTGCAACGGCAGCCGTCATCCGTGACATCGCGATGCCGGAGCGGAATAATACGAACCGGGTTCTGCGTCGCCGATTTCCGCCTGAACTGCGTCATTCGCCTTGCTAATACGGGCAGGTATTAGCGGCGCCGACTTTTACCCCAACTGAAAATCACAGATTTTCACTCGGGGACCCCGAAATTGCTCAGCCAAAAATCGGCTGGCGCGGAACTGCTCGCACCTCAGAGCAAGAGATTTTCGGATGATTTTGCTCTGGCGGAACGCAGGCAATAGTATACATACCCGCAAGTTTCGGCTGTGCAAAAGCGCCGAAAAGAATTGCTCTGAGGCAGGTTCGTATTATTCCGCTCCGGCATAGCAACTCACGCATTCGCACCTTATCCTCGGGTCGATCTCTTCCGCGAATCCGCTGTACTCCACTATGCCCACGGGCTTGCACGGATGCAGCGGCATCCCCTTCTCCGCGCGCTTTTCCTGCACCGTACACCTCACACAGGTGAAATACAGCGCGCCGTCCTCGCGGTCTATCCTGCTGTCATTGAGATTGGCATAAAAGCGCAGCATGAGCGCCTTTTCCAGCCCGTCCAACCCGCTCCCCTCGCCGAGCCCCAGAAACTTCTTTATGCGCCGCGCCTCCGTCCGCGTGAACCTCGCCCACGCCTCCGCATCGTGCCGCATCGCCTCGTCCATCCCGAACCTGCGCTCCACCGATTGGAACCACACCCCGTCCATCGCGAGCATATTGCGGGAATATATCCCGACCAGCTCCACCAGCTCCTCTTTCGAAAGCGACATCAAAAAGTCTCGGTTATCCATCTCCGACCTCCCTGTCCGTTTTCCCCATCTTACCACCCCGCCTCGCTCCCCGCCAAGCAAAATCCTCCCCTCACCCGACAAACCACCCCACCCGGCAGCCGCAACGCCTCGGATCAGCCCACTCGTTTCCGCTCCATATACGTCCCACACTTAAAGTTTCGGACGCCCCGGGGCAAGTTGTCGCCTTTATTCAAACTTTGAATTTTAGATAAAGTACGCTTTCAAAATAATCGACAGAAAAGAATAATACGAACTCGTTTTCAGAGTTCGTATTATTCCCTAATGGCGGAGAAGCAGGGATTTGTAAGGACGAGCAAAGCGAGGACGGAATAGCGAGGATGTGAGGAGAAAAGAAAGATG
>CALWAF010000030.1 GCA_944372795.1 uncultured Clostridia bacterium | reverse complement strand
CCCTCGGCACTCATACGGTCGCCGCCGACTTTCAAGAGGCGGCAAGCCGCCTGTGAAAGTTTGGCTGGGCGGCTCCATTTTGAACGAGATAACGTCGTGTCAAGCGACGTCACGCTCGGGGTGCGCGTGATTTCGTCTTCGAAAAAGTGTGCGTTGTGCTCAAAGACGCCCGATCAAGCTGACAAAATTGTGCGCCAAACAGCGCCCTCGGCGCCTCAAAGGGAGGGTTTCAATTTTTCTTCCAGCCCCGCCGCATACTTTTCAAGATACACCTTGATGACGCTCATCACCTTGTCGTATTCTTCCTGCGACTTGTAGAGGAAGGGGTCGGGGATGGGGGTGTATTTCCCTTCGGCGGCTTCGGAGAGGGTGATGAATTTTTTGCGATATTTCGCGGGAGTGAGCCACTTATGCATTTTGGACATGCCGATGATGACGTCCGCATCGCGGAATTTTTCCTTTGCCGAGCACTTGAAAGAGGGTTTGAACGCGGCGATCTCCCCCTCCGAGAACCCCTCTCTTTTCAGGCTGACTGCCGCCTTCGGGAAGATGACCTTGCTGCGGTTGAAAACTGCGGAGGAGCTCACCTCCACGCCCGCCGCGGACAGCACGGGGCTGCTCTTCACCAAGCGGCGGAAGACGAACTCCGCATAAGGGCTGCGGCACACGTTGCTGGAACAGACGAACAGTATCTTCATAACACCTCCGCCGCGGGATCCGCGGGCACAACGATGTCCATATCGCTCTCGGGATAGGTGCAGCAGGGATGGATGATCCCCGCGGCTTTGTCCTCTTCGCTCCTTTTGTCGTGAGCGGGATGCGCGGTGAACGCGCCGCCGAGGACGACACTTCTGCAAAATCCGCACTCTCCCACTCTGCACTGCGAGAGCGCGGCGAGCCCCGCCCTCTCCATCGCGACCATGACGGTCTCCGCAGCGCGCGCGGGGATGGCGTACTTCCTGCCCGCTAGGTGTACCGTGAGGGTGAAAACCCTCCCCTCTTCGTCCTCGCGGTCGGTGACGGAATTCGCCGAAAATTTCATGTTCCGCACGAGCCCGTCTCCCGCAAGCTCGCCCGCGATATGGCGGTATAACGCATCTCCGCCGCAGGCGAAAAGAGTGCACTCTTCGCCGACGTAACGATGCAGCAGCTCGCGGGTGAAAACCCCGCTCTCCGCCCACTCGGGCGCGTCGTTCTCCACGACGTATACCACGCGCACTCTGCCGCTCCTCATGCCGTCGAGGACGTCTTTGAACAGAAACTCGTAGGCATTCTGCACGCAGAAGAAGAGGGTCATGGAATAGGGCTCGCTGCCCTCCTCCGCTGCCTTCGCCATGGAAAGCATTGAGGTGATGCCCGCGCCTCCCGCGACACCTACTATATGCGCGCAGTCTCTCGCAGGGTCATAGACGAACTTGCCGTCCGGTCTGCTCGCCTCAATGACATCCCCCACTCTCAACCCGTCCACCAGACGAGAGGAAAGGATGCCCGCCTTCTTCACGGTGGAGATATAGATGCCGCCCTCCGCCTCTTTCGGGGAGGACGCGAGAGTGTATGCTCGCGTGACGCGGCTCTCTCCCGCGTCCGCGGTGATGGCGATATAATTGCCCGCCCGCTGGGGCGCGAGTTTTTCGGTATGAACGCCGTCCGCCTCGAACACGAAGGTTTTGAGACCGGGAAAATGCTCCGTGACGCTCTTCACGCGGAGGAACTGTTTCCCGCCGTCTGCGGGAGCCTTGGACACGCCTGTAAAAGTCTTTGTCATAGCCGCCGTCAGTCCATCGCGAGGATGATCTTGTTGTAGAGGATCTCGCTCCAAATGTCGTACAAAAATATGAACGGCCACAGAACGAAATTGAACACGGCAGTGATGAGAGTGCCCGGACGCCACGACTCGAAATAGCGCATAAAACGCAAAAGCCATGGCATTATGAAACAAAACATCAAGATCAACATGACTTTCAGCAATTTGGGCAGTTGCTCGAAGCGCTGCGTGGGGGTGGTCTCGTCGGGGAGCTCCGGTATGGTCACGGTGAAAGTGGAGCCCTTGCCCTTCTTGGAGCGCACCTTGATCTCGCCGCCGTGACGACGGGCGATCTGCTGCGCGACGTAAAGCCCCAGCCCGGAATTTTTGGAGTCCGTCCTAGAGGACTCTTCCATAAAGAATTTGTCAAAGATGTAGGGCTGGTTCTTCTTCTCTATGCCCTTGCCGTTGTCCTTGACCTTGACCACGAAGAACTTGCCGTTGTGCCCGAAAGAGACGGAGATCTTCCCTCCTTCCTCGGTGTACTTGACGGCATTGGAAACGAGGTTCTGAAAGACGCGTTCCAGCTCCTTCCTGTCCGCGTATATCTCGGCGGAGGGGATGTGATGCACCTTATAGGAGATGTTCTTCGTCTTGGCGAGCGCCTCGTATTTGCCGAGCACACCGCCGAGGAAGGTGCGGGTGTTCACCTTCTCTTTGAGGCTGTCGATGCTGTCTATCTCGTGCTTCGACGTCTCCACGAGTTTCAGGACCAGCCCGTTGAGCTGCTCCGTCTTCTCGGTGATGAGGGCGAGATAATCCTTGTCGTCCATGCCGTCCTGCAAGCACTCCGCATAGCCCGAGATGAGGGCGAGCGGCGTCTTGACGTCGTGGGCGACGCTTGCGATGGCGAGCTTGTTCTGCTCGATGGCGCGGGCGTGGGCGATCTGCTGCTCGAGATAGGCGACGCGCAGTTTCTCGAGCCCGCGCAGGATCTTCCTTTGAGAGGCGGTGCCGCGAGGCTCTATGGGCGTGGACAGATCGCCGGCGTTCAGGGCGTCGACGGCTGTCTGCACATAGTTTTTGCGTCCTCTCAATCCTGCCATTTATAGCCCAGCCCCCACACGGTGACCACGTTTTCTATGCCGTATCTTGCCAGCTTTTCTCTGAGCCTCGCCACGGTGACGGCGACGGTGTTCTCGTCGATGTAGTCGTCATAGCCCCACACGACGTCGATGAGCTTCTGTTTGCTGAAGATCTGATTCGCGTTCTTTGTCAAAAAGTCGAGCAGGTTGAACTCTTTGAGGGTGAGGGGGACGCTCTCGCCGCCCACCTTGACCTCGTGGCGGGTGGAGGATATCTTCATGTCGCCGTACACTCTCTCGCTCTTCTCCTGCGTGTTGAACTCGTAATACCTACGCAGCTGCGCGTTCACTCTGCCCACCATCTCCTTGAAGGAGAAAGGCTTGGTCATATAGTCGTCGGCGCCGAGCTCGAACATCTTGAGTTTCTCGTCCTCGCCCACTATGGCGGAGACGACGATGACGGGGATGCTGTACTCGCGGCGGAGGGACTTGCACACCTCATAGCCGTCGATGACGGGCATCATGATGTCCAGAAGCACCAGATCGGGCTGCATACTGCGCGCATACTCCAGCGCCTGCGCGCCGTTGAACGCCTGATAGACGGTGTGCCCCGCCTTCAGAAGGTAGTTGCGCATCATGTCGTTGAGTTCGGTGTTGTCCTCTGCGATCAGGATCTTTCTCATATTCACTCCTTGTTAAGCTCTATGCCGTGTTCGCGGAAATATCTGATGTAGGACCCGCGCCAATAGTTGCACACGTCCTTGCGGGTGAGCCCCTCGCGGGGAGGCGCGAACTTATACGCCCCGTTCACCCTCCAGCCGTTCAGCACGCCGATGGAGATGGCGTCGGCAGGACAGTTGAAGGAACACGCCGTGCACCCTATGCAGTTCTTGCCGAAGACGGGCAGCCCGTCCTTCATCTCGATGTTGAGCATGGGACAGAGCTTCGCGCACTTGCCGCAGGAGATGCACTTCTCCTTCTTCACCTTGAACAGCCTGCCCAGATAAGGCATGGCTTTGTGCTCCACCGCCACGACAAAGCGCGTCATCACGGCAAGAAGCCCCGCTTTCAGCTGCGCCTCTTCGCCCGCGAAGATCTTGTCCGCGTCGGCGGGCGCGGTGTTGCGCGCCGCCTGCCACATGAGCGCCGCCATATCGTCCGAGTGACGGAAGATCATGTTGTACGGCATGACGTAGTGGAACTCTCCGCGCTTGATGTATCCCTTCTTTTTCAGGATGCGGTCGAGGATGCGGGAGGACGCGTCGTTGACGTGCAGCGGCTCGCCGCTGGTCTTTATAATATAATAAACTTTATTTTCGCATTCTGGCAAGCCCTTTGCGAAATCCGCCACGTTTTGAGGTGCGTTGAATCCGTGGACGGGATAGCCGATGACGAGGGTGTCGGCGGAAGCGACGTCGGGCGCCGCCATATCCTCGCGTATGCGCACGGTCTCGCACTCCGCACCGCGCTCCGAGAGCCTCTCCGAAAACAGCTTTGCCACCCGCAGCGTGTTGCCGCTTGCGGAAAATACGGTGAACAGCACTTTCATGTCAATATCTCCTGTACATCGCCTTGCCGCCGCTGAAGAAATACTCGGTGTTCTCCTCCCTCGCGTGGGTGTCATACCACACCTGCGCATAGAAGGGCATGAACTTCGCCAGCCTGTCGTAGTCCCACGGCTCGGGCTGGCAGCAGGTGGGACACCAGTGCCCCGCCTTGATGACCGTGTAGGGAGAGGCGAAGAAGGTGTGACCGTCGTGGCACTCCCACTCGAGCTTGGTGTAAAGGTCGCCCTTCACCATGCTCTCCGAGATGCACTTGCCTCCGCGATACGCCGCCGCACCCTTCATATCTTCGAGGTCGAGCTCGCTGTCCGGCTTGCTCTCGTCATAGCCGTGATTGAGCAGGAAACCGTACTTTTTGAGGTTCTCCGTCTTGCGGATGGCGTCGTAGTCGATGTTGCCGTCCGCCACCTCGCCTTTTGCGAGCACGGGGAATTCCTTCCAGCTCTTCGCCATGCACTTGACGTTCTCTTCGCTGCCGAAAAATGCACGAATGCGACCTTTATCTCCCTGTTTTATCCATTCAAGTGGCGAATTCTCCGTTCCCAGCAATCTCTTGAAGCCCACGGCGGAGATGAGGGAGGAAGGCACGGCGGATGCCGCCTTGTACACGGGGAACTTCTGCACGATGGCTTTGCAGAACTCGTCGATGGTCTGATGCTGGTGGTCGAACATCTCGTTGAGCACGTCCCCGTCCGCGAACCACAGACCGTGGAAGTTGCGGATGGAGTTCCAGCCCGGGCTCATCACCTTCTCGATGTCGCTGCCTATGGTGGTGAGAAGTTTCGCATAGGTGTCATAGCCCGTCACGCGGTTCTTCTCGCCGCCGCCGAGGTTATAGCACTTCTTCCAGAATCTGTCCACCTCTCCCTTGAGGTCGCGCTCCACGATGCGCTTGATAAGCAGCCCGCTGTCGGGCGCGGTGGACCACTCGAGAGGCACGTTGATGACGGTGTGGAACATCAACCCGTCGCTCATGTTGTCCTTCATCATGTTGTAGTGCAGCATCGCAGTCTGACGGATGATCGCCCAGCAGCGGAGAGGGCTGTCCAAAACATATCTCTCCCCTTTCAGCTTATATTCCGCATAGACGTCGTACATGCTGGGCAGCAGCGGATCGCCCACCCTGCCCCAAGGATGCAGATAGTTGCGGTGCCCGTAAAGCGCCACGGTGGAGATGTGCACGAATTTGGGCTCCTTGTCCCCCATAGCCACTGCGGCGTCCACCATGTTGCGGGTGCCCACGTAGTCGGCAAGACGAGTCGCCTCGGGGTCGTGGTCGGAAAGAGGGGGGATGATGGCTCCGACGTGGAAGACGTAGTCGCTGTCCGCGACGAGCCTCTTGCAGGAATCGGCGTCCGCAAGGTCTCCCCACACGGCTTCCGCCCTCTTGCCGTACGTCCTGCGCACGGCGGCGGCGAACTGCTTGTCGCGGGAAGTGCGACGGACGAGGAATTTGACCTTTTCCACTTCCTCCAGCTCAAGGAGCTGCTTCAAGCACTCCTTTCCCATGTTTCCGCTTGCTCCGGTGAGCGCGATGATGACTGACATAAAAGCCTCCTTATGCTTTCTACACTGCCATTTTAGCCCGCCGGTCTTACCGTGTCTTGACGAAATCCTTACATTTTTCTTACATTTACCCGAAGCGCGCGCATATCTCCGCGAAACCTCTTGAAAATCCTGTGCCAAGCCGAAACGAACCGCATTCGGGTGTAAAGGGCGCGAAAAAGCCTCTCCGAAGAGAGGCTCGAAAGACGGAAGTGCTCCTTCGATCATATGTTCCTTCGATCCATGCCGGAGCGGAATAATACGAACCTGCCTCAGAGCAATTCTTTTCGGCGCTTTTGCACAGCCGAAACTTGCCAATATGTATACTATTGCCTGCGTTCCGCCAGAGCAAAATCATCCGAAAATCTCTTGCTCTGAGGTGCGAGCAGTTCCGCGCCAGCCGATTTTTGGCTGAGCAAGGAAGTCGGCGCCGCTAATACCTGCCCGTATTAGCAAGGCGAATGACGCAGTTCAGGCGGAAATCGGCGACGCTGAACCCGGTTCGTATTATTCCGCTCCGGCATGCAGGACAAGAATGATGAAAGACCTCCCGAATGGGAGGTCTTCCTCTTCGAAATTCAAAATGTTTGCGGGGTTCGGACGGCGTCACACGGGGGCGGTGAAATAATAGGTCGTGTTGCCGTGGACGACGTAGAGCGCGAGGTGACGGGTGCCGTCCTGTTCCTCCACCCTGCCGCAGGTGCCGTAGGTCGCCTCCGACCGCCCGAACACATACTCTATCATGCTCGTACCGAAGGATTCCCCGCTCTTTTTCCAAGTGCCTTCCTCGCTCCTGCCGTCCGCGAAATCGAGATAGACGTACTCTCCCGCAAACGTCACGCTCACGGTGCCCGCCCCGAGATACATTCCGTCGTAGACGATCCACTTTGCCCTGTTCGCCTCGTTCACCTCGTCGGAGTTCTCTTCGCTTACGGGATACTCTTCCTTTATCTTTTCCGCGGCGGCGACGGAATAGGTCTTCACCTCGCTCCCGCTCGTCACCGTGATGCTCTCCAGCACCCACGACTTGCTGTCGGTGGGCAGCGGAGACGACGACTCGTTGCACCCGGAAAGGACGACCGAAAACGCCGCGCACATCGCGACAAACAAGACAAACATTGCAACAACAGACGTTTTACGCTTAAAAATGTTCATACAAACTCCGTTCTGTGCGATCTTCTCTCTTCCCCGCCATTTCGCGTTCAGCCGCGCTCCCCTTCCTCCGACACCTCTTTCACGAAGGCTTGCGCCTCGGCGAGACACCTCCTGCCCGAGGGCGCGAGCTCGCACGCGAGCGCCCCCGCGTGCACCCCGTTTATGCCCGTGCAAAGGAAATAGGCGTGACGAGCTCCCGCCGCGGCAAGTTCGTCGCGCAGGATCTCGGACTCCGCTTTCAGCCTGTCCGCTTTAGACGCGACAATGAACGTCGGAGGAAACTCCGGACCCGTTCTTGCGTCGGTCGCATAGGTCACGCGCAGACCTTCGTCGCCTTTCATGGCGCGGACTTCCTTTGCGGATCTTCCGAAAAAAACGGAGGTGAAAAGCCCGATCTGCGGATAGCGCGTGTCTATCGCCCGCACGGGGTCGAATATCCCGCTCAAAGTCACGCACGCCGACACCCTGAATTCGTCCTTGAACTTAAAATCTATCCCCAAAGTGTCGTAAAGGTCACGGTAAACGGATATGACGGATACGAGAGAAGCGAAATATCCTCCCGCGCTGTCGCCCGCCACGACGATCTTCCGCGTGTCTATCCCGAACTCTTCGGCACGTTCCAGCACGAACTCTATGCCTTTGAAGATCTCCCTTATATGTTCGGGATGTTCGGCGTCGAGCGCATAATCGTAGTCGATGTTCGCCGCCACATAGCCTGCGTCCACCCAGTTATAGCAATAAAACCGCCTGTTCGAGCGTATTCCCGAAAGAAATCCTCCCCCGTGTATATAGATGAACAGAGGCAAATTGCCCTCACACCCTTTTTTGCGATACACGTCAAGTTTGGTGCGTTTGCCGTCCCCGTAGCACAGACCGCGGCGCTTTGAAATGTTCTTATGCACCCCGAAACAAGGGATATGCAGGAACACCTCGCTGAAAGCAAGGATAGCTTTTGTGCACCGCACTTCGAATTTTTCGAGTGACGTCAGTCCCATAGTCCCCCTCGTTTGTCAAAATTTGAGAAAATAGACAAAGTTGCCGTGCGCCCTGATGAGAGAGATCAGGACGTCGGTGTCCAACCACACGGTGGCGGTGTTGTCGCAGGGGTGCACGCCGATGACGCCGTCCTTGAAGTCGCGGTCGATGACGAATTTCACCTTCTTTGCCGCATCGTTCATATAACCAAGCGGCGTCACGGAGCCCTTTGAGAGCCCGAGCAGCGCCTCCAGCTCTTCCTCGGAGGCAAATGTCAGTTTGCCCGCCCCCATCTTCTCCTGCGCTTCCTTTAATGAAACGTGCTTGTCCTGCCGCACGGTGAGCACATAGTAGTTGATCTTCTTGGCGTCACGCACGAAAAGGTTCTTGGCAATGCGGTCGCCGTCCTCGAGCCCCAGCGCGACGACGTCGTCGATGGTGTCGGCGTGGGCGTGCTCCGCGAACCGATATTTCACTCCCGCCCCGTCCAGCGCGGCGAGACACTTTGCTATCTTGTCGTTCAAAACTTTTCTCCTTTCACACGAATCGTGTTTTATATCTCCGCCTCTCCGTCACGCTGATGAGATGTAAAACACGATACGTGCGATCATGCCTGCGCAAGGGATGCTGCCCCTACGCCTCACTCTCGACGCGCAGCTGCCGCGTCATACGAGAGGAAAAGCCTAAAACCGCACTCAAATGAGCGCCTTGAGATGCTCCCCGAATGAGGCGCGGAGGCGAAACTCATCTGCCCGAAAATACGCCTGCACCCTCCCGCGGCAATACTCTGCCGCGGGAGGGTGCACGTTTCGTGTTTCAGGCGTGCCTTACACTCACAGCTTCTCGGCAACCTCCCACGCTTTCCACACCACGGTGCGGAGATTGCCCACCTTTTCGGCGTCGCCCACGATGTGGACGTGCGAGCTCTTTTCCGCCACGGGCGCGGGCACATAGCCCACGGACACGATGACGGTGTCCGCCTTGATCTCGCGCGTCTTGCCGTCCTTGTCCGCCACGGTGACCTTGCCGTCCTCGATCTTCTTCACGGTGCTCTCAAGCAGCACGGGCACCTTCTTCCACGCAAAGTAGTCGCGCAGATAGGAAGAGTTCGCAAGGCAGAGCCCGGGGGTGGTGATGATGTCGTTCTGCGCCTCGACGATTACGGGGCGTTTGCCTTTCAGGAAGAGGTCGTAGGCTATCTCGCAGCCCGTGAGCCCGCCGCCGATTATCACGACGTCGTCACCGACTGCCGCGCCGTTGAGATACTCGATGGCTTCCATGCTCTTGTCGATGCCGGGGATGCGCAGTTTTCTGGGCTTCGCACCCGTTGCCACCACCACTTCGTCGGCGCCGAGCGCGCTTATATCTTTGACCTCGGTGTTGAACTTCACCTCGATGCCGAGCTTCGCGATCTGTCTGCGATACCACTCGATGAGGGCGCGGTCCTTTTCCTTGAAGGAGGGAGCCGCCGCGGGGATAAACACGCCGCCCAGCTTGTCCGTCTTCTCGTAGATGGTCACTTTGTGTCCGCGCAGGGTCGCGATCCTCGCCACCTCCATGCCGCCGACGCCGCCGCCTATCACCGCGATCTTCTTTTTCTTCTTCGCGGGAATGATGGTATACTTGCCGTTCTGCATCGTGAGGGGGTTCAGCGCGCACCTTGCCATATGCTGCGCGTCGGAGATGGGCGCGTCGTTGCCCGTGCCCTTATGCTTGGACATGGTGAAGCAGCCGTTGTGGCAGCAGATGCAGGGCTGGATGTCCTCGATCCTGTCCTCTTTGAGCTTGGTGACCCACTCGCCGTCGGTGAGGAACTGTCTTGCCACGCCCATGCCGTCGATCCTGCCTTCGGCGATGGCGGCAGCCGCGACATCGGGCTCCATACGTCCCGCGCACACTACGGGGATATCCACGAATTTCTTGATGTGTGCCACGTCGTCGAGGTTGCAGTTGACGGGCATATAGGCAGGCGGATGCGCCCAATACCACGCATCGTAGGTGCCGTTGTCCGCGTTGAACATATCGTAGCCGGCGTCCTGCAGATACTTCGCCGCTTTCTCGCTCTCTTCCATATCTCTGCCGACCTCGACATACTCCTCACCGGGCACCGCGCCCTTGCAGAAGCCCTTGGTCTTGCTGACGACGGAATAGCGCAGAGAAACGGGATAGTCCTCGCCGCACACCTTCTTGATCTCTTTCACCACGGCGACGGGGAAGCGGTATCTGTTCTCGAAACTGCCGCCGTACTCGTCCGTACGCTTGTTGGTGTACTTCAAGGTGAACTGATCCAGCAGATAGCCCTCGTGCACCGCGTGCACTTCCACGCCGTCCACACCCGCTTCCTTGCACATCTTCGCGGTCTGACCGTAGGCGTAGATGATGTCCTCGATCTCCTTTTTGGTGAGTGCGCGGCAGGTGACGTCCTCCGTCCATCTGGACGGCAGCTCGCTGGGCGATGCGCTGATGTAGGACGGATCGAGGATGGGCTTCATCAGCGCGCCCACCACCTTATTCTTGATGGGCAGCGCGAGCAGATCGCTCAAAGCAAACGAACGGCCGAATCCGGCTGTCAGCTGCACGAAGAGTTTCGCGCCCGTCTTGTGGATCTCGTCCATATAGGGCTTGAGTTTCTTGAAAGCGCCCTTCGCTTTGTAAAGCCACTGTCCGCCGATGAGGTTTCTCAAAGGCGCGATGCCGGGGATGATGAGCCCGACGTTATTCTTCGCGCGCTCGAGGAAGAAAGCAGCCGCGTCCTTATCGAGGTGATGCGGCTCCATCCAACCGAACAGCGACGTTCCCCCCATGGGACAGAGCACGATGCGGTTCTTTATCTCCACATCGCGGATCTTCCACGGAGTGAACAGAGGTTCGTAGATCTTGTTCATAATGTTTTCCCTCCTTTGCGGGTTCCGCGGGAAGCGGACCCGCCCGCAGGCGCCCTTCGGCATCCCGCGGGACGGCGGAAATCTCCGCCTTCGGTTACAGTATAATCTAACAAAAACTAAAAGTAAATAGTCAATCGTGCGCGCGGTGACGTTTTACGGCAACAAAAAAGGGAGCCCGAAGGCTCCCTTTGGGATGTAGCTCGTTCGCGCGCTTATTTGCCGAACTTCTTGTCGAACTTCTCGAGGCACTTCACGCTGATGGCGTAGCAGTCCGCGAGGCAGTCCTTGTCGAGGTTGGTGTAGGTGTCCTTCAAGGTGTGATAGTAGTCCTCGAGGACGTGGTTCAGAGCCGTGATGCCCGTCACCTTATAGCCGCCCTGCGCAAACGCCGCGGAATCCGTCGCGCCGCCGAAGGGAGGCACCCACGTCTTGTTGCAGTGTATGCCGAGCTCCTTCGCGCTCTCCATGAAGGTGTCGCTGACTTCCTTGTCCGCCTTGACGGTGCCGTTGAGGTCGCGGTAGTTGACGCCGAGGAATTTGCTCGCGTGTATGGTGTCGTAGGAATAGATCCAAGTGGGAACGTCGTCGAACTCGCCCTTGTGCTGTTCCACCCACGCTTTCGCGCCGCGCAGACCCGCTTCTTCGGAGCCGGAGAGGATGACGCCCACTTCGGTGTGCTCGAGCTCGATGCCCGCATCCTTCATGGCTTTGAGGATGGCGATGCCCATATAGCAGCCGGTGAGGTTGTCGTTGGCGCCGTCCACCGTCGTCTTGGGATCCCACATGAAGTACATGCCGATGAGGCCGGGGACAAAGACGAGCTGGGCGATGCCGCACCAGAACAGCGCCTCGCCGTAGACGAGAGTGTAAGCGTCAAGGCTGAACTCGGTCATGTACGCAATGCCGTTGGAGCCGAGCACCGCGGTCGCAACTATCGCAAGCACGAGAGCGATGAACGCGCCAAGGAAGCTCGATCCGATGTGCAGCTCATACACCGCGCCGCCGAACTTGTTGTTGACGGGCCAGTTCCACGCCGCGTCGGGGTGACCGTTGAAGAAGATGCGCGCCTTCACTTCGCCCGTGCACTTCTTGATGGCGGTGACATTGTGCCCCGTCTCTTCGGGGAAGAGGAAGTCGAACGTCTTTTTGTACAGCACGAACTGGCAGATCATGATCAGGAACCCGACCACGATGAGTGCCACTCCGAGCGCCGGCAGGAAGAAGAAGCACAACATGCCGAGAAGTGCGCATGTGATGGTGTAGTTCAGCCAGCCGAGGAAGGAATGGGGGTGTTCCTTGAAGGACTCCACATCCGCTCTTTCACAGCCGCACTCGTTTTTGAGAACGTCCGCCATATACTCGCAGGACTTTTTCTCGCCTTCGCTGCCGGGACCGCGCTTGCCGCACTTCTTGATGACGTCGGTGATGCCGTCGATCATGTACTGCGCGCTCTCCGCCTTGTTGTCTATGAGCTTCTTGAAATCAGCCATAGTACACTCTCCTTGTTTTTAGAATGGTTAAATTGTAACATAATTCCCCGCCGCTTTCAATAGACTTTGAAAATCTTTCACACTTTTTTAACATTTGTCGTTTTTCCGACACACCCGCCCCTGCGAGGGTGTCACACCTTCGCGCTCCCCGTGGGGGTATTATACCCCCACCCCCCCATACAATCGCTTTTGTTTTTTCTACCCTCACTTTGTCATGGAACCGACACCCGCAGGCGGACTTGCTTAATTTTAGACACTTGGGGACGGGCTTATATACACTTGGGGACGGGGTCGTTTTGCTTAAAGATTAGACAAATTAAGCCCGTCCCCAAGTGTATAATACGCGTGGTCGCTCATCCTGCGCCGAGATGTGCGGCTCTAAACCGCGCGCACGTAAGTGCAACGGCAGGTGCCCGTCTCTATGCAGCCTAGGACGCCACCGAGATACACTCCCGTGTCCAGATGTATCTTGCAATAGTCCGCGATCCGCCCGCTGCCGTGCCCTGCCCCTTCACGCGGATAGAACAAAATCTCGTCCCTGCCCGTGAGATACCGCACGGGGGTGTGTCCGTACAGCACGCACTTTCCGCCCCTCGGCAGAACGTCTGCGTCCTTGAACCTGCGGTCGTACACCAGCTGCTCCCGCGTCGCCTCCCGCAAAGGCAGGATCTTCCCCTCCGCAAGCGGGACACCCGCATGCACGAGGATAAGCTCGTCCGTCTCGATGTAAAAAGGCAGGGAGTCGAACCCCTCCACCGTCTCCGCATCAAGCAAATGCCCGTCCTCGAAATCGCAGCGCAATATGTCCAGCGCCTCCTCGAAGTCCCCCGTCTGCTCCGTCAGCGCGCGAAAACGCTTCAACATGTCGTACTCGTGATTGCCCGCAATGCAAAAAACGCCGTCCAGTGAAAACAGCAGCTTCGCCAGACGGATGCTCTCCGCGCCCTTTCCCACGATGTCGCCGAGCACGTACATCCTGTCCCCGCCGCCGAATTTCAGCTTGTCCAGCAAACGACAGAACAGCTCGTAGTGCCCGTGTATGTCCGAGATGCAATACACCATACCCCGATCATACCACATCTCCCCGAGAAACGGAGACAAAAAAATTACCACCCATGTCGTGCCCGAGGGTGATATTCGGATGAGATTTACCCCACCGAAAATACTTTCGGCGGGGACCCCGTGCGCGAAAGCGCCCCTTACAAACGAGGGCTCTGCCCTCGTCTCCCGCGGAGTGAAAATGAGCGAGCGAACGGATAGTTTTGCTTGCAAAACGCGGAGTGAACGAGCGCCTCCGCATTTTCACACCGCGATAAGGAGCAACCGCGCGACAGACGAGCCAGCCGCCGCAATGCGGCGCATGGCGACGAATACGCGCAGATTGCGACGCGGGTGAGCGGCGCGTAAAACCGTCTCCGAAAATGAAACATCGCCATCAAGCTCTTCGGAGCCCGAGCAGAGACGGAAAAATTACCACCCATGTCGTGCCCGAGGGCGATATTCGGATGCAGAACGCGAAAGCGCCCCTTTTTAGGCGAGGCGCGTACTTAAGCGTACGTAACGAGCCTAAAAAGGGGCGCTGACAAAGTTGTGCGCCGAATGACGCCTGCGGTAAGTCGGAGCGATAACGCAAACTATACATCACACTGTCGTGCCCGAGGGTGATATTCGGATGAAGAACAAGGAAAAGCCCTCCCGCACAAGAGGCGCGTACTTCTCGTACGTAACTCGCAGGGCGGGAGGGCTTTGACGCAGTTATTCGCCGAATAGCGTCCTCGGTAACTCCGGGCGGGGACACAGCTTATACTCCTCTTCTACCGTGCCCGCATGTGTCATTTGGATGAGATGCGCGAAAAAGCCCCTTCCGCAAAAGGGAGCGTACTAAATCGTACGTGACCGCATTGCGGAACGGGGCTTTGACAAAGCAGGTCGCCAAATGACACATGCGGAAATTTAGGACGAGCTTTATATCAGTGTAGAGTGTATCACGTAGTCGGCAGTAGCCTTGTTGGTCGCAATAGGTATGTCATACACCACGGCGATGCGCAGGAGCGCTTTGACGTCGGGGTCGTGGGGCTGGGCTTGGAGAGGATCCCAGAAGAAGATGACGAGGTCGATCTGCCCTTCGGCTATCTTGGCGCCGATCTGCTGGTCGCCGCCGAGGGGTCCGGAAAGATAACGGTGCACGTCAAGACCGGTGGCTTCGGCGACGAGCTTGGATGTCGTGCCCGTGCCGCAGAGCTCGAAGCGCGCGAGGGTATCGCGGTTCTTCATAGCCCAGCTGACCATCTCGGCTTTTTTGTTGTCGTGCGCGATGAGCGCGATGCATTTGACTTCTTTCATTATCCCACGTCCTTGGTTTGATGAGAGCATTATACCACAACCCGCCCCTCTTTTCAAGCGTCGGAGAACAAACAGTTTAACCGAGGACAACCTCGGGAAAATCCGCGCAAAACGCGGTGTTTATCCGTCGAAATGATCTATTAAACGTCGTTTTTCGGCGTATTATTCGCCGCTCCGCGTTTGCGGGAACGGATGACGGAGAGGGTGTAGAGCGCGGCGGGGATGTAATAAAGGGGGATGGCGAGGAACGCCAGCCACGCCGCGTCCGTATCGGCAAGATAGTGCAGCGCGAGATAGACGAGCCCCGAAACGAAGGGCACCGGGAAGAAGTACGCCCGCCATTCCTTCGGGATATAGTGGAAGAAGGCGACAAGCACGACGGCGCGCAACCGTCGGTTGCGGCTCCTCCTGCAACGCGAGGTTTCTTGCGGGGAGGAAAGAGAGGGCGCATAATGAGGGTGAGGAAAAGAAAAATGCCGACAAACAAGACCGTCATCCCCAAGCTCCTGATCATGCTCGGCGTCGTGTGTTTGAGCACCGCCGACACATAACAAGTGCCGATCGCAGGATCGGCACTTTATCTTTCGGATAAGCACATTCAACGCTTTATTCGGCGGCGTCATAGGGTTTGCAGACGTCCGTCCATCCTTTTGCGCGGGAGAAGTTTTCAAGCTCCGCGGGAGTGAGCTCAATGGCGCTCGACGCGCTGCCGCAAGCGGGATAGACGGTGGAGAAGCGTTTCAGCGACTCATCCAGCCACACCTCGACGCCGTCCGACACGGCGAAGGGACAGACGCCGCCCGCGGCGTGTCCCGTAAGGCGCTCCGTATCCTCGCGGGCGAGCATCTTCGCCTTGCCTCCGAAGAAGTCTTTATACTTGCGGTTGTCCACTTTCACGTCCCCCGCCGCCACGACGAGGATCACTCTCTCCCCCAGCATGAAGGAGAGGGTCTTGGCGATGCGCGCCTCTTCGCACCCGAGGGCTTTTGCGGCGAGCTCCACCGTGGCGCTGGACACGTCGAACTCGCGCACGCGCTCCGCCGCGCCGTATGCGGCGAGATATTCTTTCACTCTTTCTACGGACATATCATGCCTCCCGAATTTCCGCCATTATAACACATCCCGCCTCTTTTCGCCCGTCCCGCGACGCAAATTTCCGTATGTGCGCGCGATTTAATTAAATCATATTTAATTATAGTGCGTTTTCGGCGCAAAACTATTGACATAAACCCCCGCGTAATTCAAAATGTACCTATAAACGTATCGGGGGGAGGAATATGTCCGACACAAACAAAGACGCCGCCATACAGGCGGAGGAAGAGATCAAAGAAAACACCCTGCCCGAAGAGGCGGATGCGGAAGAGAATGCGGAGAGCCCCGTCGTCACGGACGGTGAGACCGCCGAAGAAGGCGAAGTCGCGGCACAAAGCGGCGTGAAGGGCAAGGCGACCGCCGCCTTCCACAAGGGTAAGGCGTTCATGACCCGCCACGGCAACATCTGGCAGGTCGTCAAATTCACGCTCATCAGCTGCATCGCGTTCATCGCGGAGTTTGCGTCCATGTACGCCCTGCAATACGGGCTGGAAGGCGTGTGCGGCAACGAGGACTTCCACTGGTTCATCTTCCATTACGCAGCGGGCAGAGGCGGCGCATTCGGCACCGCGGGCTTCATCGCCATGCTCGGCTCCAAGTGCATAGCGGAGATAATCTCCTTCACCATCAACCGCAAGAAGACATTCAACGCCAACAACAACGTGGTGTTCAGCGCCATCATGTACGTCATCACCGTCGTCGCGCTCATCATCTTCACCACATGGCTCGCGGGCGTGCTGGGCGACGCTATGGGCCCCGCCATCGGTGCGGACGCCGGCAACACCATCAGCAAGATGTTGAGCTCCGTCATCAGCTTCGTGGTCATCTTCCTGATGGACAAGTTCGTCATCATGCGCAAGGTGGACAAGGGCGACAAGGAAGCTGCAGCCGACTCCGCCGAAGGCGAAGCGATGGCAGCCGAAGCGCTCGCCGCCGACACCGCGGACGCCGAGGAAAACGAAGCCGTGACGGATATCTCCTCCGGCGACCGGGAATAAGTACGCTTATCAACGGACTGCACACGCACGCCGCGGCATGACGCCGCGGCGTTTTGCGTGCGCCGAACACGGCAGCTCTGCCAGGCGGCACTGCCCTGCCGGTCCTCTCTGCGACGCGTATCTCCCGGCAGCCGGACGCACACCTGCGCGGCTTACAGAGCATGACAAAAGAGAGCGCGCCGCGCTCTCTTTTGACGTATTGTCCGATTTTCATGCCGTATGCCGGACCGGAATAATACGAACCGGTCTCAGAGCAATTCTTTTCGGCGCTTTTGCACAGCCGAAACTTGACAATATGTAAACTATTGCCTGCGTTCCGCCCGCACAAAATCATCCGAAAATCTCTTGCTTTGAGGTGCGAGCAGTTCCGCGCCCGCC
>CALWAF010000029.1 GCA_944372795.1 uncultured Clostridia bacterium | reverse complement strand
GCGAAGTTTACGCCGCCGCGAAGGCGAGCACGTGCTGTGACGCAGCGGGGGAGGAAAGCCCGAAGGGAAGGAGGGGGGAACAACATTCCCCGCGAGACGTACACCCGTTTTTACCTTCGAACCCGACGAATCCCACAGGAAAGGGGTAAGTAACACTCCGATGTTATTTGCTTGCAAACGTGCCTTTCTTTCCTAGCTACTCATCGCTTTTCGAGGCAATATACTTTTTTTTCCATGTAAGCCGAGGGGAGATGTGCGGAAAATAAGCGCATGAGGAAGATCATCGAACTTGTGTTGTCTGCCGCCATGTTTGCGGGGGTGCTGTCCGCAGGCGCGGGCGGCGTAGCTTTTGCCGCAGAGGACTGCGGGAGCGTATATCTGGGCGGCGTGCCGCTGGGCATCACGCTGAATGCGGACGGGCTCATCGTGACGGGGGTGTGTGACGTCGTGACCGAAGAGGGCAGTGTGCGCCCTTTGGGTGAGAGCGGCATACGCACGGGAGACGTTGTGAAGTCCGTCAACGGCGAGAGGGCGGATAACCTCTTCCGTTTCAGAGAGGCGGTGTCGGAGTCGGAGGACGGAGTGGTGCTCACGCTGGAGCGCGCCGGCGGCGTCTTCGAAGTGCGCGCGGTGCCGGCGAAGGAGGCGGCGTCGGGAGAGCGCAGGCTGGGGCTTTGCCTGAAAGAGGACGTAGGCGGCATCGGGACGCTGACTTTTGTCACCGAAAGCGGTGGCTATGCCGCGCTCGGGCACCACGTATGCGACCCGGAGACGGGGCTTGCGGCAAGTCTGCAGGACGGCAAGGTCTTCGACGTCGAGATCACGGGAGTCACCCGCGGCGAAGCGGGGAGAGCGGGAGGGCTCTGTGCCGAGATCAACCGTCTTTCCCGTCCCGTGGGCGTAAACACGGAGAATACGGAGATAGGCATCTACGGAAAATGGTGTTCCGACGTGCGCGGGAGCAAGGTGCGTGTCGCGGGAAAGGGTGAGGCGCATCCCGGCAGGGCACAAGTGCTGACCACGCTTCAAGGCGGAGCGCCGAAGTTGTACGACGTGGACGTGGTCAAATCGGAGCCGCAGTCGGAGCGCGCGGTTAAAGGGCTGGTCATCGCGGTGCGGGACGAGGAACTCCTTGAAAAGGCGGGAGGGATCGTGCAGGGGATGAGCGGCAGTCCGATATTGCAGGACGGCAAACTCATCGGAGCCGTCACGCACGTCTTCGTCACCGATCCGAAGCGCGGCTACGGCGTGCACGCTCGTTTCATGCTGGACGAGGCGGAGAGAGCCCTGCGCGAGACGATCCGGGAGGCGGCGTGAGCGCAGTGCGAAAGGGAAAGTGCGAAGAGGAAAAACTCCCGTTTTCACGGGAGTTTTTCGTTTGAGGGAAGATCTTGTGCGCCGGCGAGTCTTTCCAGCGCGGTGAGCAAAAACTGTTTGTTGGTGGGCTTGCCCTTGTCCTCGTCGAGGGTCTCGCCGAATTCGCCGTACAGGACGTCCACGTTGCCGCGCAGCCACGCGGAAGAGATCGCGTTCTGGATGTCCTTTTCCACGCTCGCCTCTCCCACGCCGAATTCCTCTGCGAGGAATTTGTAGCCGTGATATTTCAGCGGCATCACTTCCACGCCCTCTTCGGCGATGGCAATGAGCCTCGCAAGCAGGCGGTAGCCTTTGAGGTTGGGCTGGAATCCCAGCCGCAGAAGATACAATTTTATGCGCGAGGGCACTGCTGTCATGCGTGCAGTTTAACACGTTGTACGAGGCGGTTTTTGAACTTCTTGCGTCAAAATCCTCTCATCTTGCCGAAGAGTGTCAAACGGGTGCATGAATGTGCGCCGCGCCGCCGCGGGCGCAGGGCATAGACGGGCTAGGACGCGCATATCGTGTGATATGAGATCTCCGGGGATGCGCGCGGTGAAAGGCGTGGTAAAGGACTTTCTGAAAGAGAACAAAAAGAGCGTGTTGAGTTTCGCCGCGGTGTTTGCGGCGGGCATCGCCGTGGGCATATTCGTCACCATAAGCGCGGCGGGAGGGGAGTTCGAGCGGATCGCGCGCGCGGATATGGAATTCGGCGCGGTCAAAGTCTTTTTCACCACCTCGTTCGGCGTGCTGGCGGGATACGGCGTGGTGCTGCTCTCGGTGTGTGCGCCCCCTCTCGCTCCCGTGAGCCTGCTCGCTCCCGTCGTCCTCGGCTACTTTTTCGGCAAATACATGTGCCTGCTCGTCGCGGTGTACGGAGCGACGGGCATCCTCGACCTTTTTGTCGTATACGCGCCATTTTTTCTTATCACGTTCGTCTTTCTCACGGTGGCGGGAGCGCGCGCCGCGCGTGCGGTCGGCTGCGGCAGGATGAAAGCGGCGGCTCTCGCGCTCGGGAAGATATACGGGCTGAACGTCGCGGCGGATTTTGTAGTCTTTGTCATCATAGGCTCGTTCGCGAAAGTCATCGTAGTGGGCTTTTGAATAACTTTTGCCTCCGCTGCGCACACTAGCGCCGAGGTGTATCATGAAAGATCGCATACAAAATTTCGCAAAAGGTGCGGCGATAGTCGCTGCGGTGGCTCTGTTCCTGCTTTGCGCGGTGGTGTCGGCGGTGTTCGCACCCCACATTGCGCACGCCGAGGAACTCTCGGTGGAAGGACGCTCCGCCTTTTTGGTGGATGCGGCGACGGGCACCGTGCTTTACTCCGACAACGAGAACGAACGTCTGCCCATCGCCAGCATGGTCAAGATCATGACCGTGCTGCTCACCCTCGAGGCCGTGGACAGGGGAGAGCTCTCGCTTGACGAGAAGATAGCGGTCTCGGAGCGCGCCGCGTCTATGGGCGGCTCGCAGATATTTCTGGACGCGGGCACCGAGCACAGGGCGGGAGACCTCATCAAGTCCGTCATAGTGGCAAGCGCCAACGACAGCTGCGTAGCGCTCGCAGAGAGGGTGTCGGGGAGCGTGGAAGGTTTTGTCGCCGACATGAACGCAAGGGCGAAGGAGCTGGGCATGGCGGACACCAATTTCGTCAATTGCACGGGGCTTCCCGCGGCTGAAGGGTTTTCCACGGCGCGTGACGTGTCGGTGATGTTCCGCGAGGTGTTGAAACACCCCGTCTACTTCACGGATGCGGGCGTGTGGCTCGAAGACTACGTGCATCCCGACGGCAGAAAGACCACCATGACCAACACCAACAAGCTCGTGCGCTTCTACAACGGATGCGACGGCGGCAAGACGGGGTTCACGTCGGAGGCGAAGTTCTGTCTTGCGGCGACGGCGGAGCGTGACGGATTGCGCACCGTGGCTGTCGTCATAGGCGCAGACAGCTCAAAAGGCAGGTTCAACGCCGTAAGTGCGCTCTTCAACTACGCTTTCGGCAATTTCAAGTCAGAGAAGCTCTTGGGCGCGGGGGAGCTTGCCGAAGAGCGAGTGCGGGTGTCGGGAGGCAAGACACGCAGCGTCGGAGTCACCGTCGCGGAGGATGTGACCGCCCTTTCGAAGAGGACGGAGAAGTCGGGCGCGGAGCTTCGTTTCGAGCTTGAAGACAAGGTGAAAGCTCCCGTGAAAAAGGGGGATGTCGTGGGCAAGGGCTACGTCGTGCGCGACGGAGTCGCGGAGAGGGAGTTCGACCTCATCGCGGCGGAGGACGTGGGACGCGCGAGCATCTGGGACCTCATCAAACGTATAGGTTCGCCGAGGAACTGACACGCCTTTATAAAACGTAATGTAAGGGACGGCTTGCCGTCCCTTTTTATCGTGTTTTGACGCGGCGGCGCCGAAGCGCCGTTTGAGCGCCGATATTCGCGCAGACGCCTCGGACACACCGTCTGCGTTTGACTTTTGCGTGCGCGTGTGATAACATATCAAAAATCGGAGAAATTATGAATACACGCAAGACACTCTATGTGAAAGACAACGATCTGTACATCGGTGCGTTCAAGGCGACGGAGCTGGCGAAAAAGTTCGGCACTCCGCTCTATGTCATGGACGCGGCTTACATACGCGAAGTGTCCGACGCCTTCGTCGCCGCCGTGAACAAGTGCGGCAGGGGAGCCGTGGCATTTGCCAACAAAGCCTTCGCGACCGTTGCCACCGCGAAACTCGCCGCGGCGCACGGACTGTGGTTCGACGTCGTTTCGGGCGGCGAGCTCTTCATGGTGAAAAGGGCGGGAGCGGACATGAAAAAAGTCCTCTTCCACGGCAACAACAAGACCCCTCGCGAGATCGACGAGGCGCTCGACGCGGGCATAGGGTTCTTTGTGATAGACAGTCTCAACGAGCTGGAGCTTCTCGACAAAAAGGCAGGGGAGCGCGGAGTGCGTCAGGACGTCCTCGTGCGCATCAATCCCGGCGTCTCCGCTCACACCTTCGAGGCGGTGATGACCGCGGCGCCTTTCAGCAAATTCGGCTTCGACGTGCACGGCGACGCGTTTGACGTCATCCGCGACATCGCCTCGCGCGATAATCTCAACTTCCGAGGGCTTCACGCCCACATCGGCTCGCAGATATACGAGGCGTCCTCTTATGAAAAAGCCATCGACATCACCGTCGATCTTGCGGGACGTCTTGCAGAGGCGGGCATCGTGTGCGACATCCTCGATATGGGCGGAGGCTACGGCATCTATTACACGGATAAGGACCCGAAGTTCACTCCGTCCGCTTATGCCGCGACGGTGGAGAACGTCGCTCGCCGCGTCGCGGAGAAGTCGGCGGAGCGCGGGCTCGCCGCCCCCTTCCTCATCGTGGAGCCCGGGCGTAGCATCGTGGGCGAGGCGGGAGTCACGCTCTACACCGTGGGCGCCATCAAGGACTTCCCGGGAGTGAAGAAGTACGTCGCCGTAGACGGCGGCATGTTTGACAATCCGCGCTATGCGCTGTATGAATCCGAGTACTCCGCCGTCATCGCGGGGAAGGCGTCGGAGCCCGCCTCCGAGGTCGTGACCGTGGCGGGGAAGTGCTGCGAGAGCGGCGACCTAATCGGCAAGGATATGCCTTTGCAGCACGCGGAGACGGGGGACATCCTCGCGGTGTTCTCCACGGGCGCCTACAACTATTCCATGGCGTCCAACTACAACCTGAATGCGATCCCGCCCGTGGTGCTGGTAGACGGCGACAGGGCGGACTACATCGTGAAAGCGCAGACGTATGACGACCTTCTGCGCAACAATACGGTGCCCGAATGGCTGAATTGACCGACAGAGAAGACCTGATGCCTGAAGAGACGGAAAGCGTCTCTGCCTCCTTCCCCGAAGGGGAGGAGGGTTTTGACGCGGGCATGGATGAGTTCTCCGCCGCCCCCGAGGCATACGACGAGGATGCCGCAGAGTACGGCGAGCCCTCCGAGGAAGCGGGCGAAGAGCGCGTGAGCCGCAGCCGCGTGGAAGTGGTGACGGAAGCCGTCGTGCACGAAAAGAAACTGCCGCACTCTTCCGAGCGTTCCGCCACGATAGAGACGGTCTCTTCCGTGGTGGGCGACGGGGTCACGGACTCGGAATTTCTTGCAGGCGTAAAACCCGTCATCCACTATCATTTGAGCGATTACGACGGGCCGCTGGATCTTTTGCTCGAGCTCATCACCGCGTCCAAGATCGCCATAGAGGACATCTTCATCTCCGACGTCACAAGGCAGTATGTGGAGATCATCAGCAGCATCCCGCGTGAGGAGCTCGACTACGAATATGCGGGAGAGTTCATCACCATCGCGGCGCAGCTGGTCTACCTCAAATCGCTGCGCACTCTCCCTCCCGACGAGGACGAGGACAGCGATTTCTACATCGATCCCGAGGTGGAGCGCAGGGAGTTCATCCGCAAGATACAGGCGTTCGCGCTGATGAAAGAGCAGTCGCAGAAACTTCGCGAGAGAGAGACGATCAACCGCTTTTACCGCCTGCCCACGTACACGGAAAAGGACTACCGCGTCGTGCTCACCAATTTCTCGTTGCCCAAGCTGGTGGAGGCGTTCGCGCGGGTCATGGTCAACGCGGACAGACGTCAGGCGTCCGTCATTCCCAAGAAGGTGATGAAGGAGAGGGTCTCCGTCGCGGAGCAGATGAACAACATCCTCGACCTCGCAAGCAGGCTGAAACAGTTCTCCTTCCTCTCGCTGCTGGAGCCCGACTTCGACAAGAGCGACATCATCACCACCTTCCTCGCCGTGCTGGAGCTGCTAAAATACGGCAGACTGCACGTCGAGCAGGAGGAAACATTCGGCAACATCATGATCTACGCCGTGGAAGGGGCGGACTACACCCCCATAGACTTCAAGGAGGATAAGGATGGAGAATATTAAGAACGTGGTGGAGGCGCTCGTCTTCGCGTCCGGCACACCGCTCCCCAAGAAGGAGATCGTCGACAAGATCCCGGAGCTTACGAGCAGAAAACTCGAGACCATCGTCGCCGAGCTCCAGAAGCGTTACAACGGCGAGAGCGGCATTCTTCTTCTCGATTTCAACGGGAAACTGCAGTTCAGCTCCAATCCGCGCTACGGCGAGACCCTTGCCGACATCCTCACCCCTCTGCGCGAAAGACAGTTGAGCAAGACTCTTCTCGAGGTGCTTGCCACCATTGCATATCAGCAGCCCGTCACTCGTACGGAGCTCGAAGAGATGCGCGGCTCTCCCGACGGCACCACCACCAGCTGCGAATATGCCATCACCGGGCTTCTGAAAGCGGGGCTCATCCAAGTGGTGGGCAGGAAAGAGACCGTGGGCAGACCCTTCCTCTACGGCACCACCGACGAGTTTTTGAAGAAGTTCGGGCTCTCCGACATCGACGACCTGCCCGATTACACCGAGATCATGGAAAAACTCAAGGAGATATACACCCCGCAGGAGGAGACGCTGTTCCACGAGCGCAGCATCCTCGAGGAAGGGGAGAGCGAAGCCGCCGCCGACGTGGAAGAGGAAGAGATCCCCGAGTTCCTCGAAGGCGAAGAATTCGAAGTGTACGAGTGAAAATTACATATTCCGAGAAAAAAACGCCACAATAGCACTGTGGCGTTTTTTGTTGTGTCTGCGATCCTCATCGCGTTGGAGGGGGCTATCGCTCTGCTGTTCTTCCCCGTGAAGGTGAGGCTGGTCGTCTATGCCGACCTCTGCGCACCGCGCGCCGCCATCGGCATGGAAGCGGCAGGGATAAGAGTGCTCGACGCGACTTTCGATACGCAAAAAGAAGCGGTTAGATTGCGGATAAACGGCAAAAAGCCCGATCCGAGCGAAAGAAAGAGGAAGATGCGTGTCGAAGCCGCGCTCCGCACTGCGATCCGTCTTGCGAAGGCTCCCGATGCGCGCCTTGCCGTGGTGGCGGGAAGCGCCGACCCCTTCCTCGGCGCGATGCTTTGGGGGAGCGTGACGGCGCTCGCCGCGATGATCCCTCCCCCTTTGGTTCGCAGGACGTTCTTTGTCCCGTGCGCGGACGTCTTTTTGCTGGCCGCGACGGTAGAGGCGGTGTTCACCCCTCTCGACGCTTTGCGCATATTGCGCGCGCTTTTTTGAAGGGTATACATAGCCCGAAAGGGCGGGAGGATGTATGAAAGATCCCGATGCGATCCTGCAAAATGTGATAGAGAGGCTGCGCGTCGTGACGGACAGCGAAGCGGTCACGGGCAAGCCCGTGGTCATGTCCGACGGCACCGTGATGATCCCCGTGAACAAGGTGAGCTGCGGCTTTGTCGCGGGTGGCGGAGAGTACGGCGCGGGGAAGGAGAGCGCGAAGACGGAGGCATACCCGGGCGCCGCGGCGAGCGGAGGCGGGATGACCGTGACTCCGCTGGGGTTTTTCGTATGCGGCAAGGAGAAGAGATTTATCCCCGTAGAGGCTCAAGAGAGGGAAGAGGGCTGGAAGGAGCTCCTTCGCGCCGTGGTGAGAGCGGCAAAGGGGAAGGAAGATGAGAAGTGAACGTAAGAATGCGAGACCGATCCGCGTCGTCGCGGCGGCAGTGACTTTCGCGGCGGTGCTTCTTATCACGGTGTTTTCCGCATTTTATGCGGAACATCGCGCTTGCGATGCCGCTTCCTTCTCGGGAGAGGTGGTCATGGAGGTGTCGTCGGGCAGGGTGCTCCACGCCGTCGGGGAGAGGGAGAGGAAGTATCCCGCAAGCACGACGAAGATACTCACCGCGCTGGTGGTGTTGGAGTCGCTGCCACTAGGTCTTACCGTGCGCATACCTGCGCAAGCGGCGGGAGTGGAGGGCTCGTCCGTCTATCTGAAAGCGGGCGAGGAATTCACCGTGGAAGAGCTGCTTTACGCGCTTATGCTGCGCAGCGGCAACGATGCGGCGGTGGCGCTCGCGCTTGCCGCGGGCGGGAGCATCCCCCGGTTTGCCTCGATGATGAACGAGAGAGCGAAGGCGTGCGGGGCGGAGGACTCCAATTTCGTCAATCCTCACGGACTGCACGACGACGGACACTACACGACGGCGCTCGACCTTGCGCGCATCACCGCGGAGGCGTACAAAAACGCCGATTTCAGACGAATCGTGTCCACGCGCAGCACCGTGATAGGTGAGGGCGAGAGCAGACGTTATCTTGCCAACAAGAACAAGCTGCTGGGCACTTTCGAGGGCGCGAACGGCGTCAAGACGGGATACACGAAAAAGAGCGGCAGATGTCTGGTGGGCGGAGCTATGCGCAAGGGGATGCAGCTTGTGGGCGTGGTGCTCGACCGCTATGATATGTGGGCTGCGATGAAGGATATCTTCACCCGCGCCTTCGACGCCTATGAGATGCGCGACGTGCTTTCTCTGCCGCATTTCTCGGGAGAGGGAGAGTGCGCGGAAGTGCGCTTTGACGAGAGGGGAGAGCCCGTCCCCGCGCGCGTCCCCGTGTTGAGGTCGGGCGAGAAGATCGGGGTGCGGTTCGTGTGAGCGGGCGCAGGCACGCGCGAACGCTTGATTTCGGGGAAAAATGACTGTATAATGTAACGATGCCGGATGCGTTTTGTATGCGGCAAATCCGAAACGGAGAACATTATGCGTCTTAACAAATATCTTGCCGAATGCGGCGTATGCTCGAGAAGAAAGGCGGATGAGCTCATCGCCGAAGGGCGCGTCGGCGTGAACGGCAAAAAGGTGACCGAACAGGGCGTGGACGTCGGCGAGAAGGACATCGTGTACGTCGACGGCAAAAAGGTCGTCCGCGTCACCCACTATGAATATATCATGTTCAACAAGCCCAAGGGCTGCGTCACCACCTGCTCGGACGAGAAGGGGAGGAAGACGGTCTACGACTATCTCGATACCTCCCGCCGTCTTGTCCCCGTGGGCAGGCTGGACTACGACAGCGAAGGGCTTCTTCTTTTCACCGACGACGGCGAGCTCACATTCCGTCTCACCCATCCGTCGTCCGCCGTCCCCAAGACCTACATCGTGAAGATCGAAGGCTCCATTCAGGAGAGCGACCTTGCCATACTCCGCAAGGGCGCGACCTACGAAGGGGTGAAATATTCCCGCTGCAAGGTGAAACTGCTGGGGGAGGAGAACGGTCTTTCCCGCCTGGAAGTGGTCATCACCGAGGGGAAGAACCGTGAGATACGCAACATGTTCGCCGCCGTTGAGAAGAACGTCGTCTTCCTGAAGCGCACCGCCATAGGCGACCTCCGTCTGGGAGGTCTGGGCAGGGGCTGCTCGCGGGAGCTCAATGAGTTCGAAGTGGCATATCTCAAATCGCTGTGAGGAATTTATGAAGATCCTGCTGACCAACGACGACGGCTATTTTGCCGAAGGAATAGTCACCCTCGCTCTCGCTCTTTCCGCGGAACACGAAGTGTTTGTCAGCGCTCCCGCAGCCGAGAAGTCGGGGGCGGGGCACGCGCTCACGTTCAACCGCACCCTAAAATGGACGGAGATCTCTCCCGACGAGATGCTGCTGACCGACGGAAAGGGGAAGCGCATCCCCTTCCACGCAGTGCACGGCTCTCCCGCCGACGCGGTGAAATTCGCCCTGGAATACATATACCGCGACGAGAAGTTCGACCTCGTCGTTTCGGGCATCAACAGTGTGCTCAACATCGGCTCCGACATCATATATTCCGGCACATTCGGAGCGGCGGAGGAAGGGAGCATATTGGGCGTCCCCTCCGTCGCCGTGTCCACAGTGGCGTCCGACGGTGGCTATGAGCTTGCGGCGCGTTTTGTAAGAGAGAATCTTGCGTTGCTGCACGCCGCCGCGGCGCCTTACGTCACGGTCAACGTCAACGTCCCTTCGGGACGGGCGGAGAAGATAAAGGGAGTTGCGGTCGTTCCCCTAGGTGTCAGACGCTACAACGACCGCTACGAATTCGACGGCAGGAGCGGCTATGAGCTGTTCGGTTCGCCGCACGACAGTTCTGCGGACGACGAGGACACCGACTGCAAACTCTCCGACCTCGGCTACATCACGGTGACCCCCGTGCGCGTGCTCTGCACGGACGAGGGGAGCCTGCAAAGGATAGGCGGCACACAGTGGAAAATGTGAAGGTCACGGTCATAGGCGGAGGCGCTGCCGGCGCGTTGTGCGCGGTATTGCTCGCGCGATCGGGCATCGCAGTCACTCTGCTCGAAAAGAACGAGAAGACGGGCAAGAAGCTCTTCATCACCGGGAAGGGCAGGTGCAATCTGACCGCCGATCTTCCTCCCCGCGAATTTTTGGAGGGGGTGGTGCGCGGCGAGAAATTCCTGCGTTCCGCGGTGTGGACGTTCACGCCCGAGGACACCAAGAAATTTTTCGAGGACGAAGGGGTTGCGCTCGTCACCGAGAGGGGCAACCGCGTCTTTCCCGCATCCGGGAAGTCTTCCGACGTGACCAGGGCTCTCGACCGCGCTCTCAAAGAGAGCGGGGTGAGGGTGGAGCTGTGCACCGAAGTGAAAAAAGCGGAGAAAAAGGGAGAAAAATTCCTCGTCACGTCGTCGGACGGCAGGGAGTTTTCCTCCGACATCCTCGTCGTCGCGACGGGCGGGAAGAGCTATCCGTCCACGGGATCGACGGGGGACGGCTATTATCTTGCGCGGAGTTTCGGTCATTCCGTCGTAAAACCCGTGCCCTCCCTCGTGCAGCTGCTGACGCACGAGGATGTGTCCTCTCTCAACGGCATATCCCTGAAAAATGTCACTCTCTCCGCCGAGGTGAAAGGAGGGAAGACGCTCTCGGAGTTCGGAGAGCTCCTCTTCACGAAAAGGGGGATAAGCGGTCCCGTGGCGCTTACGCTTTCGGCGCATCTCAACAGGGTGGGAGGGGCGACTCTCCGCCTCGATCTGAAGCCCGCGCTCACCCACGAGAAGCTGGATGCGAGAGTGTTGCGCGACTTCGCCGAGAGGAAAAACGCCGATCTTAAAAACGTCACCCGTGCCCTTCTTCCCGAAAGGCTCAATCTCTACGTCCTCCGCCGTGCGGGGCTGTCTCCCGAGGCGAAGGTCAACGCGGTGACGAGAGAGGAGCGCGAGAGGCTCGTGCGCACCGTGAAGGGGCTGACATTCGGTTTCGCGTCGGTGGGTCCCTTCGAGGAAGCCGTGGTTACTTCGGGAGGGGTGGAGCTCAAAGAGCTCACGCCCAAGTGCGAGAGCAGGTCGGTGAAAGGGCTGTATTTCGCGGGAGAGGTGATAGACTGCGACGCGTATACGGGCGGATATAACTTGCAAATAGCCTTCTCGACGGCAGCAGCGTGCGCGGCGGACATCGCGGCGAAGGCGCAAAACGCCCGCGAAGGTTGACACGCCGTCCGCGCGCGGCTATAATTTCACGGAAAGGGCAGAGGTACACATGATAAACATAGCCATAGACGGGCCTGCGGGAGCGGGCAAGAGCACCATCGCAAAAGCTGTGGCGAAACGCCTCGGCATCATCTATCTCGATACGGGCGCGATGTACAGGAGCGTGGCGTATTTCATGCTCCGCCGCGGCATTCCCGTCACCGACGAGGAAAGGGTGGCGGAGGCTCTCGGAGAGCTCGTGATGGACATCCGTTATGAGGACGGCGCCCAGCAGATCTACGTCTGCGGCGAGAACGTCACCCCCTATCTTCGCGAGCCGCACATGTCCAAGGCTGCCTCCGACGTCTCGGCGTTGCCCGTGGTGAGATATAAGATGGTGGAGCTGCAGCGCGAGTTTGCAAAGACCCACGACGTCGTGTTGGACGGCAGAGACATCGGCACATTCGTGCTGCCCGATGCAAACTGCAAGTTCTTCATGACCGCGTCCCCCGAAGAGAGGGCGAAGCGCAGGCACCTCGAGCTTGTCGAAAAGGGCAGCGACTGCACCTTTGAAGAGGTGCTGGACGACATCAACAAACGCGACTACAACGATTCGCACCGCGCCGTGGCGCCGCTGAAAGCGGCAGAGGATGCCGTGTATGTGGACACCACGCATATGAGTGTGGAAGAGGTCATCGAAAGGGTGACGGACATCGTTCGGGAGAAGAATAAATGAGCGAAGAAAACAGCGTGAAAAAGACAGACGGCGCGGCAAAAGCCGCCAAACCCAAGAAGGAGGAATCCTTCCGGTTCTATCGCGTGGTGAGGGCGGTGCTCACCCCTCTCATCAAGCTGCTGTGGCCCACCGAGATAGTGCATAAAGAGCGCTTCGACGAGATGGGCGGAGGGCTGGTGGTGTGCAATCATTACGCCGTGCCGGACACCCTCATCCCCGTCGCCTCCCTCTATAAGAGGGAGCTCCACGTCCTCGCAAAGGCGGAGGCTTTCGAGTGCGCGAAGATAGCAAATTGGTTCCTGCGCAAGGCGGGCGCCATCCCCGTGCATCGCGGCGAGCCCGACATCAATGCCGTCAAAGAAGTGCTCGGAGTTTTGCGCGCGGACAAGAAGCTGGTGATGTATCCCGAGGGCACCCGCAACCGCGAGGGCACCAAGGAGATGCTGGAATTCAAGCAGGGAGCCGCACGTTTCGCCATCAAGGCGAAAAAGCCCGTGCTGCCCATGGTCTATTACCGTATGCACAAGGTGTTCCGCAAGAACTGGCTGTTCGTAGGCGAGCCCATCTCCCTCGAAGAGTTCTACGGTTCCCGCGATCCCGAGGCGTATGAGCGCGCCACCGAGAAGGTGTACGAGGGTATGCTGGCGACGCGCAAAGCGTGCGACGCCTACGTCGAGCCTCTCCTGAAAGGCAAAGATAAGAAATGAAGATCACCGTCGCAAAGCACGCGGGTTTCTGCGCGGGAGTGAAAAACGCCGTCGATAAGGCGCTTGAGCTTGCGCGGGAATACGGCAAAGTCTACACGGTCGGCGCCCTCATACACAACGAGGGCGTCGTTGCGCGTCTGGAAGAGGCGGGTGTGCACGCCGTCACCCTCGAAGAGGCGAGGGCGCTTCCCGAGGGCAGCGTCGCGCTCATCAGAGCGCACGGCATACCCCGCGACGACGAGGAATATATGCGTTCCCGCGGGATAAAGGTCGTGGATGCGACGTGTCCCGTGGTCAAGCGCATACACCGTATCGTGGAGGAGAGGAGCGCGGCGGGCGACGACATCTACATCGTCGGCGACCGCAATCACGACGAGGTGCTGGGGGCGGCGAGCTACGGCAAAAACGTCACCATCATCTCGGAGCACGACGAGCCCGTTTTCGGCGAAAGACCCGTTTCCGTCGTCTTTCAGACCACCATTCTGGCGTCAAGATACGCCGAAATCGAAAAAAGCGTTGAAAATTCGCAAAAAAACGGCGGAAAAACAGTTGGAATTTTCAACACTATTTGTTATACTACCATAAGCAGACAAGACGAAGCGCGCTCACTTGCGCGTACGCACGACGTCGTCATCGTCCTCGGCAGCCGTTCCAGCGCCAACACGCGCAGGCTGTACGAAGTGGCGAAGAGCGTCAATGCGGACACCTATTTCGTGACCGCCGCCGAGGAATTGCCTGCGGAAAAGATCAAACATTCGGAAAGCATATCGATCGTGGCGGGAGCATCGACGCCGCCGTGGTTGATACAGGAGGTTACAAAACTTATGAGTGAAACTCAAGACGTCGCTACCACCGAGATCAACGTAGCGGAAGAAGAAGCGCAGAAAGAGGCAACGCTTCAGCAAGCAGAATCCGCGGACGTTCAGTCCGCCCCCGAGAAAGAGCTGACCATGGAAGATGTCGTCGCATCCTCGAGAGCGACGGGTTTTGTCAATTACAAAGTCGGCAAGCGCGTGTCAGGCAAGGTCTTGAGCGCGAACGAATCCGGCATCTATGTCAGCATCGGCGGCAAAAAAGACGGTTTCATTGATAAGGCAGACGCAACCGCCGACGGCGAATACGATCCCAAAGATTACAAACCCGGCGACGACATCGAAGCCAACATCATCGGCACCAACAAAGAGTACGTCGCCCTCTCCAAGAAGGAAGTGGACATCAGACGCGCCGAGGACGAAGCCGCGGAAAAGGCTCTCTCCGCAGGTGAGTTCTCCCTCAAGATGACCGAGGTCGTCAAGGGCGGTCTGCGCGGCAGGATGGGTAAGTACACCGTGTTCGTGCCCGCGTCCCAGATCCGCATGGGTTATGTCCGCAACCTCGAGGACTATAAGGACAAGGTCCTGCGTCTCACCCTCATGCCCCCCAAGGAAAAGGAGCACGCCGAGGGCGAAGAGGCAGAGGCTGCCGAAAACAAGAGCGAGAAGAAGTCCCGTTATCTCTTCGCTTCCCAGCGTCTCGTGCTCGAGCGTGAGAAGAAAGAGAAAGAGGACAATTTCTGGAACAATATCCACGTCAACGACGTCGTGGAAGGCAAGGTGAAGAGGTTCACGGAGTTCGGCGCATTCGTCAACGTGCGCGGCTTCGACTGCCTCGCCCACATCTCCGAGCTCAGCTGGAACAAGATCGACGATCCTTCCCTCGTGCTCAAGATCGGCGAGACCTACGACTTCGTCGTCCTCAAGATGGACAGAGCCACCGGCAGGATCTCTCTCGGCTACAAGCAGCTGCAGAAGAAGCCCTATGAGCTGGCTGCGGAGCTCTATCCCGTGGGCAGCGTCGTCAAGGGCAAGGTGGAGCGCATCTTCCCCTTCGGAGCATTCGTTTCCATCGCGGACGGCGTGGACGGACTCGTGCACGTCTCCCAGATCTCTCACAACTGGATCAAGGACGCAAGCGAAGCCCTCAAGGTCGGTGACGAGGTCGAGGCGAAGATCATCAGCTTCGAAGACAACCGCATCACCCTCTCCATCAAGGAGCTCCTTCCCGCCCCCGAAGCCGGTGAGTCGGCGGAAGCCGCGGAAGGCGAGAGCAGCGAAGAGAGGACCGCGCGCCGCGCAAGCCGCATGAAGAAGTTCGCGGACAAAGTGGAAGCGGGCGAAGAGAAGAGGGAGCGTCGTCCCAGAAAGGAGAGCTCCAACGAGCCCAAAGAGTGGGTCGCCGGATCCGGCAACGCGACTCTCGGCGATCTGTTCAAGAACCTCAACCTTAAGCTCGAGGACGAGGCGGCAGAAGCCCCCGCAAAGGAAGAAGCCCCCAAGAAAAAGACCACTCGCAAGAAGAAGGCAGAGGAAGAAGCTCCCGCCGAAGAGTAATAAGCATTACGCAAACATCGGACACCGCGACACCATCGTCGCGGTGTCTTTTTGTCGCGCGGATGAGGCGCCGCGCCCGACACGGCTTGAATGGGTGCTGCGGCATAAAGGCGACACATTCCGCTGCTTTTTGCACCGGCGCATTCGGCGTGTTTGTCACTCCAAGACAAGACTTTTCGGACGCGGCGCGGTCAAATTGACGGTTGACTTATCACGCCACGGGACTTACAATAAAAACGTTCTATTATGACGCGCGCGACGCGCGTATGTGACGAGGTGGGAAATGGAGGATGTCACCAAGCTCCCGTGCGGAGAGGACGCGACGCCGGAAGAGGAGAGCGTCGGAGGCGGCGAAAACGGCGGCAAAGGCAAGAAGAAACTGACCAAACAGCAGAAAAAGAAGATCGCACTCATCACGGTGGGTTGCTTCTTCGGGCTCATCGCGGTCTTGGTCGTCATACTTGCGCCCATCATCGCCGTGGGCAACAAAGTCATAGTGAAAGACACCGTGCAGCCCGATGTGTATCTCACCGAATGGATGAGCTACATATACGACGACGCTCCCGTCACGGACATTGCCATCCCGGGCTCCCACGACAGCGGGTGCATCGAGATGCCGTATTACGGCGCGACGCAGGATCTCACCTTTGCCGAGCAGCTCGATCGCGGCGTGAGATATTTCGACATCCGCGTCAACGACAAAGGCGGCGACCTCGTCATCTACCACAGCATAGTCAACGGCGTGGACTTCGAGGGCGTGCTCCGCGAGATCGACGCGTTCATGGACGCGCACCCGAGCGAGTTCCTCGTCTTGGACTTCTCCCATTTCAAGAACGACTCCGAAAAGAAGGTGTTCGCCCTCTTCGACGAGATCGTGAGCGCGGAGAGAGTGGTGAACGACACCGATCTTCCCGACGGCGAGTTTCTGGATTCTCTCACCCTCAAAGACGTGAGAGGAAAGGTGATAGTCTACGTCAATCCCGAAAAGACGGACTTCTTCGATCGCGACTATCTCTTCCTCAAAAACGGCGACAAGGTGGGTGAGGACGCGAAGTCGGAAACGGCGTCCCTCGTGTCGCCCTACAAGAAGCTGTGGAACGGCAAATCGGCGAAGAAATTCACAGAAGACATACTTTATCGTTACATAAACACCTTCAAAGACATCGATTCGGGATTTTTCGTGCTTCAATGCCAGCTCACCGACACCGCGCTGGTGTTCGGTCCGCGCTACCGCGAAGGCAAGCTCATAGAGCGTGCGAACGCATTTGTTGAAGGGCTGTACGACGACAAGGAAAATTTACAATACATCAACATCGTCATGCGCGATTTCGTCACTTGCGAGAAGAGCGCGCTGACGGTCAGACTCAACATCGCGAAAGGTTACGCTCTCGCAGGCGGAGAATTCGCTGCCGCGCTGGACGCGTTTGCGGGCATAGACGAGGCGTGACGGAAAGCGGTGTGATTTGCACGCGGTGCGAGCCACGCACGGAATGAGAGAGGAGAAGATATGGACATCACAAGAGAGATCATCGAAGAAACTTTGCAAAACCTCAAAAAGAGGGGTTTTGACGCCTATTATTGCGAGACGGCGGAAGAGGGGAAAGAGCTTGCGCTTTCCCTCATCCCCGCAGGTGACACCGTCGCTTGGGGCGGCAGCGAGACCGCGGCAGAGATCGGGCTGATGGACGCCGTCAAGGCGAGGACGGACATCATCCGCATAGACCGCGACGTCGTCACCGATCCCGCCGAAAAGCGGCAGCTTATGCGCAAAGGGCTGCTTGCCGACACTTTCATCGCGGGCGTCAACGGCATTTCGCGCGACGGGTGGCTGGTCAACATCGACGGCACGGGCAATCGCGTCGCCGCCATCACCTTCGGGCCCGAAAACGTCATCCTTGTTGCGGGAGTGAACAAGATCGAGAATACCGTCATGGAGGCTATGGATCGCGCACGCAACGTCGCGGCGCCACTCAACGTCAAGAGGTTGAACATCCCCAACCCTTGTCTGAAAGCGGGGAAGTGCATGGACTGCAAAAGCGCCACCACAATTTGCGCGCATTTTGTGGAGCATCGCTTCTGCAAACCTGCCGGACGCATCAAGGTCATCCTCATAGGAGAAAAACTCGGCTATTGACGCGCCGACGCGGACAAACCCGCGCACATATGCTATAATAATCATATCTGCGTCGCCGCATAATGCGCCTCATTTCCGCGTAAATTAGCTTACGACCCGCACAGTGACCACGCAGCCACGTGCTCGTAACCAAAAGCGACCCGCGCTATGCGCAAAAGAGCGGCGTAAGCCGCCCCCTGCGCAGGAAAAATCAGAGAGGGCGGCGATAGTCACGTAGGGACGAAGAGCAGACCGAACGACGGTATTTTTCCGAGCAGAGAAGGAGCTGCGGGCTTTGAAGCGGACGGCTTGCGAGATAACGAGCAAGTCGCAGCGAACTCGGCCACGCAAAGACTAAAAGCGGCGTAAGCCGCCCTCCTGCGCAGGAAAAATCAGAGAGGGCGGCGATAGTCACGTAGGGACGAAGAGCAGACCGAACGACGGTATTTTTCCG
>CALWAF010000028.1 GCA_944372795.1 uncultured Clostridia bacterium | reverse complement strand
CCCCGCGAGCGCCGTTCGGTTTATACTGTTCGCCGCTCGATTATCTCTATGCGAGATTCAAACTCTATCAAAAAGGACAAAAAGTATATCCCGCATTTTAGGAGGACTGAACTCTTCACGAGTGGGGGAGGAATACCCGAAGGGAAGGAGGGGGTACAATACTCCCATATAAGGGGACGTACGCCCGTTCTACCCCCCGATCACGATGTTTTCATGGTTATTGCCCCCCGCCCGCTGACGCTCTCATTTAGATGAAGAACAAGGAAAAGGCACCCTTGCAAGGGGTTAGCGTACTTAAACGTACGTGCCCCGCCGCAAGGGTGCCTTTGACGCAGTTATTCGCTAAATGAGAGCGTCAGACGCGGGACATGTATTCCCCCGTGCGCGTATCTATACGTATAGTATCCCCTTCATTCACGAACATCGGGACTTGCAGGGAGTAGCCGGTCTCGAGGGTCGCGGGCTTGGTGGCGTTGGTGGCGGTGTTGCCGACCACGGCGGGCTCGCAGACGGTGATCTTGAGCTCGACGAAGTTGGGGGGCTCGACGGAGAAGGGTGCGCCTTGGAAGAACTTCATGGTGACGTTCATGTTCTCCTTGACGAAGTTGAGCGCGTCCTCGACCTGACTGTGATTGAGGGGGATCTGCTCGTAAGTCTCGGTGTCCATGAAGTAGTAGAACTCGCCGTCGTTGTAGAGATACTCCATGTTCTTGGTCTCGATGTGCGCGAGGTCGAACTTCTCGGTGGGGTTGAAGGTCTTCTCGAGCACGCTGCCGGTGACGACGTTTTTCATCTTGGTGCGGACGAAAGCCGCGCCTTTGCCGGGCTTGACGTGCTGGAAATCCACAACCGTCATGATGTTGTTCTCATAGAGGAACGTGACTCCTTTGCGGAGGTCGCCTGCCATAACTTGTGCCATAAATTTATCTCCTGTCGTTGATTTCTTATCGGAGCGTGAGAAGCTCCGTTGCGTGTCTGCTGAAGGGTCTGCCCTCGCCCACTAGCACCATATCCTCGATGCGCACACCCATGCGTCCCGCAAGATAGATGCCGGGCTCGACGGTGACCACCTGACCTGCCGCGAGAGTTTCCTCGCTCTTCGGGTTGAGTGTGGGCGGCTCGTGGATCTCGCGTCCGACGCCGTGACCCGTGCCGTGGATATAGCTCTCGCCGTAGCCCGCCTCCGCGATGATATCGCGCGCGGCGGCGTCCGCCGCCCTGCACATCACCTCGGGACGCACGGCGGCGATGCCCGCCTTCTGCGCCCTGTATACGATGTCGTAGACGCTGCGCTCTTCCTCGCCCACGTCGCCGAAAGCGAACGTGCGGGTGAAGTCGGAGCAGAACCCTCCGACCACCGCGCCCATATCGACGGTGACGAGCATCCCGCGCTCCAGCGGCTTGTCCGTGGGGACGTGATGCGGCTCCGCACCGCTCTCGCCGAAGGCGACTATGGTGTCGAACGAAATGTCCTCCGCGCCGAGCTCACGCGTCTTTTTCAAGACCTCGTCCGCGAGCTCCTTCTCCGTGACGCCTTCGCGCACACACGAAAGCAGGTGATCGTAGACGTCGTCGGTGACCGCCGCGGCGCGGCGCATGAGCGCGAGCTCTTCCGCGCTCTTCACATGATCATTTTGCATAATCCACGCTTCTCACTTCGCGGATGACGTTGACCTTGATCTGTCCGGGGTACTCCAGCTCGTTCTCGAGCTTTTCCGCGATCTCTCTTGCGAGGAAGACCGTTGCGGAGTCGTCCACCTGCTCGGGCTTGACCATGACACGGATCTCGCGTCCCGCCTGCACGGCGAAGGTCTGCTCCACTCCGTCGAAGGACTTTGCGATGTCTTCGAGTTTCTCGATGCGCTTGACGTAGTTCTCCAGCGACTCGCGTCTTGCACCGGGGCGTGCGGAGGAAATGGCGTCCGCCGCCTGCACCAGCACCGCCGCGATGGTCTCGGGCTCGATGTCGTTGTGGTGCGCCGCGATCGCATGGACGACGTCGCCGTGCTCCTTATAGCGCTTTGCGAGCTCCACGCCGATCTGAATGTGGGTGCCCTCCACCTCGTGGTCCACGGCTTTGCCGATGTCGTGCAGAAGACCGGCGCGCTTCGCGACCTTGGGATCGATGCCCAGCTCCTGCGCCATGAGAGAGGCAAGGAAGCTGACCTCGAGGGAGTGCTTCAACACGTTCTGACCGTAGCTGGTGCGGTATTTGAGTCTGCCGAGGATCTTGACAAGCTCGGGATGCAGCCCGTGCACACCCGCCTCGAACACCGCCTCTTCGCCCGCCTCTTTGATGGAGGCGTTGACCTCGCGTCTGACCTTGTCCACCACTTCCTCTATGCGGGCGGGATGGATGCGTCCGTCGGCGATGAGTTTCTCGAGAGTGAGACGCGCCACTTCGCGCCTTACGGGATCGAAGCTGGACAGCGTGATGACATCCGGGGTGTCGTCGATGATGAGATCGACGCCCGTCGCGGACTCGAGGGCGCGGATGTTCCTGCCCATGCGTCCGATGATCCTGCCCTTCATTTCGTCGTTGGGGAGTGCCACTACGCTGACGGTGTTCTCCGTCGCGTGATCCGCCGCGCAACGCTGTATGGCGGTGGCAATGATGTTCTGCGCCTCGCGGACGGCGTTCTCTTTCGCCTCCGCTTCGATGGCTTTCGCCTCGGCTGCGGCGCCCTTCTTTACATCTTCGAGAAGCGCGTCTTTAAGTTCCGCCGACGCCTCTTCCCTCGTCATGCCCGCGACTCTTTCCAGCTCGCGCTGCATGATCTCCTGCGAATTGTTGAGCTCCGCCTCGATGGCTTTCAGCCTCTCACGGTGCTCCTCTACGCCCTTTTGAGCCTTCTCGACTTCTGCGAGTTTCTTGTCGAGGGCGTCCTCTTTCTTGTTGAGGTTGTCCTCTTTGCGGTCGATGGCGTTCTCCTTCTGAAGGAGGCGGTTCTCCGTCCGCTGCCATTCCGCCCTACGTTCCTTGGTCTCGCGCTCGAACTCTGCGCGAAGTTTGTTTTGTTGTTCCTTGGCTTCCAGAAGACCGTCTTTTCTGATGGCTTTCGCCTCAAGACCCGCTTCTTCCAGTATCCTTGCCGCTTCTCTTTTTGCCAAGCCGATTTTGTTCTGCGAATACAATCTGTATGCAATCAGCCCGATCGCCGCGCCGACGACTAGGGCTGCAATAGCAATTCCAGCAACAGGTCCGGCTTCGAGTGCGGCAAGCAATAAATTCATACTGCTTGTCATCGAATGACCTCTCCGTGTATATAATCAAGGCGCTGCGGAAACTCCGCTCGGGCGCACGCCCGCACCTTGTCGATAATAGTATATACAATATCTATACAATAGTCAAGTTTAACGTTAAAACAAAGACGTGCAAATCTTGCGGTGCGTGCGGCGAGGAGCGCAATATGTTGCGTCCTCTTTTCGCAAAAAAAATCCCTGCCCGCTTCTTACCAAAACCATGCAAAAGCGACAAAAAAGCCGCCGTCCTGCAAGACGGCGGCATAATGTCTTTTTGCCGCGCGGAGCGCGGTCTGATCCCGCGGGATGCGGCGCGCCTCACAGCAATTCGTACTTTTCGCGGATCTTGTGGTCGATCTCTCCCGCCACGTCAGGATTGGAGCGCAGATATTCGATGGCTTTCTCTCTGCCCTGACCTATCTTCTCGTCGTTGTAGCTGAACCAGCTGCCGCTCTTCTGGATGAAACCGTTCTGCACGCCGAGGTCGATGAGGCAGCCGAGGGAAGAGATGCCCGTGCCGTACATGATGTCGAACTCCGCCACTTTGAAGGGAGGTGCGACCTTGTTTTTGACTATCTTCGCCTTGACGCGGTTGCCTATGATGTCGCTGCCGTCTTTGAGGGACTCCGTACGGCGGATGTCGATGCGCACGGAGGCGTAGAATTTGAGCGCCTTGCCGCCCGTGGTCGTCTCCGCACTGCCGTACACCACGCCCACCTTCTCGCGAAGCTGGTTGATGAAGATGATGGAGCACTTGCTCTTTGAGGTGACTGCGGTGAGCTTGCGCAGCGCCTGCGACATAAGACGAGCCTGCAAACCGACGTGGCTGTCACCCATCTCGCCGTCGATCTCCGCCTGCGGAGTGAGCGCCGCGACGGAGTCCACCACCACGACGTCGATGGCGCCGCTTCTGACCAGCGTTTCCACGATGTCGAGCGCCTGCTCTCCGTTGTCGGGCTGGGAGATGTAAAGGTTCTCGAGCTGAACGCCCAGCCTCGCCGCATAGCCGGGATCGAGGGCGTGCTCCGCGTCGATGAACGCCGCCGTACCGCCCGCCTTCTGCACCTCCGCCACTATGTGGAGGGCGACGGTGGTCTTGCCCGAAGACTCGGGCCCGTAGATCTCGATGATCCTGCCCTTGGGGATGCCGCCGATGCCGAGGGCGATGTCGAGGGTGAGACACCCCGTGGAGACTGCCTCCACCTTCTGCACTTCGTTGTCGCCGAGGCGCATGATGGCGCCTTTGCCGAACTGTTTCTCGATCTGTGCAAGGGCGAGCTCAAGCGAGTTTCCGTTGCCTTTTTCTGCCATGATATTCTCCTTTCGCCGCAGCGGAGCGGTCTCCCCGCCTGCCGCCGTATGTGCGGATCTTACTGTTTATATCGCAAAACGGAGCGATAAACTGCCGTTTGTGCTCAAAGTTGAAGTATGTCGCCGCGCAGGTAGCGCACGAGATAGTATAGTGCGAGATTCGCCGCCGACATTCTTATGCGGTGGCGGTCACCGGAGAGGTGCTTCTCGAAGACGGTGATGAATTCCCCGGCGCCCACCGCGATGTAAACGAGCCCCACGGGCTTCCCTTCGTCGCCCTGCGGGCCCGCGAGCCCCGTGGTGGCAAGCCCGATGTCCACGGGCGCTTCCACCAGCCCTTTGACCATGGCGTACGCCGTCTCGCGGCTGACGGCGCCGTATGCGCCGAGCAATGCCTTGGGGATGCGCAGACGGTGCATCTTCGCACCGCGGTTGTAGCACACCACACCTTCATAGAAATTCTCGCTGATGCCGGGCACACGGGTGAGCCTAGAGCATATCTCCCCTCCCGTCAGGCTTTCCGCCACGGCGAGCATCCTGCCGTTGAGCTTCAGAAGTTTTGCCGCAAGCTCGTGAAGGGGGACGTCTTCCGCACTGTACACCTGTTCGCTGAACAGGTTGTACACCCTGCTCTTCACCGCATCGAAGCTCTTCTTGTCCAGCTCCGAAGTCATGGTGATCTTCGCGTCGAGGCAGTTTTCCTCCACCTCGAAGTCCACGCCGTCGCCTGCAACGTCGGCAAGAGCCGCGCATATCTCATCGCAGTCCAAGCCGCATATCTTCATCACTTCGCGGATCATTGCTCCACTCCGAGACGGGCGTACAGCGCGTCGTAATCCGCAAGCCCGAGCTTCATCTTGCGCCTGCCGGGATTGATCTCGTCTTCGCCTTCTAGCAGCCCGCACGCCGCGATGATGTCGAATATCTCGTGTGCGCGCTCGTAGCCTACGGACATCTTCCTTTCAAGGAAGACCACGCTCAAACTGCCGTAAAACACGCCTATCTTCACTGCGGGCAGCAAAGTGCCCGTCATATACCCTTCCGCGCCTATGGGTTTGAACGCTTTGTCATCCTCCACCAGCGGGAGATAATCCTGCGGGAACTCCGCACCGCGCGCCGCGATCTCCCCTTTCTCACTGCCTCTGCCCGTATATGGGCGGTATTTCCCGTCCTTTCTGCCCAAAACGCCGACGATCTCTAGGGCGCACACCAGCTTGGCTGCGGTGGGGATGCGCACTCCGAGAGCCTTTGCCAGCTTCTTTTCGGCGACGCGCCCCTCCCTTTCCGCATACTCTGCGGCGCGGCGTATGAGCTCGAAGAACGTAGCGCTCTCCTTGATGACGCCGCTCATTTTTCCTCACCGCCTTCCGATGCGGAGGTGTCTGTCGCACTCTCTTCCGCGTCGGGCTTTTTTGCATCGCCCTCGACGCCCGCAAGGACGTGCTTGTTCTTCACGAGATAACGCGCGCCAGAATAGACGGTGAGCAGCGAGCCCGCAAAGAACACGATCTCGCCTATCCACATTATGACCTCGTTGACGCCCGCAAGGATGAGGAACGCCACGCCGATGTCAAGGAGCACCGTCTTGACCTTGCCGTAGATGTCGGCGGCGAGCACAAGTCCCTTGGACGCCGCAACGGCACGGAATACGCTCACCGTAAGCTCGCGAGTGAGGATGAGCCCGCCCAGCAGCGCGATGACCAGCCCGTCATAGGGGAAGAGCTCGAAGTCGCGGAAATAGACGATGAGGAAGAGCATCACCACGATGACGATCTTGTCGGCGAGAGGGTCGAGGAATTTGCCCAGCGCGGACACGGTGTGCGTCTTGCGCGCGATGTGCCCGTCCACGAAGTCGGTGGAGCACAAAATCGCAAAAAGCACACATGAAACAATCAAAAGCGGCAGATAAACGCTCTCTTTGATCATTCCGACTATGTAGAACACCACCGTCGGTATGATGAGGAAAATTCGTGCAAGCGTGATCTTTGTAGCAAGTGTCATACTGTTCTCCCGATGAGATCGATCCCGTCATGTGAGCACACTTCGATGGTGTAGAACTCCCCTGCGTGCACCTCTTCGTCGGAGGTGAAATAGACCACGCTGTCCACGTCGGGGGTCTGCCGTTCGGTGTGTCCGACGAAACACTGTCTGTCATAATCTATGCCGTCGGCAAGCACTTTCAGCCTGCTTCCTACAAGTCTTTCGCAGCCGCGCTCGATGACTTCGTTCTCGATCGCACGCAGCTCGTCTGCGCGTGCGAGTTTAACGTCCTCGTCAAGGTGCCCGCGCATCCTGTCGGCGGGAGTCCCCTCTTCACGCGAATAGGCGAACACCCCCGCAAAATCTATCTCCGCCTCGCGGATGAATGCGACAAGTTTCGCGTGCGCCTCTTCGCTCTCCCCCGGAAACCCCGAGATGAACGAGGTGCGCATCGTGATGCCTGCGGCTTTTATCTTTTTCACAAGCTCGCGGGTGGTCTTTTCGTCGGTGTGGCGGTTCATGCGTTTCAGCACTCCGCTGTCCACGTGTTGCAGCGGCACGTCCATATACTTGCACACCTTCGGCTCGTTTTTCACAAAATCTATGAGCTCGTCGTCCACCATCTCGGGCTCGAGATAGAGCAGCCTTATCCACTCGAAATCGAGTTTTTCAAGCTCCCGCACCAGCTCGATGAGGTGGGGCTTGCCGTCAAAGTCTATGCCGTAACGCGTGACGTCCTGCGCCACGAGGATGAGCTCCTTCACGCCGTCGTCCGACAGTTTCTTCGCCTCCGCGAGAAGGTCGGAAAGCTTCTCGGAACGGTATCTCCCGCGAATGGACGGGATGGCGCAGTAGGTGCAGAAATTGTTGCACCCCTCCGCGATTTTCAGGTAGGCATAATGATAGGGCGTGGTGAGCACGCGGTCGGGATAATAGGCGTCGCCGCCGCCGCGGCAGAATATCCTGTCGCCGCGCTCGATCTTCTCCATCGCTCCCGCGATCTCGTCATAGTCCGCGACACCGAAGAAGGCGTCCACTTCGGGCAGCTCTTCCTCGAGGCTCTCCATATATCTCTCGGGCAGACATCCCGTGACGATGAGTTTCTTGCCCTCGCCGCGCTTTTTCGCCTCTGCCGCGGCAAGTATCTCGTCTATGGCTTCGTTCTTGGCGTCCTCGGTGAAAGCGCAGGTGTTGACGATGATGACGTCCGCGTCGTCCTCGGAGGATACGACGGTATGCCCCGCCGCCACCAGCCGCGCGATCATCTTCTCACTGTCCACCCTGTTCTTGTCGCACCCGAGCGACACAACGCCTATCTTCATTCCTCTTCGTCTTCCTCTTCGTCCTCGTCGTCCTCGGACTCGTATTCCTCGGACTCATCGTCCTCGTCTTCTTCGTCGTCGTCCTCGTCGTCCCCGTACTCTTCGTCTTCGTCGTCTTCCTCTTCGTCGTCCTCATCGTCGAGGTCGTCTATCGAGAAAAGTCCGACATAGTCGCTGTCAAAGGGGACGTCTTCTTCGGGCTCTTCGTCGAACTCTTCTTCGGGTTCCTCTTCGGGTTCGTCGTCGAGCTCTGCTTCGAGCTCGTCGTCGGATTCCTCTTCCGACTCTTCGTCGGACTCTTCCTGCCCGCAGTTTTCGGAGTCGGTCTCGTCCGCGCCCTCTTCTTCCTCTTCGGGGGCGACGTCGTCTTCGGGCTCATCCTCCCTCTCGTCGTCATCCTCCGCAAAAGGCAGCTCGTCTTCTTCCTCCGCTTCGTCCGCGGCGTCCGCGCCTAGGGCGTCCCCGCCCTCCTCCGCCGTCTGCGAGTCGAGCTCTTCCGCACTCTCCTCGGGGGTCTCGGCAGGCTCTTCGGCTGCCGCCTCCGTGCTCTCCGCCGCCCTCGCGTCTTCATCGGATGCGGCGGTCTCTGCACCGAGCTGCTCCCCTCTCTCGAGTGCTTCTATCTCCGCCTCGGTCAGGCATATCGTCGCACCGCCGCCTTCGCTTGCGGAGCGCGTCTTTAGGTAGCCGCGTTCATACATCATATCGAACAGCTTTGCCGCAAGCGGGAATCCCAACCCCAGCTTCCGCTGTACGAGGGCAATGCCGAGGCGTTCGCCGGGCGCGCAAAGGCGCAGGATCTTCAGGATGTATCCCTCCGCGTCTACGGTGCGGGAGACTCCCGTGCCGCCGAATGCCGCAGAATGATATGCCGACGCGGACATCGTCGCGCGTCCCGACACCTTTTCTTTTATCTCCAACCCCATGACCGCGCTCGCGAATGCTTCCGATGTCACGCGCACCGCGGTGTCGTCCGCAAACGCGGAGGCGAGGCTCGCCCTCACCTGCTCGTCGGACACGGCAATGACGACGGATCTGCCCGCAAGTTTCGCTCTGGCGGCGGCAAACACCGCCTTCGCCGTCTCGCCCGCGTCCGCGCCGCAAACGTCTCCGACGCGCACGACCACGAGTTCACCCGTCCCCGCAGCCACCGAATAGCCCGCGTCAACGAGTGCGGCGAGCTCTCTTCCGAAAGCGTCGCCGTCCTTTTCTCTGCCTATGCGTATGATGCCGATCCTCATAATTTCCTCTCTTGCATTACGTCACAAGGACGAAAATCTCTCCCCTTTCGGGGTATCATTCCTCTTCGTTTTCCTCGCCGCCGCCGTTCTCGAGGGCGTCGATCTCCTCTTCCGAGATGCAGACCCTGTTCTTCTTGTCGTCGCCCGTCGGCGCGATGAAGCCGTGCTCCGTCATGATGTCGAACAGCTTCGCCGCTTTGGGGAACCCGAGCCCCAGCTTGCGCTGCATACCCGAGATGGTGATGGGCGAGCCGTCCAACCCCATGCGCAGCGCCTTGAATATCTCTTCGGGCAGCCCGTCGCCGCCTCCCTTCGACTTCTTGGCGGGAGCCTCTTGGGGAGCTTCCTCTTCCTCTTTGAAGATGGCGTCCTTGACGCCTTGGTCGAAGTAGGCGTCGTTGTGCTCCTTGACGAAGTCGATGACGCGCTGCAGCTCCTGATCGGTGATGAACGCGCCCTGCATACGTATCGGATGCTGCGACTTGGGCGTGAGATAGAACAGATCGCCCTTGCCCAGCAGTTTCTCGGCGCCGCCCGAATCCATGACGGTGCGGGAGTCCGCGCTGGACGAGAGCGTGAGCGCGATCCTAGTGGGCAGGTTGTTCTTTATGGTGCCGCTGACGACGTCCACCGAAGGACGCTGCGTCGCGAGCACGAGGTGTATGCCGGCGGCACGCGCGAGGCGCGCAAGACGGTTGATCGCCTCTTCCACCGCCTTCTTGCCCGTCGCCATAAGGTCGGCGAGCTCGTCCACGATGATGACTATGCGCGGCATCTTTTCAGCGCCGATCTGCGCACAGTTGCGGTTGTATTCGTCGATGTCCCTGAAGTGCAGGGACGCGAAATACTCTATCCTGCGCTGCATCTCGCTTATCGCCCAATTGAGCGCGCGGATGGCTTTGTCGGCGGCGAAGATTATCTCGTCGAGCATGAGGTGCGGCAGACCCTCGTATTTGGTGAATTCCACCATCTTGGGGTCGATCATGATGAAGCGCACCTCGTCGGGAGACGCCCTGAACAACAGGCTCATTATGATGGAGTGCACGAATATGCTCTTGCCCGAGCCCGTGGTGCCAGCGATGAGGATGTGCGGGAATTCCTTGATGTCCGAGGTGTATATCGTGCCGTAAAGGTCCTCGCCGAGAGCGCAGGTGGTGGGAGTGGACGCGGCATTGTAAGCGGGCGCTTCCAGCAGCTCTCTCATGCGCACGGTGCGGCGGTGCTTGTTGGGCACCTCGATGCCGACGGCGTTCATGCCGGGGATGGGCGCGATGACGCGTACGCTTTTTTCCTCCATGTGCATGGCGAGGTCGTTTTCGTAGGCGACAAGGCTGCTCACCGACCTGCCCTTCGGCATATCCACGCGCAGCGTGTACAGCGAGAAGGTGGGACCCACCTTGATCTCCGTCACTTCCGCTCCCACGCCGAAGAAGGCGAGCTTCTCGCAGATCGCGGCTTTCTTCTTGTCGTAGTCTTCGTTCTGATCCACTTCCTTCTCGGGAGGGAGAAGAAGATCGAGGGGAGGCGCGACGTAAGGCTTCCTCGGAGTTGCCTGCGAGATCGCCTGATCGATGTTGACCTGCGTCATGCGCTCGCCGCTCTCCTTCGCCACCTTCTTTGCGATGTTCTCCGTCCTTTGCAGACTCTTCTCGCGGGAAGGCTCCTTGGGCGCGTATATGCGCTTGCGCCTCTCTTCCGCGATGCGCTCGTAGCTCGCGAGAGGCGGCGCCTCCGCACGCGCTTTGGCTATATTCTCCATCTGCTGCTTGGCAAGGAAAGACTGCTGTATGACGGGTCCGTCATTGCCGTCGAAGGGCGTGTTGTCCGCCTTGGGCGCGCCCTTGGCGATCGCCTCGTCCATGCGTCTGCGGGCCTCCGCGCTGCCCGCACTCGCGGACTCGGCAAACAGATTCGTCGCGCTCTCCTTGACAGTGGGAGTCAGACGCTCGGGCGTGCGTTCGGGAGTGCGTTCCGTGCGTGGCGCTTCCACTCTCTCTGCGGGTGCATATCCCCCGCCGAACACCTTGTCCGTGCGCGTCTCGTCCGCGGGGACGTTCTTTTCGGGTGTGACCGCGGTGCCTCTGAACGCTCTGGGCACTCCCCTCTCTGCGGGAGAGGACTGCGCGGCGGCGTTTGTTGCGTTCCTTGCCGCATCCGTCTCTCTGTCGCGGACGGCGCGCTGCGCCGCTTGCACGGCGGAGTCGAAGTCCTTTGCTCTGTCACCCTCGGGTCTGCCCGCACGCTCGTACGCCACGGTGTCGGGGATGTCGTGGGGAGCGGGTGCGCTCACCTTGTCCTCGCCCGTGATGGCACGGGACACGCTGCCGTGCAACCCCGCCATGTTGGCTGCGGACTTGTTGTCGCTAGGCGGCGGCGCGGGCTGCTGATGACGCACTTGACGCGAGGGCTTCGGCACCTCTCTCCTCACGGTCTGCGCGCCCTGCGCCGAGGGGGTATACCCGCCCTCCGATCCGCTCTGCGCGGGTGCGGCGCTGTCCGCGCCGGACGAGGGAGGAACGGAGCCTAACATCTGCCCGAACTGCTTCGTCCTGTCCGCTTTCAGTGCGTCGAAAGAGGAATAACCGAGAGCGGACGCGCCCCTTGCGTTGGGGTCGATGATGTTGCTCTCATTCTTGCTCTCGGCGGGTTTCTCGGAAGGAGTCTCTCCGAAATAACGCTCCCTCACGAAATCGCGCGCCATGGAATCTGTGCCGTCCACACCGAGCCTTCGCATGAGCTCTCCCCTTCTCTGCGCGCTGTACGGCGCACCGGGGTTGCTCAACGCCTCATCGGGATTGGTGATGGTGCGATAATCGGCGAAACTGTTCTCGGACGGATTGGGGTTGAAGAGGATGTCACGCGCGAGGCTTTGCGACGAGAACCTGTCGGGAGCCGCGCGTCTGCCGTCGTCGCGCACCTCATCCTCGAAGCGCGCGCCCGCATTGGGATAGAGCGGGTCGTAGCCCTCCGCTCCCTTGCCCTTCTTGGAGCGGGAAGAGAGAGGATCGCCTTCCACGTCCACGACATAGAGGGAATTGCCTCCGTCGGGCGCGTTGAAGTCGGTGATGACGGGGTTGCGCTCGCGGTCCAGCCTGCTGCCCTTCTTGGGCTTTGCGCGCTGCGCGTCGGTGACCGCGACGTAGGTGACGTCCTTTTTGACGGTGGGGATGAGCGCGAAGAGCATCACCACGAAGAACACCACACACACCACGACGAGGGCGCCGACGGTGGTGATGAGCTTCATGAGCGGATAAGAGATTATGCCGAAGAACATGCCGCCCGCCGTGTTCATGCCGTCGTAGCACGCGACGAGATAGCCGCCGTAGTCATGGTCGATGAGATGAGCGGACGAGGAATAAATGTGGAGCGCCCACACCCCGCAGAAGAACATCAGCGCGAGCTTCGCTATCTTCGCGGGACGCGCCTTGACGCGGAAATTGAAGATGACCGCCACACCCGCCGCCGCGGCGACGAGGCAGTAGGCAAAATCCGCAAGTCCGAAGAACCCGACAAAGACGGAAGACACCATGTCCCCCACTCCGCCGAACGCGCCGCAATCGCAGATGAACACGAAAAGCGAGACGAGCAATATAAGGATGCCCAAAGCTATCCTGTTGCCCGTATTGGCTCTCATCTGTCTGGTGTTGTTCATTTGCACCTTCCCGCTTCTCGTATTTTTGACAATTATACCACACTATATATACAAATTCAAGCGGAAAATATACCCTCTCTCTTCCCTCAAAAAAAGAAATAAACGAGATAAATCTCGTTTATCCTCCGCGCGGACGGCAGTTGTCGGAAGTCGCGGGACAAAAACGGGACGCGACTCCCGCGATTTTTACGCGACTATTCTTGTTTTGCGTCAAACAGAGAATACCCTGCCTTTGTTGACGTGCCGTATTGACGCTTGAAATTTTCTTCGTTCTTCTTTATGTATCGCGCGAAGAGCTCTTCGCTGCCCATGCCGGAGCGGTTGCACATCCCCACGAAAAAGTGGAGGATGTCCACCAGCTCCTCTCTCACGTTGTCGGTGTCCACGGGCTTCGGGTTCTTCCACCACTTGAAGTTGACCTCGGCGATGAGTTCGGCAAGCTCCGAGAGCATGGCAAGAGTCTGTTTCTGGATCCACTCTTCCGGGGTGATGTCATAAAGCCCGCGGTTTTTGATGACGTCTTGGTCGAATTTTTCCTGCATGGCGAAGATGATGTCCAGCTTGTCCATGCCGTCGAAATCCGCGCCCTCGAAAAACTCGTTGTCCACTTTCGTTGTCCTTCCCTTTTCTTCCATAACGTGCTCCTTTACGCTTCCTTTATCATTTTGGTGACGTCCTTCACGACGGGCGCGACGCAGCTGCCCGACACGCGTGAGAAATCGAATATCCTTGCCGCTACATCCTGCACGTCTCCGCAGGTCAGCGCCTCCGCCATCGCGATCTGCTCGTCGATGTCATACAGCTTCCCCGTGGCGACGGCGTGTCTGCCCATGCCGCGCATGACGGCGGACGTGCTCTCCTGCCCCAACACCATACCGGTGACGATCTGTTCCTTGCCCTTCTTCAGCTCCTGCACGGTGATGCCATCTTTAAGCAGCAGCTCTATCTCCTTCTTTATCGCGCAGACGGCGGGCTCGGCGTTGTCGGGACTCACCGACGTGTAGATGACGAACGCGCCGTTGTTCTCGTATGCGGTCGGATAGCCGACTATGCTGTAACACAGCCCCAGCTTCTCCCTGACCGCCTGAAAGAGTCTCGACGACATCTCCAGCCCGAAGACGGCGGCAAGCAGCCTCGCCGCGACGGAATCCGCGCTGTCGTAAGCGGGTCCCGGGAACGCGAACGCGATGTGCGCCTGTTCTATCTCCTTTCTCGCATGAGCGAACGCGCCCTGCATCGGCGCGCGGGGAAGCGGCTTGCGAGGGCTCGCCTTCGCCTCGCCGAATTTGTCCTCGAAATATCTCTCCACAAGCCGCACCGCTTCGGACACGGTGAGGTTGCCCGCCATGGAGATGACGGTGCCGGAGGAAACGTAGAAACGATCCTTATAGGCGTGCAGATCCTCCGCCGTCAGGGCGTGCAGGCTCTTTTGGGTGCCTAGGATGGGCTTTTCCAACGGACTTCCTTTGAACGCCGCCGACGCCAGCTTTTCAAGACACAGGTCATCCGGGGTGTCCTCGCTCTCGTTGAGCTCTTCCAAGACGACTTTCCTCTCCTTTTTCAGCTCCGCGGGGTCGAAAGACGCGTTGAAATACATGTCGGACAAAACGTCCATGCACTCCGCCGCGTGCACGTCGCGGGAAAGGGTGTAGTAGCAAGTGCAGCTCTTGGAGGTGTAGGCGTTGATCTGTGCGCCGAGGGAGTCGATGTCGTTTGCGATGTCGAAGGCGGAACGGTTCGCCGTGCCCTTGAACATCATGTGCTCGATGAGGTGGGAGATGCCGCTTTCCGCCTGCGTTTCGTCGGCGGAACCCGCCCCCGCAAAAACGCCCACGGACACGGAACGCACCGCGGGATTCGGTGATACGACCAGCTTCAATCCGCTGTCGAAGACTATCATTTCGTTCATGCCGCTATTATACCACATATCCGCGTCCGCGCAAACATAATTTGGAGTATGAAAGAACACGGATTCCGCGCCGTCACCTCCAATCTGATCATATGCGCAGTGCTGGGCACGGTGCTCGCCGCTGCCCTCTTCGCGCTCTACCCCGCAGACACTCCCGCAGCCATGCCCACGGGAGGCGCGGTGTACTCCGGCGACCCCGAAAGCGGCAGGGTCGCGCTGATGTTCAACGTCTATGAAGGGACGGAGCAAGTGGAAGAGATCGCGGAGCTGCTTGCGGAGCGCGGCTTCCGCGCCACATTCTTTGTCGGCGGCAAATGGGCGGAGAGGAACGGCGACACCATCGTCCGCCTCGCCACGGGCGGCTTCGAGCTGGGCAATCACGGCTATCTCCACCGCGACCACGCCGCCCTCTCCGCAGAACGCAACCGCTCGGAGATCGTCATCACGGAGCGCCTGCTTGCAGCCACTCTCACGGACCTTGCGGACGCGGAGAGGGAGCACGCGCTCCCCAAACTCTTCGCACCGCCCTCGGGGAGCATGGGCGAGGAAATGTTCGAGGTGTGCGAGATGCTCGGCTACACCGTCGTGATGTGGACGAGGGATACGATAGACTGGCGCGACCACGACTCCGCTCTCATCGCGGAGCGCGCGCTGAAAGGCATAAAGGCGGGCGACCTCATCCTCATGCACCCCACTGCGGAAACGGTGGAAGCCCTCCCCGCCATACTCGACGGGATAGAGCGCGCGGGGCTCACCGCGGACACCGTGAGCGCCGTGCTCGGGGACACCTCCGAGACGCCGTAACGCGCATACGAGACGATTCCTCCGTTTTATAAAACGACGCATATAGCTTCCAAAACGCATCATAAACGCACAAAAACGACGGATAAACCGCCGTTTTTGTCATTAGTACAATTGTCGGAAGCGCGAAAAACAAAGGCACTACACCGTCTCGACGGGGCTTATCTCAACCGTGGCGCTGCCCGATCCAACCACTCTGACGATGTAAGTCCCGGGGACAAATTCGCGCAGCAGTGTCCCGCCCGTAGCGGCGACGGTTATCTCCTCTCCTTCGGGAGTGATGACGGTTATGGAGATGTTTTCCGGAACGTAACTGTAAGCGTAGATCTCGTAATCTCCCGCATCCGTTATCTCAAAACTATACATGGCTTCATACACATTCTGCCTAGTTGCAATCTTGATCTTAATATAGTAGATCTCAAGCTCGAAGGAGTATTCCTCTCCCGGCGTTCCGTACAGCTTGAAGATGATCTCTTGCCCTGCGTCAAACTCTTCCCAAGCGGCGCGCTCATAGTTGTTTTCGACACAAGCCACTTTGTATATCCCGCTGCCTATGAAATTGTATTTGCAACTCTCCGGAGCAACGAAACGCGCGCACACAAAACCCTCGTCGCCCATGACGCCCGTGATGGGCGAGGTCATGTCGTAGGTCGCCATATCGGCATAGGCGATGTCCAGCGTCGCGTTCTCCTCTGCACCCTCGACCACAACGTAATAGGTCTCACCATACACGCCCATGAAGGATGCGGGGAGCTCATTCCCGTCCGCGTCGTACAGCGTGACTTTGTCGATGTTCTGCCACGACATCACGTAATTCATGGTGGCGCCGGACAAGAAATAATACAGCCTTGACGCGGTCTCGCTTATGGTGTTGCTCCCAAAATCCAGCCGCCAAGCTTCCGGATCCACGCTGTAAGTGAAATCACTCACTCTGCCCGGAGATAAAACGAAATAGCTCGGCACATTCGGGATGCAGGAGATATATTGCGAAAGCTCTTTCCCTCCGAAACACGTTTCATCCCACACCGAGATACTCAAGGGATCGTGAACCGACCCCCCTATTCCTCGCGAATAGCGCTCTACATTCACCGCCCCCGTCTCGACTGCGACATTCAGCCTCACATTGTTGCTGTACGGCGTGATGACGGAGTACGCCGTATCATAGATGTCCTCTACGTCTTCGGCACTCATCCTGACGGTATACTCTTTGCCGAATTCTATGACGGGCGGTTCTTCCACCCGCAAAGTCACTTCCGTGCCGGGGTCACCGTCAAAAGCAAGGAAACGCCGCGAGTTGTAGCCACTGTAAATATAACCGTGCGGATCGGTGCCGCTTGCCCCGTAGTCGTCGGGGTACATGTTGTCGTGATAGGCGTGTGCGGAAACATCCCCGCCCGTCACGTACCAATTGAGCATCGTATACTTCTCCATCGACAATTCCACCACCTCATTGCGGCTTTCACCGATCGTGAAGGTCAGCTCATCGCCCGCATTGAGCACGGTGGGCGTGATGTCGGTCATGACGGAGAAGACGGCATGATCGCCCAAAAGATTCTTGCATTCGAAGTGCAGCGGCACTCCCGCCTCCCCGCGCACCTTGAGTGTGGCGGTGTTCATCGTGTTCGACGTTTCTCCGCCTTCGCAGATGAACTCGACATAGGCACCGCTCGCCGTAAACGTGTAGTCGCTTGTATACTCCGGAGTGAAGACGAGCGGGACCGTCTCGCCGACCATGGCGTAGACCTCTTTTGCATCCCGACTGTCATCATAGGTGATGGGGAGCTCTGCGCCGTTCGCCTTGTCCTCGGCAAGACGCAGCACGTAACTCACCCTTTTGAGCGCCCACTTGCGGTCCGCATCGTCATACGGGCTCTCGCCGTTGCGATAGCAGTCGAAGGTGAAAGTGAACTTGTAGATGCCTTCCTCCACGGGCCAGCTCTCGATGGGCATGATCTCGTCCGCACCATCATCGCCGTTTCCCGAGGTTTGAGTCACATTGTAGTATTCCCAGCCCGACGACGAGGACTTGAACCTCTCCACCTTGACCGAAAGACAGTCGATGGGAGCGATCTCGGGCACATCGGACGAGACCTCGCTCCCCTCCTCCCCCACGACCACGTCTAGATCGTTGAATTGCGGGATATCCGAGGTCACCAAGTGCCTGCCCGTCTCGGCGTCGCGTATGGCGACCCCGAGGGCTGTGCCGCTTGCGGGCACCTGCACCACGTCCCCGCTCTCCAGCACCGAATAATCGTAAGGGTCAAACAAAAGCAGCTCCACGTCGCGTCCCGACTCCCCTTCGTTGCACGCGGAAAGCGTGCAGCAGAGAGCCGCAAACAGCGCCACGACGAGAACTGCGGCAAATAACTTCTTCATCTCTTCACCTCCCAATGGCGCAGACTGCGCATCCACCCGAAGGCTTCCTCTGCCCGCACGCGGGCCGAACTCTTAACCATATTATAACGCACTTGCTTTAAATGTCAATACCCCCCCCCCTTTAAATTTTAGACACATGTCGAATAATTTGAAACAAGTGCGCGAGTAGTCACCCGCCATGGGAGTATTGTATCTCGCATTTCTTTTGTCAAGGAATTGCGCCGAAAAAATTTGCGAGGCGACGCCCGCAAAATTTTTCGCGCCCTTGACAACGGCGGCAAGTTAAAATTAAAACACGCGCGGAGCAGTCCACTGCTCCGCGCCTTAATTGCTACGCCCTTTGTAACTCGGGGACGTTTGACACTCGCTCGGAGGGTAGGGCGGGCTCAAAGATGAGAACGGGGCGCACATCCCTGACAAGGAAGTATTGTTCCCCCTCCTCCCCTTCGGGACTCCTCCCCCACTCGGAATAGAGTTCGCTCCTCCTAAAATGCGGGACT
>CALWAF010000027.1 GCA_944372795.1 uncultured Clostridia bacterium | reverse complement strand
CCGCAAGTTTCGGCTGTGCAAAAGCGCCGAAAAGAATTGCTCTGAGGCAGGTTCGTATTATTCCGCTCCGGCATACGGCAGGGAATCGGGAACTCTTTCGCTCTTGCGGTCAGTTTTTCGCTTTCAGAGAGGCTTTGTACTCCTCCGCCCACCTCTTCATCTCGCGGGCGTGCGGGACGGCATGGGCGGAATAGTCGCTGGCTCCGATGAGGCGCGCGACCTCGTCTGTGTCGTCGGAAAGCAGGGTGAGATGCGTGAGCGTCTTGCCCGCCTCCACCGACTTCTCGATGAGGAAGTGACTGTCCGCCATGGCGGCAAGCGAGGGCATGTGCGTGATGGCAATGACCTGTCTTGCGCGGGAAATGTTGCACATCTTCTCCGCGACCACCGCTGAAATATGGCCGGAAATGCCCGTGTCTATCTCGTCAAAGACCATGGTGCCTATGCGGTCGATGCCCGCGACAATGTTTTTCAGCGCGAGCATGAAGCGGGACATCTCGCCGCCGGAGATGATCTTCGCAAGGGGCTTCAGCGGTTCGCCGACGTTGGGAGAGATGAGGAATTCCACTCTGTCCCCTCCCGTTTCGCCCACGGCGTCGGGCGAATAGTCGCTGTCTATCTTCACCTTGAAGGTGGTGCCGCTCATCCCGAGGTCGGCAAGCTCCTTGGTCATATCCCTCTCGAAGCTCTCGGCTGCCGCGGCGCGCAGCGCACCCAGCTCTTCCGCCTCTCGGGAAAGCCTCTCTCCCGTCCGCGCGATCTCTTTTGCCAGCTCTTCCGTCCTCTCGGAGGCATTGTCCAGCATCTCTGCCTCTGCGGACGCTCTTTCGTAAAATTCGCGCACGGCGGCGTAGCTTCCGCCGTACTTACGCTGCACGTTGCGCACAAGCTCCAGCCTCTCTTCGAGGCTGTCGGCGCCGCGCGCGTCGAAGTCGATGTCCCTCATCATATCGCCGAGAGTCTCGGTGATGTCCTCGATCTCCGTCTTTGCCGCGTCCAACCGCTCGCAAATGGGGTCTATGCCGCCGTCGTACGCCGCAATGGTGGCAAGGGACGCCGCCGCGGCTTTGATGTTCCCGCCCACGGACGCTCCGTCATATCCTTCCAGCATACTGCGCGCCGAAGACAGCGCGGAAAGTATCTTTTCGGTGTTGCGGATGCGTTTGCGCTTTTCGAGAAGTTCCTCTTCCTCGCCCTCCGCGATGTCCGCACGCTCGATCTCGTCCAGCTGGAAACGCAGCACGTCCAACCTGCGCGCACGCTCGCTCTCGTCTCCGAAGCGGGCGTACTCGGCTTTGAGCGCGCGGTATTCGGAATGGCTCGCCGCCACCTTTTCCCTGCACGCCGCAAGCTCTGCTCCGCCTATGCCGTCCAGCATCCCTTCGTGGTTCGCGGGTTTGACGAGAGACTGGTGCTCGTGCTGTCCGTGGATGTCAACAAGCAGCTCCGTGAGCCCTTTGAGCACCGAAAGCGTGGTCACTCTGCCGTTTATGCGGCACTCGTTCTTGCCGTCCGCGCTCATCTTCCTGCGTATGACGAGGACGTCCTCGGCGTCTATGCCGACGTCGTCGAGATATGCCGAGACCTGCGGAGTGAGATAGTCTTCGAAGACGGCTTCCACCGTCGCGAAATCGGTGCCGAAACGGATGAGGGACTTGTCCGCCCTCTCCCCCAGCACAAAATTCAAAGCGTCGATGATGAGGGATTTGCCAGCCCCCGTCTCGCCGCTCAAAATGTTGAGATTTGCGCCCAGCTCGAACTCGAGCCTGTCGATGAGCGCGATGTTCTGCACCGCAACGGACCTGATCATGGACGAAGGATCTCCTCCAGCCTATCCGCCACGGCATCCGCGTGTTCGGCGCTGTCAACCGCGACAAAGATGGTGTTGTCCCCCGCGATGACGCCCAGAATGCTGTCGAGCGCGAGTCTGTCCACCGTCTCTGCGGCGGCGTTCGCCGAACCCGTTTCCGTCTTGATGACGACGAGGTTCTCCGCCGCGCGGATGGAGAGCACGGTGTTGCGGAAGACGCTTATGAACCTCTCGGACTTGGTGTCCTTGGGCTGCTGCGCCTGATAGCGGTACTTCTTCCCGCCGGGGGCAAGGGTCTTGACCAGCCCGAGGTCGCGTATATCGCGGGAAACGGTGGCTTGCGTCACCGCGAACCCGTCCTCGGAGAGCCATGCAGCCAGCTCCTCCTGCGTGTCGACGTCGTGTCTGGAAATTATCTCCAAGATCCTGCGCTGACGCGCCTCTTTGCCGATCATACGTTCACCTCCGCGGACATAGCCGAACCCCATCTGTTCATTTTGTCAAGCAGTCTTTCGTAGAAATTCACCCTTCCCGCCTTTATGAACGGTGCGGAAACGGAAGCTCTTTGCACGCTTACGGACTCGTCAGCCGCAAGATCCGCGGCAGCCGTACCATCCACGACCAGCTGTGCTTCTCCCCCTCCGATCACCTTGATCTCCACCTTCGAGTCCGCCCCTACGACGAGGGGTCTCGCGTGAAGGGTGTGCGGGCATACGGCGTTGACGACAAGCGCCGAGAGCTCGGGCGCAAGCACGGGCCCTCCCGCCGACAGCGAATACGCCGTGGAGCCCGTAGGTGTCGCGACTATGACACCGTCGCTGCGATAGGCGTCCGCAAAACGTCCGTCCACATAGAGCTCCGTGCTCACGGGACGGGTGGACGCGCTCTTCACCACGATGTCATTGAGGGCGAAAAACTCCGCTCCGTCCGTCTTGCAGGAGATGAGCATCCTTCTCACCGTCTCTCCGCTGCGGAGCGCCGAGGAAAGCTCCCCCGCAGTCACTCCCGCATCGAATTGAGTAAGAAAACCGAGGTTGCCGAGGTTGACTCCCAAAAGAGGCACATCGGCACGGGCGCAGCGCACTGCGGCATCGAGCATGGTGCCGTCGCCGCCGAAGGCGAGCACGCGCTCACAGCCTGCGGGGACCGCATCCCCCGACCCTATGAACAGAAAGTCGAAAACGCCCTCTTTAGAGAGAGCTTCCAGCAATGCTGCACGCACGGGATGATCCGTCAAAGACGATTTTGTAAAGACTGCGATTTTCATGGTCCGATCTTTTGTGATTATACATTGCCTCGCGCGCGATTTCAAGCATAAAAGTATAAAATAACCATATTTTTTGAATTATCCCGATTTTTATAAGCGCTGAAACGGATTTTATGCAAAAATCGGGCGGTTTTTGAATATTCGGCGAATATTTATAAATGAATAAAATGCGCCATCATTTTTTGAGATACATCAGATATTCCCTGTTTTTGTCCTCGTAGACGACGGGGGACGGCGCTATGCCCTTCACCTCGAAGCCGCACGTCTCCGCAAACGCGCGCACTTCCTCCACCGCGCGCCGTCTGTCGCGCTCGGAAAGGACGATGCCCTTCTTTGAAAGCGCGCCCTTTCCCGCCTCGAACTGCGGTTTTATAAGCACAACGGCATGTCCGCCCTCACGCAGCATCCCGTAAAAGACGGGAAGCACGAGTTTTAAGGAGATGAAGCTCAAATCGGCGGTGAGAAAATCGCGGTCGGAGCTTGGCGGCAGCTCGCGGGCGTTTGCGCGAAGAAAGGTCACTCTCTCGTCCTCCGCGATATGCCGCGGAAGTGCGCACTCCCCCACGTCCACCGCCAGCACGCTCGCCGCGCCGTCGCGCAGGAGCACGTCGGTGAATCCGCCGTTGGAACAGCCTATATCCGCGCAATCGAGCCCCTCTGCCGAGAAGCCGAAGACCCGCTTCGCCTCCGCAAGTTTATACGCTCCCTGCGACGCGAATCCTTCGTCCCGTGCAAGCTCCACACAATCCTCTTCGCCTACGTCAAAGGACGGCTTTTTCACCGTCCTTCCGTTTACGCGGACACATCCGCGCAGGATGAGATTTTCGGCATAGGTGCGCGAGCGCAAACCGAATTTTTTGAGAGTGAAAAGGTCAAGTCTCATCGCCGTGGGGAGGATCGGACGAGGCGTCCGCGGCGTGTGCTCTTGCCGCGGCTTCCGCTGCGGTCAGAGGCTTCTTTTCCTTTTTCCCGCCGCTCTTTGCGCTCTTGCCGCCTTTTGTGCCCTTGGCGCTATTTGCATCGGAGTCGGCTCCGTCATCCGATGCGGCAAGGCTCTCGTACTTTTTCTTCTTTTCCGCCTGATGCTTCCTGCGCCTGCGCTCCTCGGGATGGAAGACTGCGATGATCTTCGCCACGAACATGACGAATTCCTTGGAATTGGAGATCGCTATGTTTTTGAGGAAGGCTTTGCCGCCGACCATGACGGCGGATATGACGGCGGAGACCGCGATGGACAGCCATTGCTGCCAGCTCTCGTCGAGGTTGACGGTGATGGCTATGACGATGACCGTGCCGCAGGAACCGGATATGATGCTGATGATGTCGCCTATGACGTCGTTGCAGACGTTGGACACTTTCTCGTTGTTCTTCACCAGCCACATGGCGGTCTTGGCGCCGTACTCCTTCTTGGACGCCATCGACACGATGGGCGTGATGTCACACGAAGTCACGGCGACGCCTATGCCGTCGGCTATGATGCCGGCAAGCACGATGAACAGCAACAAAATGACGGTGACCGCGATGTTGCCCGCCGATGACGTGATCTCCGTCAGATAGCTGATGAATGCGGACAGAAAAAGAGTGACGATCGTGATCTTGATCGCCCAGAGATTGCGTTTCTTCTTATACTTTTTGGGTTGTTTTTTGCCCTGTGCCGCATCTTCGGGGAGAGGCGCGCCGTCCGTCTGCGCGACCTCTGCGGCGCCGTTCTCTTCGGTGACCTGCGGGAGAGCTTCCCCTTCGGTCACGTTCTCGGCGTCTTCGGGTGCGGGTGAAACTTTGTCTTCCAAAACCGACTCCTTCCCTCTCGGGAATGCGCCCGCATGAACGGGCGCATATATACACGGCAAAATGCCGCTTGATCTCGATCGCTGGCAACAGCCTGAGTAAACCTTGCGCCATCAGGTTCGGTAGGCTTTCCCCCTGCGGAAACTCGTCGTCGCCGAACGAGGGGTTTCCCATGACTCCGCAAGATGCAGGGTTTCCCACTGCACAACCGAATCGCCACTTAGAGCACACTATAATCCCCAAGCTGCTTCGTGAGAACAGTCTAGAAGATTTCCTTGACAATTTTCGTCCGCCCTTATCTTTTTTTGCAGACACCATTTCGAGGGGCGATCGCCCTTTCGCGTCGGCCGACGCGTCGGAGCGTGGTTCCCCAGTCCCTGCATGTCCACTCAAAGCAGGCTACACTGCACACAGCACTTGCGCACCGCATAGCAGGTTTAACCCCGGTCAGTAGGCGCAGCGCCCACCGATACGGGTCTCCGCGACAGTCGGGTCGAGGTTCGCATGCCGTTGCGAAGCGCCCGAAAGTCTTAACTCCCAGCAACAGCCCCGGTTTGGGCAACCAAAGCCATCACCAGAAACTTCATCGATATGCCCTTTGGCGATATTTTACCCCCGCCTTCGGGTCGGCGAAAACTGACTAGAATACTGCGCCAGCGATGTTATATTATACAAAAACGTAGATTGTTTGTCAAGCCTAACGGCATTTTGCGGTTTCCGACCCCATCCGCGAACCGTTCGTCGGCAAAAGATCCCTTCCAAAACCCGCGAAAGAACGCAAAAATATCCCGCTCTACAGACTCGCACCGAGAACTCGAAAACGCGGCTCAAAGACGGCCTCGGTGACAAATAGGGATACACAAAACAGCGACGAAAAAAGCGTCGTCAGCTGTCCAGCGTCACCCTGACCACTTTTTCAGCAAACTCGCGGTATATCTCGGGTGCGAACACACCCTCGAAACAAGCCGTGATGCGCGCCCGCTCTTCCTCTCCCTCCTCTCTTGCGGAGTGGAGAACGGCGGGGGTAAGAGGCAGCCCCAGAGCGGGAGTGAGTGTAGATCCGCTCTGCACGGTGCCGAGGATGTCGCCCGCTCCCCTCATCTCGAAGTCGCGCTCTGCGACTTCCTCGCCGCTAGCGCACTCCACAACGGCTTTCAGACGCGCGAGCGCACGCTCTCCCGTGCTAGATGCGTGCAGGAAACAGTAGGCTTCGCTGCCGTCACGCCCGACCCTGCCGCGCAGTTGATGCAATGACGCGAGCCCGAAACGGTCGGCTGCCAACACACACATTATGCTTGCCTTGGTGTCCACTCCCACCTCGACGACGGAAGTCGCCACCAAAAGGGAGAGTTTTCCCGCCGAAAACTCGGACATGATCCGCTCTTTTTCCTCTCCCGACAGCCTGCCGTGCAAAGTCGCGTGAGGCACATCGGCGAATATCCCGCCGTACTCCTTCTCGAAGCCGTTCACCGAAAGGGTCTCGAAGCCTTCGCTGTCGCGGATGCACGGACAGACGATGAAAGCCTGCTTGCCCGCCTTGCACTCGGAAGCGATGAATCCCAGCATATCCGCAAGTTTTGCAGAGGAAACCACCTTGGTGGATATGTGCGACAACGCGTCCGCCCGTTTCTCCACGCGGGAAACTGCGATATCGTCATAAAAAGTGAGCGCAAGCGAGCGCGGTATGGGCGTCGCGGTGAGGGTGAGCACATCCTCCGCCCCCTTGTTTTGCAGTTCCGCCCTCTCGTTTACGCCGAATTTGTGCTGTTCGTCGATGACGGCAAGCGAAAGGGAGGAAAATTTCACCCTTTCCGAAAGAAGAGACTGTGTGCCGAAAACCACCTTTATCCTGCCGCTCGCGATGCCCGCAAGCGTGCTTTGCGCCTGGGATCTCGGAGTGGACGCCGTAAGCAGCGCATAATCTATGCCTAGTTTGTCCGCAAGAGGCGCGAATTTAGAAGCGTGTTGAGCGGCGAGGATCTCCGTCGGCGCCATCACGGCGCACTGACTGTCGCCCGATGCCGCGCAAACGGCGGCGAAAAATGCCGTGAGCGTCTTGCCCGAGCCCACATCGCCGCTGACTATGCGCGACATCGCGGTGTTCGAGGAAAGATCGGCATATATCTCCTCAAAAGTGCGCATTTGAGAGGGCGTCGGCGTCAACGTGAGTGAAGAAACAAAGCGAAGTATTATATCTTTCGGAAAATTGTAGAATACTTTTCTACGTTTATCTCCCCTGCCCGCAATGCGCTTGTAGATGGCGACGGCGGTCATGGTGTCGTATGCCGCAAGCCGGGATATGCCCTTTTCCGCGTCTTCCACGCGATGAGGGAAATGCGCGAGCTCGAGAGCCTCACACACTTCACAGGGCAAGCTGCCGTCCGCTTTGAGGGCGGAGAGGGTCTCCCGCACCAGCTTTTTGAAGGTGCTTTGTCCGACAGCTCCGCGCAGAGGATAGACGGTGAACACGCCGTCCAAGTTGCGCACCTTGTCCGCAGGCTCGAACACGGGATTGACAAGCGCCGCCTCTCCTTCCTGCGTCTTGCCGAGGAAGAGGTAGCGCTCCCCTTCCTTGAAGGAAGAGTGATAGTAAGGCTGATTGAAGAATGTGACCTTGAATCCTCCGCCCTTTGCGTCCCTGCAGTCTAAAAGACGGACGGTGAAACTCCTTGTGCCGCGCTTCCCCGGCGTCGTCTTGCCGACGACTATGCCCTCGAAGATATTAAATTGCCCGCACTCGGCGTCTTCCGCGCGTACGGGCGAATGTAGGTCTACATATTTGGAAGGGAGAAAGAGGACGAGCTGTGCGGGGGTGGTCACGCCCAGCTCTTCAAGTTTGCGGAGCGTCGCGGCTCCCACGCCTTTGACATCCGAGAGCGCGATCATTCCGCAGAGATGATGTAGTAGTAATGCGGCTGTCCGCCGTAGTACGCCGCGATCTCGAGGTCGGGATAGCGCTCTTCCAGCTTCGCCGCCATCCTTTCGGCGTCGGAGGCCTCGACATCGGCGCCGTAATAGAGCGTGAGCATCTCCGCATCTCCTGCGATCTTTGCCGCGGTCTCGAGCGTGGTCTCGCTCACGGACGCGCTCTTTGCCACGATCTTCTTGTCCGCGATGCCGATGACGTCACCCTCTTTCACCGAGAAACCGTTCATTCTGGTGGAACGCACTGCATGGGTGACCTCTGCGGTCTTCAGCTCCGTGAAGGACGCTGACATTGCGGAATAGTTCTCTTCCGGCGACATTTCCGGCGAGAACACTATGGCGGCAGCGATGCCTTCGGGCATGCAGGTGGTGGGTATGACGTGCACGTTGACGTCGGCAAGCTCCTTTGCCTGCTGCGCCGCGAGTATGATGTTGGAGTTGTTTGGCAGCACGAAGACGTCCTTTGCTTTTGTGCTGTTGATGGCGCCCAAAATGTCGTAAACGCTGGGGTTCATCGTCTGACCGCCCTCTATGGTGACGTCCACGGCGAGGTCTTTGAATATCGCTCTCATGCCGTCTCCCGCGCACACCGCGACCATGGCATAGGGCTTGAGCTCCTTCTTCTGCTTTTCGGCAGCTCCTTCGCGTTCGCCCACGATCTTGCGGTGCTGTTCCATCATATTCTCGATCTTTATGCTGTCCAGCTCGCCGAGTTTGAGCGCGGCTTTGAGGGCGCGGTCGGGATCGTTGGTGTGGACGTGGGTCTTGACAAGGTCCAAGTCGCCGATGACAAGGACGCAGTCGCCGATGGTCATCAGATAATCGCGGTACTTGTCGATGTCGGACTCGGTGACAGCGGTCTTAAGATGCGTGATGAAGAACTCCGTGCAGTATTGGAAGGTGATGTTCTCGTAGTCGTTATCCAGCGACACGAACTCCTTCGAACCGCCCGCAGGCTGCTCCGCGGGAGCGGTCTTTGCCGGGTCGATGACGGGGATCTCGCCTCCCGTCAGCGCGGCATACATGCCCTGCATGACGGTGACAAGCCCGCGTCCGCCCGCGTCCACGACGCCCGCTTTTGCAAGCACGGGGAGCATCTCGGGAGTCTTCTGAAGGATGGCTTCACCCGCCTTTATGACCTCGGCAAGGAAGTCTTCGAACTCCATCCCGCGCTTTTTCGCAAGAGAAGCCGCGGTCTCCGCCATGACTCTCACCACGGTGAGGATGGTGCCTTCCTTGGGCTTGGTGACTGCGCCGTAAGCGATCTCGGTGCCGCATTTCAATGCCGCGGCAAAGGTCTTGCGGTCGACGGACTCCTTGGCATCGAGCGCCACCGCAAAGCCTTTCACTATCTGCGAAAGTATGACGCCGCTGTTGCCGCGCGCGCCTTTGAGTGCACCTTTGGAGAATGCGAGAGCGAGCTCGCCGATGTCGCCCGCGTCCACGGGAGCGATCTCACGCATGGCGGCAGCCATGGTGAGCGACATATTGGTGCCCGTATCGCCGTCGGGCACGGGGAAAACGTTGAGCTCGTCGATGACCGGGCGGTTGATCTCAAGCGCTTTGGCTCCGCCCGCGAGCATATTTTTGTATGTGTAGCCGTCTATGACATTCATTTTATCGTCCCTGTCAGACCCTGATGCCGACCACGTTGACGTGGACCTTTTTCACACGCATACCCGTGAAGAGCTCGAGAGCGAACTTCACCGTGTCGGCAACCGCCTTTCTCACTGTTTCTATGTTCACGCCCACTTTCAAAATGACAAAAACCTCGACATAGACGAGGTTGTCGACGGTGGCGACCTTCACACCCTTGCCGAGCTTATGCTTGCCCCACAGGGTGGCGAAGTTGTCGCTGAATCGGCGGGAAACCATCTCGACGACGCCGTAACACTCCGACGCCACCTGACTTGCGACAGCCGCGACAGCCTCGTCCGAGATGGAGATCTTGCCGTATTTGTTGGTCGTGGTAAGTGACATACAACACCTTTTTAGTGGATTTTACTATAAGTAAACATTTTTTGCAACTAAATGAATTATTTTGGGCTCAATCGGTTGCAAAAGGCTCTGATATTTGTTAAGATAGTCGCGTTATCCACGTGTAGGAGGTGTAGTATGTCCAGAGTTTGCAGCGTTTGCGGTAAAGGCAGAATGAGCGGCAATCAGGTCAGCCACTCGCACAGAAAGACCAGACGCAGTTGGGCTCCGAACGTTCAGAAAGTCAAAGTCAAGACCACGACGGGCGGGACCGAAGAAGTGTATGTGTGCACTCGTTGCCTGCGTTCGGGTAAGATAGACAGAGCGTAAGTTTCAGTCAATCGACACTACGCCCGTCGGAAACGGCGGGCTTTTTTCTGTTCCTTCCGAAAAGTCTCAAAAAGCGTTTTACGAATTTGGGCGGGTTTATGCAGACGATCTTCATGGCGCTCTCCTCTACCACATAGTATGCCGAAGCCCCCTTTACGGTGACAAAAAACGCCGCGACCGAGCGCGGCGTTTTCTCACGTCCGTTGTCCGTTGTTGAACTAGATCTGCATGGCTTTCACCGCGGCGGTGGGATCTGCCGCCTTGAACACGGAGCTTCCCGCGACGACCACGGTCGCACCCGCGTCCTTGCACTTTTGTATATTCGCGGGAGACACTCCGCCGTCTATCTCGATGTCATAGCTCCATCCGTTCTTCACGCGCAGCGCCTCGCCCGCGCGCACCTTGTCAAGGCAGTCCTCCTTGAAAGATTGTCCGCCGAAGCCCGCCTGCACCGTCATGATGAGCAGAAGGTCTATCTTGTCAAGATAAGGCTCCACGATGGAAAAGGGTTGATCGGCGTTGACCACCAACCCGCACTTCACGCCCTTGGACTTTATCGTTTCGAGCGCGCCCTCCACATCCTCGGACGCCTCGGGGTGGAAGGTGACGAGGTCGGCGCCCGCGTCACAGAACTGCCCCACGTACTTTTCGGGACGGGTGATCATGAGGTGCACGTCGAGGGGGAGATCGGTGTATCCGCGAAGGGCCTTGACCATGGGCATACCGAAGGTGATGTTGGGCACATAGACGCCGTCCATGACGTCGCAGTGCACCCAGTCGGCGCCCCAAAGTTTGACCTTTTCGACCGCTTCTGCCATTTTGCCGAAATCCGCCGAGAGAATGGACGGTGCAACTTTAATCATATTTGTTTTTCCTCCTATCATCAAGCTCCGCGTAGATGAGCTTATATCTTTCGTATCTTCCTCTGCCCACACCGCAGCCGAGGTGCGCTTTTACGGCGCAGTCGGGCTCGTCCAGATGCAGGCAGGTGTTGAAGCGACACTCCGGACGGAACTTCTCGAAGTCGTCGAAGTAAAGCCGAAGCTCCTCCGGCGGCACGTCCACGGCGTCCAGCATGGAAAAGCCGCAGGTGTCTACGAGATAAGTCCCTTCGCCCAGAGGGATTATCTCGGCGCGGCGGGTGGTGTGACGTCCCCGCTTTATCTTCTTCGCAAGCTCCCCCACCTCGAGGGCGGGAGAATCGAGCAGCGCGTTGATGATGGAGCTCTTGCCCACCGCGGACTGCCCCGCGAAGCACGCCGTCTGTCCTCGGATGGATGAGGCGAGCGCATCTATGCCCTCTCCCGTCTCCGCACTGCACTCCAGCGTCTCGCACACACCATTATACTCCGCAAGATCCCCTTTTTCAAGGTCGGATTTGTTCCAGACCAACACGGGACGTATGCCCTCCGCAAGACAGTTGACGATGACCTTGTCCGCAAGCAGCAGGTCGGGCTCGGGCTCGGGAGCCACCACAACGAGGCAGACGTCCACGTTGGCGACGTAAGGGCGCACGAGAGCGTTCGCGCGAGGGAGCACCTTTTCGATGACACATGCGTCGCGGTCGCGGACTATCTCCGCTCTGTCGCCGACGTAAATGGCGCCGTCCGCCTTCAGTTTTTTGCGCGCGAAACACACGCGGACGCCATCATCGGTGTCCACCCAAAACTTGGAGGCGACAGCCTTTATCACTCTTCCGGAAATCGTCTTCATGCCGTCGTGAATTTGCTCCCTTTTCTGTCCTCGGTGCGACCTCTCGCAGACTCTTTGTCCTCTGCCGCGAGTTCCGCGCTCACTCGTCTGCGCAGCTGTCCGCACGCGCCTTCGATGTCCTCTCCGAAGCTGTGGCGCACCGTCGCCGACACTCCCATGGCGTTTAGTTTCAGCATAAACTCTTTCGCCGCATCCGCCGTCGGACGTTTGAGCGAAGTGCCCGCGGGATTCAGGCGTATGAGATTGATGTGGGCGGGAAAGCCCTTTGTCAGCTCCTTCAGCTTCTCGGCGCAGGCGTCGGAATCGTTGACTCCCGCGATCAGGGTGTACTCGAAGATGACCCGCCTTCCCGTGCGCTTGAAATAGTAGCGCGCGGCATCCGTGACCGCGGCTATGTTATATCTGCGGTTGACGGGCATCAGCTTGCTGCGTTCCTCGTCGAAGGGGGAATGCAGACTGACCGAGAGTGTCACCTTTCTGCCGCTGTCGGCAAAGCGTTTCATTTTGTCCGCAAGCCCGGATGTGGACAGCGAGATGTTGCGCTCCGAGACATTGAGCCCGTCCGCTGCCGTGACTTCGTCCAGAAAACGCATCACGTTGTCGTAGTTGTCAAGGGGCTCTCCGCTGCCCATCAGCACGATGTTGGTGACGGCGCGCTCCTTCACGCTGCCGCCCTCCGCCGCGTTCACCGCGACCACTTGCCCGAGTATCTCGGAAAAATGCAGGTCGCGCACCAGCCCGTCCGCACCCGAAGCGCAGAACGCGCAGTGCATCCTGCACCCTATCTGCGTGGACACGCAGAGGGTGTTGCCGTAGTCGTGGGGCATGAAGACTCCCTCGATGAGATTGCCGTCAGGCAGGGAGAAGAGATATTTCTTGCTGCCGTCGCGAGAGGCGTAGACGCGCATCACCGAAACGGGGTTTGCGACATAGTCCTCTTTGAGGGAGGCGCGGAGCGCCTTTGAAAGCGAAGTCATCCCGTCGATGTCCCTGCCCGCAAAACAGAATGCGCGGATCTGCCTCGCGGTGTACGACGGCGCGGACGGGATAAGAGAAGCGATCTCTCTTTCGCCGAGACCGAGAAGGGGGCTCTTCGCCTTTTCCCGCACTCCTGACGCCGTCACATCCCCTTTCATTTGCGGAACCTCGCGATGAAGAAACCGTCCCACTCTCCCCTCGGGAGCAGGCGCAAAGTGCCGTCGTTGTCGAACGGGACGGGCAGCTTTTCGGGCGTGAGCCCGAGACTTGCGATATACCCCGCGTTTTTCTCGTTCTCTTCGGCAAAGATTGTGCAGGTGGAATAGACCAGCACGCCGCCGTCTTTCAGGTAGCGCACGGCGTTGTCCGCGATACGCCTCTGCACCGCGGCGAGTTTCTTTATCTCATCCTCTCCGCGCTGCAAAAATACGTCGGGATGTTTGCGGAATGTGCCGAAACAGCTGCACGGCACGTCTGCCATTACAAAATCGAATCTGCCCTCGAAGCGCGGCTCGAACACCGTCGCATCCGAGAGCACGGGATGCACGTTGTCCGCCTTCATGCGGGCGGCGTACTTCTTCACCAGCTCTATCCTGTGGGGATGGATGTCGCACGCGGTGACGGAAGAGGCGGGAGCGAGCTCCGAGGCATACACCGCTTTGCCGCCGGGTGCGGAACAAAGGTCCAGCACCTCGCACTTTCCTCCGGGCGCGAGCGCGTCCACCGCAAGTACGGAAGATGAGGACTGATAAGTGACTATCCCCTCCGCGAACAGCGACTTGACGAGAGGCGTCACTCTCACCAGAAAACCGCCCACGGCGCTGGGTGCGTACTCGTGAGCGCGGGCATCAAAAAGTTTTTTCACCGCGTCGTCCGAGCTCAAACGCCTGTTGACGCGGATGTGTACGAAGTCCGACTCCGGCTCTTCGAGGATGGCGCGGGTGCGGGCATCGCCGTACTCCGCCTTCATCCTGTCCACGAACCAGCGCGGCTTGGAAAAATGCACTTCGTCATACTCCGGATCGGAGGGCGCGGGCATACGGTAGCGCCTCGCCGACACCGCTTTCAAAACGGCATTTACAAACCCTGCGGCGCCGCCCTTCCCCGTGCTCTTTGCCGCCTCGACGCATTCGCTGACTATCGCGTAATCGGGGATATTGTCGATGTAAAGCAGCGCGTAAACCCCGACTTTGAGCAATATCTCCACGGGTTTGCGCGGTTTTTTCTCCACCAGCTGCGCGAGGATGTAAGATATCTCGACGTCGCGCTCCAACACTCCGAAAACCAGCCGTTCGGAGAGCGCGCTCGCCTCTCCGCCGTCGAACACTCTGTCGGCGTAGGTGCGGTCGCGGTAGATCCCCGCAAGCAGCTTGCAAGCCTCGATGACGTGTTCCTTCATTCAAGCACCATCCCGATCTCTATGCCGTGTCCCGCAAGCCACGCGGTGTCGGACATGGCGGGTCTGCCCTCCGGCTGAATGCGGGTGAGCCTGACGCCCCCGTCCGCACATCCGACGACCAGCCCTTCCTTTGCCGAGGCACGGAGCACTCTGCCCGTCTCCCCGCTCGCAGCGGAGGGCTCGGTGTCCAGCACCTTGACGCGCTTGCCGTCTATCACCGTCCACGCGGACGGCCACGGAGTCATACCGCGCACGAATCGGTCCAATTCCGCCGCCGTACGGGCAAAGTCCATCCTGCCGTCTTCCTTTCTTATCATGCCGCAGTGCGTGGCTTTGGACGCGTCCTGCGGGGTGTAGACCGCCTTTCCGCTCTCGATGAGCCCCACCGCCTCGACGAGCGCATCGCCGCCGAGAGAGGCAAGCCTGTCGAAGAGTTCCCCTGCCGTCTCTTTCTCGCCTATCTTTATCCTGCGTTGCAGGAGGATGTCCCCGGCGTCCACTTCCTTCACCGTGCGCATGACTGTCACTCCCGTTTCTTTCTCGCCGTCGAGCACCGCCCACTGTATGGGGGACGCTCCGCGATATTTGGGCAGCAGGGAGGCGTGCACGTTGATGACCCCTTCCGGGAAGAGGGAGAGGAAACTTTCGGAGAGGATCTGCCCGAACGCCGCCGTTACGCCGAGGTCGGGAGAGAGAGCGCGCACGGCGTCAAGCCCTTCGCGCGAGACCTTCTCGAACTGCATGACGGGGATCCCTAGCCTCTCCGCCGCGACTTTGAGGGGGGAGGGACGGAGCGCGTGACCGCGCCCGACGGGTTTGTCGGGTCCGGTGACGGCGGCCAGCACTTCGTGCTCTTCCGCAAGCCTTTCGAGCACCTTTGCCGAGAAGTCGGGGGTGCCCATGAAAACTATGCGCAGCGGTCTCATTCGTCCTTCAGATCCTTGCATTTAGAGGTGTAAAGCACGCCGTCGAGGTGATCCATCTCGTGCTGGAACGCCCGTGCGGTGAAGCCCTCCACTTTATACTTTTTCTTCTTGCCGTTGCGGTCGAACGCCGTGACGGTGATCTTTTCGGCGCGGCTTACGGTGCCGTACTTCCCCTTGACGGAGAGGCACCCTTCCACACCCGTCTGCTCTCCCGAGGCGGATTTGAGCTCGGGGTTGACCAGCTCGAAGTAGCCGTCCTCGGTGCTGACGACGCACACGCGCTTTAACACCGCCACCTGCGGAGCGGCAAGCCCCGCGCCGTCGGCGTCCTCGAGGGTCTCCTTCATGTCGTCGAGAAGGACGTGCAGTTTCTCGTCGAAGACCTCGACGGGACGGCACTTTTTGAAGAGGATGGGATCGGGTGATTGAAGAATTATTCGCTTTGCCATATCATATCAGGCTCTGCGGGTCTATCTCCGCAAAGCAACTCCCTTTCTGCGGTTTATGTTCGGCTGTCAGCCTGTATATCTCGGGCATCAGACGCTCGAAAAGCTCGGGTCGGAGCCGCATGAGCACCTGATAGCGCGTGAGTCCTTTCATTCTGGTCACGGGAGAACGTGCGGCGCCCAGATAGACGAAGCCGTCCGTCTCGCGCTCGCGCTCTTTGAGCGCGCGGTATATCGCGCGCGTGCACTCCACGGCGTCCTGTTCTTCCTCCGCAGCCACCAGCACCCGCACCACCTTGGTGAAAGGCGGGAACTTGGTCACCATCCTCGTGTTGATCTCCTTGCGCCAGAAGCCCTCGTAGTCGTAGGACTTGCCGAAGCGGAAGACGTAGTGGCGCGGCGAATAAGTCTGGAGGATGACCCTCCCCTTTTTGTCCGCTCTGCCTGCCCTGCCCGCCACCTGCGTGATGAGCTGGAATGTGCGCTCCGAAGAGCGATAGTCGCTGAAATACAGGGCGGAATCCGCCTCGAGTATGCCCACCAGCGTTACGTTCGGGAAATCGTGTCCCTTTGCTATCATCTGCGTGCCGACGAGTATGTCCGCGCCGCCCAATGCGAACTCTCGGAGTATGCGGAAGTAGCTGTCCTTGCGAGAGGTGGTGTCGTTGTCCATGCGCAGCACGCGGACGTTCGGGAAGAGGTTTTTCAGCTCCTCCGCCACCTTTTCGGTGCCCGTCCTGCCCTGTTTTATGTCCTCGCCGCCGCACTCCGGGCACTTGGACAACATATGATAGCGCTTGCCGCAGCAATGGCATTTGAGCACGTTCTCGCTCTTGTGATAGGTGAGAGAGACGTCGCAGTCCTCGCACTTCGCCACCCAACCGCACGATTTGCACATGAGAAAGGAGGAAAATCCTCTGCGGTTCAGGAAAAGGATGACCTGTTCCCCCCGCGACAGTGCGGCGTCGATGGCGTCTTTCAGCGCCGCCGAGAACATGGATCTGTTGCCGTAGCGGAACTCCTGCACCATATCCACGATCTCCATCTCGGGCAGCTGATACGCCGCGATGCGTTTTTTGAGCGATAGCAGCGTGTATACTCCCTCGGTGGCTTTGAGATAGCTCTCCATATCGGGAGTTGCGGAGCCGAGAAGCAGTGCCGCGCCGCACTCCGCCGCCCTCATCTTTGCCACTTCTTTGGTGTCGTAGCGCGGGTTGGACTCGCTGACATAGCTGGAGTCGTGTTCCTCGTCGATGATGATGACGCCAATGTTTTCAAGGGGTGCGAACACGGCGGATCTGGGCCCCACGGCGATCCTAGCCCTGCCGTCTTTCAGCCTCTTCCACTCGTCGTAGCGCTCCCCTGCGTTCAGCCCCGAATGCATGAGGGCGACGAGGTCGCCGAACCTTGCGCGGAAGAGCCCGAGTATCTGCGGCGTGAGCGCGATCTCGGGCACGAGCATGACGGCGGTCTTTCCCCTCTCGAGCATACGCTCGATGACATTCATATACACTTCCGTCTTGCCGCTCCCCGTCACTCCGTGCAGCAGGAAGACGCCTTTCCCTTCCGTGACGGCGTCAACGGCGTGTTGCTGATCCTCGGTGAGAGTGACGGCTTTTGCGGCTCCCGAGAGCGTTTTCAGCGGGACGCGGGTCTCGTGCACCGCGCTCTCTTCCACGAAGCCCCTCTCGCGAAGTCCGTTCACGACGCCCGCCCCGAAACGCTCCGTAAGCACCGAGAGATATTCCCCTTCAGACGAAGAGAGAAAATCGAGCGCTTCCTTCTGTTTCGGCGCACGTTTCAGCGCCGTTTCCACTGCTACGGGGTCCAGCCCCTTTGCCGCAGTGAGATAGATGCGTTTGAACTCCGGATCCCTTTCCTCGCGCAGTTTTGCGGGGATGAAGAGTCGCAGGACGTCGATGTGGCGGAGGTTGTATCTCTCCCGCATCGCATCCATGAGTTTGAGTTGCTCCGGCGTGACGGGAGTGTCGAGATAGGTCGCTTTTTTGAGACCGGGAAAATCCGACTTCTCCTTCTTCCCTATGACGAACCCGATGGTGCGCCTACGGGAAAATTCCACCGAAACGCGACTGCCGAGAGGCACATCGTCGCCCTCGTAGTCGAAAGGTCTGTCTATCTCGGCAGTGGAGATGTCGACGATGACTTCAAGCACCATAATTTTCCAGCACCGCGTCGAGGATGACGTCGGCAAGCTCGCGCTTGGTCATCAGCCCGCACTCGCGCACTTGCCCGTTCGCTCCCACGAGGGAGGCGATGTTGGTGTCGCAGAAGAACCCCGCGCCCTCGCGGGTCACGTCGTTGGCGACGGCGAAATCCGCCCCCTTTGCCGCGACTTTCTTTGCGGCGTTTTTCAGAAGATCGTCCGTCTCGGCAGAGAAGATGACCAGCTTCCTCTCCCCCTCCAGCCTGCCCACCGCAGCCGCGATGTCGGGATTTTTGACAAATTCCAGCGTGAGCGTCTCGCTCTTTATCTTGGAAGAAAATTTCTCTTTGGGTCGATAGTCCGCAGGCGCCGCCGCCATGACGACGACGTCGGCATCCGCCGCTTCTTTAAGAACGGCTTCCATCATCTCGGAGGTGGAGCGCACTCTCACGCTCCGCATCACTCCGCCCGGGACGGGGACGGTCATGTTGCCGTGCACCAACACCACTTCGGCGCCGCGCTCCGCAGCCGCTTCCGCCACCGCGCAGCCCATCTTACCGCTGGAATGGTTGGTGATGACTCTGACGCCGTCGATATATTCCTCCGTTCCGCCCGAGGTCACCAGCACGCGTTTGCCCGCAAAGTCTCTCACCGGACGGAGCAAGTCGAGGATGACGTCTGCAATGTCCTTCGGCTCCGCCATCTTACCCTTGCCCACATCGCCGCAAGCGAGTCGCCCGACTTCGGGAGAGACGAGGATGACTCCCCTCTCTTCCAGCGTACGCAGATTCTCCTGCGTAGCGGCGTCCTCGTACATCGCGGTGTTCATCGCGGGAGCCACCACCTTTTGGGACTTGCAAGCGAGCCACGTCGTGGAAAGCATATCGTCGGCGATGCCGCGCGCGAACTTCGCAATGACGTTTGCGGTGGCGGGAGCAACGACAAATACATCCGCCTTTTTGGCAAGCGAAACGTGCTTGACGTCGTGTTCCTCCCTCTCCGCGAAAGTGTCCGTCACCACCCTGTTGCCCGAAAGGGTCTCGAAGGTGAGAGGCGTGACGAATTCGCGGGCGTTCGTCGTCATGATGACGTCAACGTCCGCTCCCAGCTTTTTCAGCCGCGAGACCAGCTCGCAGCTCTTGTAAGCGGCGATCCCGCCGCTTACGCCCAGCACAACGTGTTTGCCGAAAAGCATCAGTCGCGCACGATCTTGATCTTGCCGTCGTAGATCTCTTTGCAGGCGAGCGTCACGGGCTTTTCGCCGCTGTCGGCAAGATAGGAGCTGTCGCTTGTGAGCAGCTCGCGGGTGCGTTTTGCCACCGCGCACGCAAGCGCATAGCGGCATTCCGCCTTTTGGATGAGTTTGTCGATCGGGGGGTCGATCATCATGATTTCATTCCTCCGTGGGAAAAATATTTTTGGTTGTACCGCGGTCGGTGCGCAGATGCTCGCTGCGGATGATCCCTACGATCTCGTCCGCGCAGGTGCGTGCCACGGTGTTGGTGACGACATAGTCGTAAGACGGGATGTCTTTGCTCTCCGTCTCTATCTCTTTGAGCCTTCTCTCTAGGCTCTCCGGGCTCTCGGAACCCCTGCCTATCAGCCTCGCCTTCAGAGCCTCGAGGGAGGGAGGCTGCACGAATATCGTGACGCAGTCGGGGTACATTTTCTTGATGTTCTTCGCGCCGACCACGTTGAGCTCGAGGAGGATGTCCACTCCCGCCGCGATGGGACGGTCTATCTCACTCTTCAGGGTGCCGTAGTAGTTGGTGAAGGTGCGCGTGTATTCCACGAACGCGCCCTCTTCGATCTTCTTCTCGAATTCCTCTTCGGTGAGGAAGTAGTAGTTGACGCCGTTCTCCTCGCCCGCGCGCGGCTGTCTGGTCGTGCACGAAATGGAGAAGCGCAGTGTGGGCAGCTCGTCCAGCACCATCTGTATGACCGTGCCTTTGCCCACTCCGCTGAAGCCCGAGATCACCACCAAAAGTCCGTTGCGCGCCATACTCACTCCACGTTCTGCGCCTGTTCGCGGATCTTCTCGATGTCGTTTTTCAACGAGAGCACCGCCTCGGTGATGCGCAGGTCGTTCGCCTTGGAACCGATGGTGTTGGCTTCGCGGTTCATCTCCTGCACCAAAAAGTCGAGTTTTCTGCCCACGGGCTCTTTTGCGCCCAGATAGCCTCTCATCGCGGCGATGTGCGCTTTAAGACGACTGATCTCCTCATCCACCGCACACTTGTCGGCAAAGAGCGCGACTTCCGTCGCGATGCGTCCCATGTCCGCGACGCCGCTGCCCAGCATCTCGGTGATGCGGGCGGTCAGCTTCTGCCTGTATTCTTCCACGACGGAGGGAGCGACACGCTCCACCGTGTCCACGAGTGCGGTCATAGAATCCAGCTTGGAAGAAATGTCCGCCGCAAGAGCGGCGCCCTCTCTCTCACGCATGGCGACAAGCCCCGAAAGAGCCTCGTCAAGTGCAGCCGTCACCAGCGCGCGCAGCGTTTCGTCGTCAGCCTCCGCAGCCTCTGCGGTGACGATGTCCGGCACTTTGGCAAGCGCGGTCGCTCCCATATCGAAGGGTACGCCCACGGCCTCCGCAAGTTCCTTCACCGCCGCGATATACTTCGCCGCAAGCTGCACGTCGGCTTTGTAGTCCTGTCCTCTGCCCTCTTCCTGTACCATGGTGACAAAGAGGTCTACGTGCCCCCTCGCCACTTCCTTCGCGACAGCCTTCTTGGCGTCGTCTTCGGCAAAGAGGAACCCTCTGGGCATCTTGGTGCTCCAGTCGAAGAACTTGTGGTTCACGGTCTTGATCTCCACCGTGATGGTCCGCCCCTCCGCCGACGCGGAACCTTTTCCGTAACCGGTCATACTGCGCATATACGCACACCCGCCTGTAATGATTTGTATGATTATACCACACGCGCCCGCGTTGTGACAATACTTTTTAATAAACTATTGATAATATCGCTTTCCTATCCCCGCTTTCGCAGAAACAAAAACCGCGCCCGAAGGCGCGGCGCGACCGTCCCGAAGCTTATTCGGCAAGCAGCTCTTCCATGCCCACCTTGTAAGGCGCAAGCCCCATCGCGAGATAAAATTTCATCGCCGCGGGATTGCAGCTCCATACGTTGAGCGTGAGATTGTAATATCCTGCGCCTTTCGCCCATGCGCGCACATATTCGTAGACCGCCTTGCCGACGCCCCTTCCGCGCGCCTTTTCGTCCACGCAAATGTCGTCGATGTACAGAGTTCGCACGGGGGTGAGCAGGTTGTCGTCGGTGTGCGTCATATCCACGCAGAAAGCATAGCCCGACACGACGTCATCGCCGTCCACGGCGACGAACACCGGACGTGTTTCGTCACGGAGGATCTCTTTCAGCTGCTCTGCGGTGTACTTCGTGCCTCCCGCCTTAAACAGATCCGGACGCCCCTCGGCGTGCACGGCGCCCACCTGCAACAACAATTCCTGTATGCGCGGTATATCGCGCTCTTCCGCTCTTCTTATCCGCATCACTGCCTCCCGACACTGCTTTTGTACCAATATATCACACATCCCGCCCTTCATGTAAACATCTGAACGCCTAATGCCGCCAAAAAAACAAAATCGTTTTATTACGGGTGTGACCCTCGACATGGGAGTATTGTTTACCCCATTCCTGCGGGTTTCGTCGTGCTCAAACGTGAAATAGGGTGCACGTACCCTGACATGGGAGTATTGTTCCCCCTCCTTCCCTTCGGGCTTTCCTCCCCCGCTCGGGAAGAGGTTAGTCCTTTGACATTGAAGTATTGTTACCCCCTTCCTGCGGGTTTCCCCCGAAATCGTTCCCCCTTAAAAGGGAACCCACCATTTCGGGGGACACCTTCGG
>CALWAF010000026.1 GCA_944372795.1 uncultured Clostridia bacterium | reverse complement strand
AACGTCGGGTCAGCAACGCTCGCTCGGGGTGAGCGGCTCCACTCCGAACGAGATAACGTCGTGTCAGGGGACGTCACGCTCAAGCGGCGCGTGATTCCGTCTCCGAAAGAGAAACGTCGGGTCAGGCAACGCTCGCTCGGGGTGAGCGGGGATTTCTGCCTTGTTAATGTGCTCGGACTTAGCCAACCGTATAAATGATGCGGTTGAACTCGTCCATGCTGGTGATGCCCTTTCTCACCAGCTCGCGGAGGCTGTCGGCGAGGAACTCGGCGCCGTTCTCCGCGGCGGCGCGGCGGACGTCGTCGATGGGGGTCTCGGCAGAGATCATCTTGCGGATGCGATGATCCATCTCCACGATCTCGTATATCGCGATACGTCCGCTGTAACCCACGTGGTTGCACTCCGGGCAGCCGACGGGTTCATAGACGTCCTTGATGCCTGCATCGTCCAGCAAAAGTTTGTCGGAGTCCGACACGGTGCGCTTGCGCTTGCAATAGGGGCACAGGCGTTTGACCAGCCTTTGCGCGATGATCGCGTTGACGGACGCGGACACGAGGTAGGGCGGGACGCCCATGTCGATGAGACGCACTATGCTGCTGACCGCGTCGTTGGTGTGCAAGGTGGACAGCACCAAGTGACCGGTGATGGACGCGCGGACGGCGATCTCCGCCGTTTCGTAGTCGCGGATCTCACCTATCATGATGACGTCCGGGTCCTGACGCAGGAGGGCGCGGAGCCCGCTTGCGAAGGTCATGCCCGCCTTGGAGTTGACCTGCACCTGATTGATGCCGAACATCTGCTTCTCGACAGGGTCTTCTATCGTGGTGATGTTGATGGTCGGCTTGCGCAGCTTGTTGAGCACGGCGTACAGCGTGGTGGACTTACCCGAGCCCGTGGGGCCCGTCACCAAGATGATGCCGTTGGGCGCCGAGAGCATATGGTCGAAGCGCGCGATGGTGTCGCGGGACATCCCCAGCTGCTCGAAGGTGAGCAGGTTCTCCCCTCCCGTGTTGAGAAGTCGCATGACGCACTTCTCGCCGTACATGGTGGGGATGGTGGAGACACGCAGGTCCACCTTGAAGTCGTCGTTGGTGTAGTCGAACCTGCCGTCCTGCGGGATGCGCTTCTCTGCGATGTTCATCCCCGACAATATCTTTATGCGGGAGATGACGCTGGCGAGAGTGTTCGGCGCAAGGCGCATGACCTCGATGAGGTCGCCGTCTATCCTCATGCGCACGAGGACATCGTTCTCGAAAGGCTCGATGTGGATGTCCGACGCCTGACGGATGTACGCCTGCTGCACGAGATTGTTGACCAGCTTGACAACGGGGGTGTTGTTGACGCTGGACTCGATCTCGTCCATCTTCTTCGCCGTGTCGTCGGAGACGAAGCTGACCGTCTGCACCTCCTCCTGCTCCTCGCGATAGAACAGCTCCGCATTGCGGTAGTAGCGTTCGATGGCGCTTTGGATGTTCTCTGCCGAGGCGAGGACGATGGAAGCGTCCATGCGGGAGCTCATCTTGACGTCCTCGATGACGCTCATGTCATCGGGGTCGGAGATGGCGACGAGGATCTTGTTGTTGGAAATGTCCACCGGCATGATGCCGTATCTGCGGGCGAGGTTCTCGGGGACAAGCTTCAACACTTCGGGACGCTTGACCACGAGGTCCTTTTCCACAAAGGGGACGTCGAGGCGCTGTGCGTAGGCGGCGAGAAGCTGGGCTTCGTTGACGATGCCGCGCGCAAGCAGGATGCTGCCGACGTCTTCATCGGGGTGGCTGCGCTGCCAGCGCAACGCGTCGCTCAATTGGTCATGGGTGATCGTGCCGCCCGAAAGCAGAATTTCCCAAATCAAATGATTGTCCAAGCGAATTTCCTCCCCTATGCTGATTTTACTATATTTCTTGACTTATGTCAATATCGCATTTCACCGAAAATTGCCTTTAATGCTACTGTTTAAGGCGTTTTTTTCGTCTTCATATGCCCAAAATCCGCGCATAAAATGCGATAAGCGCATCACCGCCGAATATCGCTACAGCTGTCGCGAGAGCGATGAAGGGTCCGAAGGGCACGACGTGGAAACGCATTTTTTTGGGCGGTTGCGGAGTCTCCCCTTCCGCGCACACCGCGCCGCGAGGGAGACGCTTGTATTCCTCGTCGGAGAAGTCGCAGTCCTCTTCCCCGCGTCTTTTGCGCACGATCGTCGCCGCCACCGACGCCACCGCGCCCAGCACCACCGACACGAAAAACACCACCAGCACCTTCTGCCACCCCAGCAGCAGACCCAGGACGAAGTAGAGCTTGACGTCCCCGAGCCCCATGCCGCCGAAAAGGGCGAGCAGGAACATGGGCACGCTCACGCACGCGCATCCGATGAGTTTGTCCTGCCAGCTCACCCCGCCGAAGGGCGCGAAGGTGATGAGCCCCAGCGCCAGCAGCACCAGCACGGCGGAGTCCGGGATCTCCATGGTGTCGAGGTCGATGAAGGACGCCGTCACCAGCGCGCAGGCGGCGACGTCGAAGACGAGGGTCAGTCCGTGGGTGCCGAAAGCGGCGTAGTTGCCCACAAAGAGCGCGCACGTCAACGCCTCCACCAGCGGATAGCGGAAGGATATGCGCCCGCCGCAGTTGCGGCATTTGCCGCGCAGGACGATGTAGCTCACGAGAGGGATGTTGTCGCAGGCTTTGATCGCAGCCCCGCAACGCGGACAATATGAACGCGCGCGCGAGAAAAATTCGCCGCGAGGCAGCCTGTAAATGCACACGTTGAGAAAGCTGCCTATCGCGAGCCCCGCGAGCGCACTGAACACATACAACGTCACTTCGAGCGCGTCCATCGGGTGCCTCTATGCAAAGAACAGATAGCGGAAAGCGCCGCCCTCGGCGTCGCCAATGGGCTGCACTTTGCCGCCGCGGTCCTCGAGATTGACGAAGCTGATGACCTCGCTGCCCGTCGCCGCGTTGTAGCTCATGTCGTCCGTGCCCGTGCCTCCCACCTCGGTGATGACGAGGTTGGCACGCACGGCGTACGCAGCACCCTTATGCTGACCATCGATCCGCTCTATGGGAGTGAAGGTCAGGCGCGCGATGTAATGGTCTTCATAGGAGCGGGTGTTGGGGCTGAACGCGTAGCCGCCGAAGAGGGAGGACGGACCGCCCGTATACGCATAGCCGCCCTCTTCCGACGTCGAGAAAGCGCCCTTGAAGTCGAGTGCGCCGTCAACGTCGGCGGGCATGATGTAGACGTAGCCGCCGATGATCTCTTTGCCGTCATATCTCTCGCCCACGGGCACCACCGCGCCCGCCGAGTCCGCATTGGGGATGGCGGTGATGACGCCGTTCCCGTTCAGCGTCGCGCCCTCGCCCTGCCACGAGCCCACGAAAAGCATGTTGCCCTGCACGATGAGCGGAGTGCCGCTCTCGTCGGACGCATTATATTCGTTGGAGAGCCACACCTTGGAGGCGCTGCGCACGGAGAGTTTGACGTACTCCATCACGATGTCTTTCACGTCGTCCGCCGTGATGGAATCGGTGCCGCGCGTGAAAGTGCTGCTCGCCGCCGACGTGATGAGGAACACCGAAATGGCAAGTATGCTCATCACCACCATGGCAACCAGCAGTTCCGCCAGCGTGAAGGCGCTCTTGTGCCGTCTGAACCGCCGCCACAACATCACGCGCCTCCCCCCGCGCCCTCGCCCTCCGCAATGGGATCCTTGGGCACGAATATGCAATATTGCCTGTCGCCGCGCGTGAACGCCACGTAGTAGCCGTCTACGGCGTGATTGCCGCCGACACTCACCTCGTTGCCATCCTTATCGGTGATCTTCAGCTCGCTGAAACTCAAGGTGAACACCTGATAATCACGGCTGTTTTCGCCGTCGGCGTCGATCGTCGTCACCTTGATCTCCGCGTCATAGCCCGGCTCGCCTTCGATGTTGGAGAGCTTGCCCGTCTCGATGAATTCCATGAGAGCCACGCGGTCGCGGTCGTAGACGAGGGAGAGATTGACCATGTTGGTGGACGTGAAAAGTATCATCGCGAACATCACCGCCGCCACGGCAAAAACTGCGATGCTCACGATCGCTTCCACCAACGTAAAGCCCTTGCGGGCGCCTCTCCGCATCCTCGCTGACCTCATCATCAATAGTACCCCAAGAACTCCCACACCACCGAGTTGAAGTCGGTCACTTCCTGATCCGTCAGACCGCCCATCAGCACGGAATCCGTGATGAGCGGCGGCTGGACATAGTTGAAAACTATGTTTTCGTATTGCTTGATGACCGCGTCGGTTATTTCCGATGTGCCGTAATTCGGAATTTTTATTCCCAAAGCTCCAAGCCAAGAATCCTGTTGTTCATCTGCCGTGGAGAGCATGATGAGGCTCTCTATCGCCATACAACCGTTGAGCGCGACATAACTGCTCTCGGAAGGCGCTATGAAGACATGCCCGTGCGGAGTGTAGACATAACCGTTGAGCACCGCATTGCTCCCCATCGTGATGAGGGAATCGTCGTTGGAAATGATGTACAGCCCGTCGTTGCCGTGCCCCGTGCCAGAAGACGCCGTGACTATGCCGACACGTGTGAACGGATTGATCTGCAAGGTCGGCTGCTTAAAATCGTATAAACCGTCCTGATAGAAATGCCAGAAGACCATGTTGCCGCCCGTGAGCACCACTTCCGCACCCGCATCGTAGTCTTTGGCATCCGCATTGCCGAACTTCGCACCATAGAGGAACTTGACGTAGATGTTGCCCTCCGAAGTGTCGAAGATGACGCGCTTGTAGGCGGAGAAGTCCGCAAAGCAATTGAAGGTCACGCTGTCCGAGATGATGAGGGTGTTGCCGTTGTCGGTCACCTCGAAGGCGTCCGGATATGTCGCGATATAATTTGCGACGGTGGTCGTGGTCGGATTGCCGAACAGAGTATTGCCGCCGCCGCCCTCCTCGGGGACATCCTCGCCCACATACTTCACAATCAGTCCGTCCACGAGGTTGAACTCCGTCTTGTTGCCGGCAACGGGCGCGGACCAAGTGCGGATCTTGATGAGTTTCTCCGTCCAGACCTTGCCCACCGAACCGTTCTTATCAAACGTGTCGTTTTTGACATCGTCGAGGGCATTTTCTCTTCCGTTCGGCATCATTTCTTTATACAAATCACCGAGTGCAGTCGTTATATTGTTCGTGCCGGACTTCAAGTAGCCTGCCACGGTAGCCTCAGAAGCATTAGCCGCAGAAGCATTATACGACGGATTATCGTCGACGGTGTAGTCCCATATGCTGCCACTCGACATGCTATAAATATTCTTAAATTGTGTAGACTCCTTCCCCCCACCTTCATCATGCCCTTCGTCATTGCCGTCTATATATAATCCGCCGCCACCCACGAGCAATGTACCCAGATGGCTTACATCTGAGTCTTGGGCCACACTCAATCCATCCGTTTGATTAAGACGGAATTGGAAGCGCTCCGCATATATCTTTTGTGTGTTCGGGTCAAGCGCCTCGAAACAGTTGAAACGCAATGCATCCGCGAAATAATCGTATGCCGCCTGCGCTTTTTTTTGAGCACTGTCGCCCAGCCAAGTATCTTTGTAACCCAGCCTTTCCGCCTCTTCTTGCGTAAATCCGTGCCAATTAGCGTGATAAGAGCTTATCTGATCGTCCTGCCGCTGCGGCAATCCTGTAAACTTATATTGGCTGTAATCCCACCCGGCTCCAATTTGTGTGAGCTCTTGTTTAGCTATCTCATACGGCCATATGAGATCGATGAAAAGATATTTGCTTACATAGATGTCGCCGTAATAATCCGGCAATTCGTGACCCGTACCATCATCCCATTTTGAGCACATTATATGGGTGTTCACATTTGACCATATGGTGCCCAACACCCAGCAATTGGTGAGCGTAGCCCCCCACTGATAATATGCGGAATATGCGGTTCCGCCGTTCAACTTTCCTTCATAATCCGAGTAGCCGACGTCGTCTTTGGTGCCGAAACCGGCGGTTGCATTGTAACCGGTCACGTTAAGATTATTGTTCGTACAATTTATGATGAGATTGCCTTTGTCGGGGATCCCGTTGGTGTACGTTCCCTTCGCCGAGTTGATGTTCTCTTTCTCTATCTTGATGCCGCCATCCGTGCTTATTTCCGTATCCGTGGTCTGGAACAAGCGCATATCGTCAGCGGTGAAATTGCTGCCCGTGAAATAGACATTGCCGTAGATATTGCTGCTGACGATGGTGAGTTCGTCGCCAAAGCAATAGACATCACCGTAGATATTCGCATTCATTATCTGCGCGTTACCCTGCACCACTACATCGCCGCCTATGGTGACGGTATTTGCTGTTTCCATGACTGCGCCGTTCCATCCGGTGATATAGAGACCGTCAATGTAAAGGTCTTTCGCCGCATAGATATTGTTCTTTTTGCCCTCTTTGACATTGTCCGTGTTGTAGCTGTCAAAGTTTTCTATGCGGGCGTCTTCCCACAGATACATATCGCCGTTGATGCGGAATGTGGAACGTGAATAACCCAGCACGACGTCGTCATAGGTATAGTGATCAAAGAAAACATCCGTTTCGAATCCGTGCTCAAAGTCCTTACTCAAATCGATATTGTTAAACCTTTGATCCTGCAAATAGTTGTCCAACTCACCGTCATTGAATAGCCCCTCCCACCATGAGCTATCATCTTTTTGCTGCGCAAACACGCTGCGCTTGATGGTGTTGTCCCACCTACGCAGATATGCTCGCGAACTGAGGTTCCTGTCCGACAAACCGATGAGGATCTTGGAGTCGGCGTAAAGATTGCCCTCCACCGCCGTGCCGTTCTCCACCGCCGAGAACATATAAAGTTCCACCCAATCGTTATACCACAGTTGCCCTTCCATCGGCTTCTCGATGAACGACGCCGTCAAAAGAGTATTGTCCATGTCGAGTGGCTTGGTGTGCCCGGTGAGTGTCGCCGTAGCCGTGCTCGCCTGCGCACGACCATATACGCCGTTTTTCAACACTTCGTTGTAGTGCGCGACCTTTGAGTTGCCCGTCACAATGTTTCCGGAGGCGTCACGCAGATACTGCCCCGCTTTGCCTTTATATACGGTGTTTCCTTCTTTGTATTCCCCGTTATTGGTCAACCCCGCCACGACCGCATCGTAGTCATCGAGATGGTAATTCGATCCGTCAAGAGTGCCCGCACTTCTCTCGTATAAAGGCTGCGACACATAGATGTCGCCCATGGTGGTCTCCGCCACTATGGTCGTGATGGGAGATTGCAGGCAGAAGGTGTTGTCGAAGATCTTCTTCAGCTCCGAAGCGGCGCCGTTGGTGCGGGCGATGATGGCGCGCACGGTCTCGCTGTAGCCGTTGTAGGTGGCTTCCGCCTCGACGCTGATCTCGGTGCGGTCCGTGTTGTTGAAGCGCACCCACAGCGTACAGCTGCCGAGATATAGGTCGAAAAAGCCGTTGGGCACAAGGCTGACGGTGTCACCCGTCATCGCGCCGCCTCCCGTGGAACCCACTTTGAGGCGTACGGTGGTGGGATCGATCGTGGCATAGGTCTGCGCCCCCTCGTCCGCCGAAACTTTGCCCTCGCACGCGTCATTCAATTGCGTGATCATCACGGAGAGCACGTTCGGGTTGGAGGACACATAGTTGTAGAAGCTCTCCACCGAGGAACTCGCCGTGTAGTACGCCTGTTGGCGGCATAGGCGGGAATAGGAATATTGATAGGAGCGCATGGCAATGGTGGTGAACAGCGTCCCCATGATGGTGAGGACGGTCATGGACACCAGCACCATTGCAAGCGAGGCTCCCCTCTTGCGTTTCCTGCCCTTGCGCATTGCCGCAAACAGCGATCTCATCTTTCCTCCACAGCCCCGCGCGCGGCTTCCCCACCCCGCGCAGAGCGCTTTATTTTTGTTGTATTTTGCGTCTTACCCTACAAAACGCAGCGTTTATGCGCGCATTTTGCGCACATAAACGCTTTGTCGCTTCATTTACGCCACGGTGATGACCGCGGTCATGACGTTCTCGTCCACCTCGAGCGGCGCGGACTTGAACCATCCTTGCATCTTGTCGCCGACGGCGCGTACGGCGACGGTGTACTCTCCCGCGGACAGCCACGCGGTGGTGAATGTCACGCTCACACTCTCCCCCTCCACGGCGGATGCCGCGGCGTTCTTGATGAGGGAGTAGGTCTTGACGCCGTCCGTCTCGGTCACGAGATAGAACTCATAGCTCTCCGCGTTCGCCACCGAGTTGAAGGTGAGCGTCGCGCCCTCGGCGGAAAGCCCCGTCACGGTGTCCAGCAGCGCGGGCACTTCGGCGCCGCCCGTCGCCACGCGCATATAGTAGACGAGGTTGAAGGTGCCCTGCGCCATGATGACGGTAGGCTCCGTGGTCTCGCCCGTGTCGGGTGTCGTCGTTTCGCCCGTGTCGGGCGTCGTCTCCGTGCCGTCGTCCGCCGCCTCTTCCACATATTCTATGCTGATGTCCGTCATCGTGAAGAAGGGGTCGGCATTGATGTCGGCGATGAAGGCGTAAAGGTCTTCGGGCAGGGCTTTGTAAGGCGTGGTGATGTTCGCGGTCGCGATGAGATACTCGCCCTTATAGTCGCCGTAGTTGCCCGTGAGGCGCTGGGTGGTGATGTTCCACCCCACCGTGCTGTAGCCTGTGATCTTCGCCTCGTCCAGCATGGCAATGACCATACGGTTGATGGCGATTATGTTCAGGTTCTCCGCCAATTCTCCTCTGTCCGCGGTGTAGTAGTAGTCCAGCAATTTGTCGTACTCGTCGTCCACCGCGCCTATGTTGATGGCGGCGATCTGCGCTTGCAGCTCCGCAAGCTCCTGCTGTTTTGCCGTGATCTCTTTTTCCAGGTCCGCCGCCTCTTCGTTCGCGGGCATAACGCCGTAGAGGTACATCATGCCCACAAAGAGGATGACCGCAAGCACCGCGAGAAGGATCTTATCTCTTGTCGTAATGGTGAAGTTGAGGTTCATTGTGCCAGCGCCTCCTCCGCAAGTGCCTCCCAATCCACGCCGAAACGCAGCGTGAACGAGATCGTGCCCGGGGTCTCCTCGCCCGTCTCTTCGTCCACGGAAGGCTCCGGGAGGGTGGGCAAGCCGGGATAGTTTTCTTCAACACCGTTGAAGAACTTCGCGTTGAGGTCGATGAGCTCGTCGAGAGCCTCGCGCCCCGGGATGCGGTTGCCCGCGAGATAGTCGGCGTAGTCCCACGCCGCGATGTAGCTCTCCACCGCGCAGTTGAGGGTGATCGTCGTCCCCGACACCGAGATGGAGCTGATGTCAACGTCAAAGACGTTGTCGTTCACGTCGTCGGCATCGAGGTCAGGGTCGGTCGTCTCGTCGTCCACGAGAAGGAGCACGTCGAAAAGCTTGTCCGAGAGTTTCGCGCCCACCACGGCGTACTGCCCCGGGAAGACCTCGGCGATGACTTCGGCGATGTCGCCTTCGTACGCCGCTTTCAGCTCGTTATACTTGTTTTGCAGCGAGGTCAGCTGCCCCGTCTGCGTCAATTTGTCTTCGAGGTCGTTGAGCAGCCCCTGATTGTCGCTCACTTCCATCTTCGCGTCCACGAAGAGGAAGACCATCAGAGCCACGATCGCCACCACCGCCACGATGATGATCACCAGCAGATTGGACGAATTTTTCTTCTTCGTCGACTGCGTAAGGCTGTAAAGCAGGTTGATGTCTCTCCGCATTGTCCTAGCCCTCCCTGATGAGTCCGCCGATGGTGCAGAAGAATTCGCTGTAATCCTCCGGTGCTATGCTGTCCACGTTGTCGGGCACGGTGACGGCGTCCACGGTGACCCCCAGCTTCTCCTGCACGGGCTTGCGCATGAGCTCGAATTTCTCCTGCGCGCCCGCGACGATAATATTCTTGCACTCGAAGTCGGGATACTCCTTGCGGAATATCTCGATGGCGCTGCGCAGGATGTTCGTGATGTCGTTGACGAAATACGTCCTCTCGCTCTTGAACCTCATCGCGTCCAGCAGCACGACGCTCTTGGAGATGCTGTACTTGAAAGCGCCGCCTATGACGAGGCTCACCGTCACCACCGTGTCGCGCAGCTCCGCAAAGACGTAGCTTTCGGGCAGATACGCCGCCGTGTAGTGCAGAAGTTTCGCCGTGCAGTTCTGCCCTACGTCGATGGAAACCAGCTTGAACATAAGGTTCTTGCACAGCTTCTGGATGTCGGCGAGGATGACGTTGTCCACATACGTCACCATGATGCGCGTCTGCTTCTGCCCGTCCACCTTCTTCTCAAGCTCGATGTAGTCCACGGTGTTGCCCGCCGCAAGTTTCTCGTCGCTGAAGATCTCGTTCTTGATGAGCGCGATGGTCTTCTTGCGGTCGAGGGTGGGCACCACCATCTCCTTGAAGGGGATGTTGATGTTGTCAAGCACCACCCTTATCTTCTTGTTCTTGAAATCTTCCCCTAGGTCGCGAAGCCCGTTGGTGACCACCGCCTCCAGCTTCTCGTAGCCCTTCTCGTCGGGCGCGTCGAGATAGTCGCTGGGCATAGCCACCGAGTAAAGGCTGTTGATCATGAGTCGGCGTCTTGCGATGCCGCCCTCCAAGATCTTCACCGTGTCTCCGCTGATGTGCAGTACGTACATTTTCCCCTCCTGTCAGCCTATGGATTGATAGAGCGTCAGCATCGGCATCATCACCGCGATGAGCACGAATCCTATGACCACCGCCATCACCATCAGCATGATGGGCGAGATCATCCCTATGAGGCGTTTCAGCGCGCTCTGCGCCTCTTCCTCGAAATACTGCGCCGTCTGTATGAGTATGTCGTCGAGTGTGCCCGACTGCTCGCCGACAAAGGTCATCGTCATGAGCATCGGATCGAAGGAATCCACCAGCGCGAACGCCTCCGCTATGGAACTGCCCTTGCGGATGGCGATGACCGCCTCGCGGATCTTTTCCTCGATATACTTGTTGTTGACTATCTCCGCGCCCATGGCGATGGCGTCCAACAGAGGGATGCCCGTCGCGTAAAGCGTGGAGAGCGAACGCGCGAACGTCGCCGTGTAAAGCATCTTGGTCAGCCTGCCTATCACCGGGATGCGCGTCACCAGCCGCCCCGTGAACTTCGCCACTGCGGGGATCCTCTTCACGATTGGGATGATGACGAACAGCGCGAACACTATTATCAGCACCACGAACCATTGGTTGACCACAAAGTCCTTGAGCCCCAGCAATATCTGCGTGGGCAGAGGCAACGCCTGCCCTTCCGGGATCATCGCCGCCATCCTAGGCAGCACCACCACGGACATCAGCACCACCACCAGCACGCATATCACGATGAGGATGATGGGATAGCTCATCGCGCTCTTGATCTGGTTGCGCTGTTTGTGCTCCTTTTCGAAATAGTCCGCGAGCGTGGTGAGCGCTTCGTCGATCTTGCCGTTGAGCTCGCCCGACTTCACCATGCTCACGTAAAGTGACGGGAAGGTGTTGTCGAGGTTCTGCATCGCGGACGCGAGCGACTCACCCTTCTGGATCTCCTCGAACAGGCGGGCTTCGACGAACTTGAGATACTTCTTTTTCTTCTCGGTGCGCTCGTAAAGCATCTTGAGACTGAGGCTCAGATCCAGCCCCGCAGAAAGCATGGAAGAAAGCTGCCTGCTGAAAGCGATGAGCTCGCCTATCTTCAGCGGCTTGTAATGCACCTGCTTGGCTTTGTTTACGATGCGGTATTCGTAACAGCGCATACCCTGCCCGTGCAAAGCGTCGCGAAACGCTTTGTCATCGGCGGCGACAAGGGTGCCCTTTACGAACTTCCCCGAAGAATCGAATGCTTTATAGGTATACTTTTGCAAAACAACTCCCCCTTGCTGTGCCATTATATCACCCGAGACCCGCTCTTGGCAATACGCTTCCCGCGCGTTTTATAACATTAAAAGGTACAAAACAGTGCGATTTCCTCGACTAAACGGCAGTTATTCGCACTCGTGTCCGCCTATCCGTAAAACTGCGCCGACAGCATTTTATTCTTTTTAGATGTCGCGTACAAATGTTGACAAAGTCGACGAATTCCTATAAAGTGAAATTATCGCTTTTGTTAACAGGGGAATTATGGGAAAAACAATCACCAAACCGGTCAAAAGATCCGAAAAGAGCGAAAAGAAAGAGTCCAAAAAATTGGAAATTGCTTACGGTCTGCGCGATCCCGCCATCGCAAACGTGGTCAGGATTGTGATGATCGTGCTCTTCGCGCTCGCTTTTGCGGTGAACATCGTCATCGTCACCTTCGTCGCGATAGCCAACGCCAACTGCGGCATCTACGTCGTGGGTGATCGTTACAGCGCCGTGCTCACCGACCCCGTTTCCGGCATAGAGCTGGGACGCGGCGCGGTGTTCGAGGACAAGCCCTACCTTTACGGCGACACCGTCGGAGTCGTGTTCATCACCCCCGACGGAGGCTACGGCGTATGCGAAAAGGAAGTGGCGTCCGTCTCGCAGGACACCGTCGTCTTCACCGACTCCGCGACCGCATATGACAAGTCCGTCGTGCTGGGCGTCAAGGTGGACGACATAGATTCCTCCTTCATCATCGCCGTGATGAGCGACCCCGTCATCATGATCATCTTCGACGTCGTGTTCGTCGTGCTGGCGGTCATCGCCGCTCTCATATACTTCCTCGTTTCCCCGCGCGGCGCGAAGAAGTTCGAGAAAAAGGACGAGTCCGGTGAGAAATCCGCTCCCGCCGTTGTCGCCATCTCAAACGACAACGCCTCCGTCCTGATGAAGTATATCTCTTCCGACGACAACGTCACTCCCCTCGACGAGGACGAGAACGTGCTGCCCGGCTCCTTCAACACCAACTACTACACCTCCGTGCGTCTGCACGACGGCGAGATCTACGCCGTGGTCAAGAAGTACTCCGAGGCGGTGCCCACCCTCGAAGAATACGGCGCCTCCGACATGGACATCATCAGGATGAACACCGTGGGCAATGCCGAATTCGAGAACCTCATCCTTCTCCCCCACAAGGAGAAGACGATGAATATGCACGAGATCATCGACTTTGTATCCGCGCTGCCCGGCGTCTATTGCATCAAGCGCCGCGGCACCCTCAACTGGGTGTACAAGTATAAGTCCAAGACCGTGCTCATCATCAAGGAAAACGACGACCACAAGGGCTTCAAAGTGTCCATCAAGGTCTACCCCGACGCCGCGTACAAACTCAATATCATATACAAGGCGCTCGAGGACAGCACCTTCCCCATCGGTCCCTTCTGGTATATGTTCAACGACCTGCGCAACCTGCCCGGCAACGTCATCGCGTGGCTCATCACCGAGTCGTACAACATCTCACGCTGGCAGCAGGTGCGCGCCGATATCCTGCGCGACACTCCTCCTCTCGAGAAGTTCGGCTACGACGTGCCGCAGATCCGCTCCGCCGTCCTCTCCGGCACCCCCGTGAAGGACTACGGCAAATTCGTCGTCATCACCCAGAAAACCAACGCTGTAAACAAGTACGAGACCGTGCTCGAGACGGGCTTCGAGGGGCTGGACATGGAGGAATTCACCAAGGAGTTCTGCATGGTCATCCCGCACGCCGAGGATATGTCCTTCAGTATGCTCACCCGCAAGAACGCCAGCGAAACTCTCATCGCCTCGTTCTGCAACGAGATGCACGCCATGTGCGAGCAGGAAGTCGTGAACGCGCAGCCCTCCGAAGACACCGAGGTCCAGCGCAGGATCGTCCGCCGCTCCGCCACCGTCAAGAAGAAAAAGAAATGAGCGTCCACGCTCCGAGGGAAGGTCGCAAAACGCGGCCTTCCTTTTTTATTGCCCTTGTTTTAATGTTGTGCAAGGCACGATCCGATGAGTTAGAATGCGGAAAATGTCGGAAACGAGCGGAAAAATTTTTCCCTCTTGCATATTACGGCGGAATGTGCTACAATCTAGTTACGGAAGAGATTCCTGCTGTGTTCGTGATGGTGCGCGATTTTGAACCACAGCGATTTATACGGGATGGCGCGTCCGTGCCTGCGATGTCAGGCCCCCTCGTCTAGGGGAAGGCAGAACGGGACGGCAGCCGTTGACCCACCCTGCACATGCAGGTTTATAAATGGCACCACACGGCATCGTGGGAGTTTCTCGTCAGCTCTGCCCCTCGGAAGTCTCCGAGGGGCATGGTTTTTTCTTGTCGCAACGGCTCGGCGTTCGATGAGGGCGGACAGCGGGTCTTTTGCGAAAGCACTTTGTCAGGACTCTTGCCAATATGTAAACTATTGCCTGCGAGCCCTTTCGCGTGCTTTCACAAAATCCCTCGCTGTCCGCCTCTCCTCTCACGCCTCGCCGCTGCTCCAATCGTATTTTTTCACCACTGCGGCAGGATCATTGCCAAACGGAGGGTACGGCGTGCTCGGGGGGTGAGAACGGGGTGTAGTCCCCTGACATGGGAGTATTGTTCCCCCTCCTTCCCTTCGGGCTTTCCTCCCCCGCTCGGGAAGAGAGCAGTCCTCCTAAAATGCGGGATATGATTTTTATCCTTTTTGATAAAGTTTGAATTTCGCATAAAGATAATCGAGCGGCGAACAGTACTGACTGAACATCGCTCGCGGGGAGAGGAAGGCGACTCGACGCGCACTGCGCCCGTGTCTACTTAATGTTTCGTCTGGCTTGCGAGGTCGCATTTCGCGCCGCGGCGCTCAAGAGGACTTCGCCCTGTGAGCGCTTGGTGAGCGGCGCGTGATTCCATCTCCGAAAAAGTGTTCGGCGTGTTCATGCACGCTTTATCAAGTTGTTCGTCAATACGCTTCAAACAGGAATGCGTTGAAACCAATGGGGACGGGGTCAAGCCGGGGGCCCCGCTTGCGGGGCATGGGGGCGTAAATGTTCAAACTCGGACGGGTGCGCTCGAGTTGAACATTTTTACCCCGTCCCCATTTGTTTCGGAGTTATACGCGAACTCATGCAACATCCTCTCGGAGTGTGCGGCGTGCTCAAGCGTAAAATCGAGTGCACGTCTCGCGGGGAATGTTGTACCCCCACCTTCCCTTCGTGCTTTCCTCCCCCACTCGGAATAGGGGACAATCCTCCTAAAATGCGGGATATGCTTTTCGTCCTTTTTGATAAAGTTTAAGTATCGCATAGAGATAATCGAGCGGCGAACAGAATAAACCGAACATCGCTCGCGGGGAGAGGAAGGCGACTCGACGCGCACGGCGCCCGTGTCTACTTAATGTTTCGTCTAGCTTGCGAGGTCGCATTTCGCGCCGCAACTTGCAAGAGCGGGCGCAAACGCCCACTGTGCAAGTTTGGGTGAGCGGCGCGTGATTACGTCTTCGAATGAGTGCGCATCGTGCTCGATTTTTCACAACTGCGGCAGTGTCTTTGCCAATCGAAAGGGGTGGATTTAATGAAATCTAAACGACACTTCCTACGAGATTGTCTATTGAAACTACGCGCATACGCGTTTATCATTAAAATACGAAGTTTTTCTTTCGTGAAATAAGGAGGAATTATGAAACACAGGCTCGGGCTCGCGACAGCTATACCTGCCGCGCTCTTGATCTTCGCGCTCATCCTGACCCTCGCGTTTGCGTGTTCCGGACTGACCGCTTCCGCCGCCGGCGATCTTGTCGGCGCCACGGAGACTTCGCGTCTGGAATTCGGACAGATGAGCGACATCCACTACTTCCCCGAGGAATATTGCTATCCCTCGACGGCGGAAGGCTATGAAGACAGCGACTTCTATCACTCCACCACCGGTGACACCAAGCTCGTCATCGAGAGCGGAGACATTTTGAGTGCGCACGTCGAAGACTTCATCGACGATGCACGGGAAGGCATTGCCCCCACCTATCTCTTCGCGACGGGAGACCTCTCCAAAAACGGCGAGCGCGTCGCTCTCGTCGATGTCGCGAACAAGCTGCGCTATTTGCAGAACAAGGTGAGAGCTCTTGCCGAGGAAGACGCAACGAAGTATGCAAAATATGCAAACTTCCAAGTCTTCGCCCTCCAAGGCAACCACGACCTGTACAACGGCTCCGGCAAGCTCTATGACGCGACGGGCAGCGAGTATCAGGCGGAAGTGGTGACGTCGGCGCAGTTCGCGCTCATCTTCACCGGTCTCGGCTATCCCGATGTGGACTACGACACCCTGCTCTCGATCTATCCCGAAGAGTATTGGAGCTCCGATTATACGAACGGATATGTTTCCTCGAATAACGCGGACAACGTCACCATCCGCTACTTCAACACTCATCTCGCGAACATCGCCGAAAACGGGTTCCGCATGGAGGATTACACTGCTCTTTTCGGCGGTGAGAACATCAATGCATTGAGCTACTACGCCACCGTCGAAGGCTCCGACTACGGCTTCTTCGTGCTGGACGGCACCGACCGCGAGATCGTGGAAAGCGTCACGCCCGTGCGCGTGAGCAAGGACGAATACGATGCGGTCATCGAGTCGCTGGCGGGGACGTCCGCAAAATACAATGCGGCGAACAAGCTTGAGGATGACGACGCCGTCAACTTTGCCACCTTCTATCTCGGAAACGGGGACGGCAGCATCTCTTCCACTCCCGCGGACGCGGCAGAGATCAACGCCGCATTCGTCTCGGGAGACCCCGTCTACGTCAACACCGCCTACGACCATCTCACGGGCGGCAGACTCACCGAGCCTCTCCTTGATTGGATGCGAGGCATCACCGCGGACGGCGCCGACAAGACCTATGTGGGCGCCTACCACTTCAACGTCCTCCCCCACTTCGAGCAGGAGGATGACATCCTGAAAGACTTCGTCTTCTACAATTGGGAGTACATCGCGAAGGAATTTCTGAAGATGGGCGTGCGCTACGGCATCTCCGGGCACATGCATTCCAGCGATATTGCTTACTATCACGATGCGGCGGGCAGGACGTTCTATGACATCCAAACGGGCTCCACGGTGAGCTACGCCTCCCCCTGCCGCTATATGACCATCGTGCGCTACGACCTCGAAGACGAAAAGAGCGGAGAACAGTTCACCTCTTCCCTGCACGTCCTTGAGGACTTCGGGGGCATGAACGGCACTGACGCCACCTATGCCAATTACAACGAGTACATCACCGAGCACATCTACGGACAGCTGGTGGAGCGCATCGTCGATCACTTCATCACCATGCGCACCATCGAAGGCATATCCCTGCCCTCCACGATGGGGCTCGACGAGCTGCTCGGCTATATCATCGACGAAGTTGCCTACAACCTCTACCCCGACGGATATCCCGACGGCAACGAGTATTCCGACCTTATGGAATATGTCAAAGAGACAGCCGCCGCCGAGCTCATCAACCTCAAATTCGGCATGGCAGGGAACGAGCTGACCCTTGCGCAGATCTTCTCCTTCATCATGATGTCTCACGCTGCCGGCGTTGAGCCCACCACGGCGGAGGTCTTTGCCGACACTCTCCCGGAGATCGGCGGCACCGCCTCCGAGACGCTCGACCCGCTGGATCCCGTGTGGCGTGCGCGCTACATCCATGCGCTCAACGACTTTGCGGCAAAATGCGACAGCGGCGCGCTCGCGCGCGATCTCTTCGGCATCCTGCTCGACTACCTCTATTACGACGAGGATTCCATCCTGAAGACCCTGCTTGCGCACGAATTCGACCTGACAAAAGTCCAACTCAATACTCTCATCTCAAGTCTGCTTGACGTGCTCATCAACGACCCGAACGGGATCATCAGCACCCTGAAAGTGCTTTTCGGCTTGGAGTTTGACGAGTCCGTGGAAGAGATCCTGAATGAGACCATCCCCAAAGGCACCTCCCTCGACATGACCCTCGAGAACTTCTCTCTCGGGAAAGCCATCGACGCGCTGTGGCCTGCGATAAAGGGCGTGCTCGGCAGCATGCTCGGGATCAATCTCTCCGGCGACACCCTCTACGAAGGCGTGGACGGTCTGCTCGATTCTTACCTCACCGACAGCTTCTATGTGGGGCTCAGCGGCATAGCAAAGAACATCGTCATCGCATATGCCACGGACGACGAGATCGACCTTGCTGACATGAACGACCCGACTAAACCCTTCGTCCTCGTCCCCCACGAGGGATACGCCGACGAATATGCGGTGGAGCTCTCCTACGTGAGCGACGTGTATGCGGACAAGGAATACAACGAGCCCACACAGGACAACGGCAGACTGCCCTCTCACCTCACGGCGAACTTCCTGCCCTCGGACGAGAACGGCGCGAAATTCACCGTCTCCTTCTACACGGGTGAAGAGATAGGCGCCGAAGTCACGCTGACGACTCCAGACGGGATCCCTTACACCGTGAGTATCACGGAAGCCGACCTCAATGCAAGCGAGGATACCGCGCATCGCACGGTGACCAAGAGCGTCGGCGACGTTAACGCTTCCGTCACTCTGACCGGCGGCACTTACGCGCAGTATATCCCCCTCATCGACCTCGGGTTGCTCACCATTTCTCACACCGAGACGGAAAGGGAGGATGCGGACGGCAACATCCATGCCTACACCTATCAGGACCGTGACAACGCTCCCGCAAACAGCGTGGTGTACCGCAACCGCTGGACGGTGACCTTTGAAGGGCTCAACTACAACGAGACCTACACCTACTCTGTGCGCGGACTCTATGCGGACACGTACGAGAACGTCTCCTACGCCTTCGATCTGGGCGCCGAGACCACGGGCAGTAACTTCACCTTCACCACCCCCTCCTCTGCCGAGAACCCTGCGCAGGACTTCGACTTTGTCGCCATCGCGGATATGCAGGGCATGATACAGTCCATGTATGAGGATTCCGCCTCCGCGATCGGATCCATCGTGGCGCACGCGGGCGGCTACGACTTCGTGCTGAACGCAGGCGACATGGCGGACAACGGCGACAACTTCTCGCAGTGGGGTTGGGCGCTCAATGAGAATCTCGCCTTCTTCGCGAACACCTCCACCTTCAACACGGCGGGCAACCACGAAGACGGCGGCGGCAAGCTGGACGACTTCTACAACTACGGCGACATGGCGCCCGCGACGCAGGACAGCGACAGCGGACTTTACTACTCCTTCGACTACGCCACGGCACACGTCATCGTGCTCAACACAAATGACGCAGATGCGACAAACGGACTTTCAACCGCACAATTTGACTGGTTAAAAGCCGATTTGGAGGCAAACAAGGACGCAAAGTGGATATTCGTGCTCATGCACAAGAGCCTGTATTCCGGCGGCTCGCACTCCTTTGACGGCGACGTCGAGGCGATGCGCGCGCAGCTCGTCCCCGTGTTCTATGAGTACGGCGTCGACCTCGTGCTCGCGGGTCACGACCACACCTACACCGTCACCGAGTGTCTTGACGGCGAAGGCAACGCGGTGGCACGTGCGACAGCAAACGGCGGCGTCATCACCATGAATGCGGACGGCGACGGCGTGATGTACGTGACGCTGGGCACCATCGGTACCAAGTTCTACGAATATGTGTCCAACTCCGAGATCGAGGGCAAGTTCAGCGCAGAGAACAGCATCCTCGCGACGCTGACCGCGCAGACCTTCGCCAAGATCTCCGTCAAGGGCGACACCCTCACCTACACCGGCTACTCCGTGAATGACGACGGCACTCTCTCCGTCATCTACAACGAGCCTGCCGACGATCTGCTGCTCGTCAAGATCCTTGTGCCCATCGCGGGCGTCATCCTCATCGCGGGCATCGTCGTCGCCGTGGTGCTGGTGAAGAAGAACAAGGCAAAGAAAGCCGCGGCGGACACGGGCTCCTTCGGAGAAGGCTCGGACGCGAAATAAAATCCGACACTCGGGGCGCGAGTGACCATTGACATATGCTCATAAGTGTATGACAATATAATTGTGCGGACCCGAATGACCACCCGCCCGCCTGCGCGAACGGCAAGAAGAGACTGAAACGAGCGGTTCGCCGCTCGTTTCTTTCAATAAGGGTCTCGGCATCTGAAAGAGCCGCGCGAGCGGCGGAGGAAGCAATGGGAAAAGGTATCGTCAAATATCGCTATGTGATACTTGTGCTGTTTTTGGTGCTCATCGCGGTGTCCGCCGCTTTTCTGCCTGCGATGATAGGCAAGGTCAACTATGACCTCACGTCCTATCTTCCCGACGACTACGAAACAAGCAAAGGCTACTCCTTCCTGTCGGAGACGTTCAACATCCACGGCGACGTGGAGATAGGTGTGACGGCGACCCGCGCGGAGATAGCGCAGGCTGCGGACGAGATAGCCGCCCTCGAAGGCGTCACGGGCGCCATTTGGGCGCAATACATGGAGATGCTGCTGGATCTGGGCGTCTACACCCCCGACAGCGAGGAATTCCGCGAGCTCTACCGCATCCTGACCAACGCCTCCTTCCCCACCATCTCACCGGAGGGCGAGCTCGTCTACAAAGAGCAGGAGACGTGCAATTGGGCGCTGCTCATCACCCTGAAATATCCTCCCTCTTCGCAGGAAGCCATCAAAGTGTTCGGTGAGATCGAAGACATCCTCTCCGAGGTGGCGGGCGAGGGAAACTATGCCATGAGCGGCATGACCGAACAGGCGAACGCCCTCTACGAGACGGTGTTCGACGAGCTGTGGATATACCTCATTGCGGCGGGCATAGTGGTGCTCATCATCCTTGCACTCACCACCAACTCCCTCATGGAGCCGCTCATCCTCATCCTGACGCTTGCGGTCTCCATCGTCATCAATCTGGGCACCAACGCGATCTTCCCCTCCACATCCATGATCACCTTCGCGGTGACGGCGATATTGCAGCTGGGGTTGAGCATGGACTACGCCATCTTCCTGCTGCACCAATACCGCGACGAGCTGCGCACCACGTGCGATCCCAAGCAAGCCCTCGCCGCCGCCATACCGAAATCGGCAAAAGCGGTGGCATCCAGCGCGCTGACCACGGTGGTTGGCTTCCTCGCGCTCATGTGTATGCAGTTCGAGATAGGCACCGACCTCGGACTTTCCCTCGCAAAGGGCATCATCTGCTCTCTCGTCACCGTGCTGCTCCTGCAACCCTGTCTTATGCTCATGCTGGACAAGGCGAGAGTCAAGACGCAGCATAAGTGTCTGGACTTCAAATTCCGTGCGCCGATAAAGCGCAGCATACGCGACCGCGGCTGGGTGTCGCTGGTGTTCGCGGTGCTCTTCATCCCCGCACTCATCGGCTCTCTCACGCTCACCTACACCTACGTCCGCTTCATGCCCGAGCCCGACACGTCGGATTACACGGCGGAAGAGCTGTGGAACTACTCCACCGCAAAGGAGCTCGGCAACCAAGTGATGATCATCGTCCCCAACGAGCGCGTGGACGAGAACGGCGATCCCGTCCTAGACGAGAACGGGAACCACGTCTACTATATCGCCGAAAACTACGCCTTTGTGGAGAAGCTGAACGAGCTGGGCGCCGAGACCGTACAGGTGAACGGCGAGACTCTCGAGAAGCTCTCGTACAAGCTCGGCATGTATGTCATGATCCCCGAGGGCACGACCATCTCGGTGGCGGGCATGACGCTTGAACTTGAGCAGATCTTCACGCTGGTGAGCGAGCTCCTGCCCCTTCAGGAGGAATTGAGCGGTGCGGACCTCTCCGACATCACCTCCCTCCCCGACGGCATCCTGCAAAAGGTCATCGACGCCATGCAAAAGGTCTTCCCCGACAAGAATTCCGGGGAGATCCTCGCGCTACTTATGGAGCTCTATCCCACCTTCTCCGACCCCGACGCCATGGCAGAGATGCAGAGTCAGATGGCGATGTTCCAAAGTTACGTAAACGGGGGTTATACTATGTATACCGTAGGCATAAACCCCGCGATCGACTTCGAAAGCCAAACCAGCTTCGATATACTCGACGAGGTGAAAGCCATCGCGAACGAGATCTTCGGAGAGACGGGGATGCGCTGCTATTTCACCGGCTACACCCAAGGCGCCTACGACTTTGCCGCAGTGACGCCCGGCGACTACAACATGGTCACGGTCATCTCCATCGTCGCCATCCTCGTCATCCTCATCTTCACCGTAGGGGGCATCAAATTCCCCGTGCTGCTTGTCGCGCTCATCGAGTTCGGCATCTGGCTCAACCTCATCATGCAATACATATTCTCGGGCGGCACCGTCAACTTCATGTCCTACCTGGTCATCACGGCGGTGCAGCTGGGCGCCACGGTGGACTACGCCATCCTCATCACCACCAAGTTCCGCTCTCTCCGCAAGCGCTTTGAACCGAGGCAAGCGGCATACCTCGCCACCACGAGCTCTGTGATGTCCGTGCTCACCTCCGCGCTTATCATGGCGGGAGCGTGCTTCAGCATCTTTGCGGTCTCATCCAACCTCGTCATACAGGAAATGACCTTCCTCATCGCGCGCGGCGCGCTCATCAGCGCCATCCTCGTCATCTTCGTGCTGCCCGCCCTGCTCTCCTTTGCGGACAAACCGAAAGGCGGCGAACTGCACATCCCGCGCACGCCCAAACTCCGCCCGATCCCCAAAAAACGCAGAAAGAAATACGTCCCGCAACTCACGGGAGAAGGCGCAGATCGGCTCGCCTCCGCCACATCGGACATCGAAAGCACACCCCCTCCCGCTACCCCGTGACGGCAAAAAATATCCGAACAAATAAAATCCACCGGCTAGGTCGGTGGATTTTATTTGTTCGGTGGTCGTGCTCAAACGTAGAATAGAGTGCACGTCTCGCGGAGAATGTTGAACCCTCTTTCGAAGACGGAACAACGCGCCGCTCACCCAAACTTGCACAGCGGGCGTTTTCGCCCGCTCTTGCAAGTCGCGGCGCGAAATGCGACCTCGC
>CALWAF010000025.1 GCA_944372795.1 uncultured Clostridia bacterium | reverse complement strand
AAAATAAGGTTTGATTCGCTATTTTTTCAGGCGGCAATCTTATATGGTGTTCTAACAGGGTTAAACAAAGGTGCGTTCACTGAAAGGAGTGATAGAGGTGGAAGACACCGCCTTCCTGCGCGGGGAGGGGGAGTCGACCTTCGAAGTGTTTGCGACCAACACGGCGAGCGCGGATATGCCCGTGGAGCTGCGCTTCGCGTCGGGAGGGGACGTGCTCACCGTGCTCCCCGACGGTGCAACGCTGAACGGAGCACCCGTGGACCTCAAAAAAGATGAGGCGTGGTACGGCAAGAGGCAGTACGGCAGCGGACACGCGAAGCTCATCGCCGATTTTTATGACCATATCGCAAGGGGAGAGAAATTCCCCTTGGACGGCAGAGAGGGAGCAAGGGCGGTAAAGACGGTGCTTGCCGTCTATGCCGGAGCGGAATAATACGAACCTGCCTCAGAGCAATTCTTTTCGGCGCTTTTGCACAGCCGAAACTTGCCAATATGTATACTATTGCCTGCGTTCCGCCAGAGCAAAATCATCCGAAAATCTCTTGCTCTGAGGTGCGAGCAGTTCCGCGCCAGCCGATTTTTGGCTGAGCAAGGAAGTCGGCGCCGCTAATACCTGCCCGTATTAGCAAGGCGAATGACGCAGTTCAGGCGGAAATCGGCGACGCTGAACCCGGTTCGTATTATTCCGCTCCGGCATGCCACGGCAGGGTATTGAAAAAGAAAAAAAGGCCGCCTTCGGGCGGTCTTTTCACGACTTCATCAGGGTGTAGAACTGCTTCGGCGTCATGCCGAACTCCTTCTTGAAGGCGCGGAAGAAGTGGGTGTAGTCGGAAAAGCCGCATTTAGAGTAGACCTCGGTCACGGGACAGCCCTGTTCCAGAAACTGCTTTGAGAGGATGAGCCGTTTTTTCAGGACAAAGCGGTGGGGCGTGGTGTTGGTGGTCTCCTTGAAGATGTGGGCGAAATAGTATTTGTTGACGAAGAGGGCGGCGGCTATCGTGTCCAGCGAGAGATCCTCGTTGATGTGTTCCGTGATATAGTCGATGGCGCGCGTGACGCAGGCGTTGCCCGTGCCGATCACGGCGGAATCCTCTGCGTCGTGCAGGAAGAATTGCCCGAGGCAGACGAGCAGACTTTTGATGCGTTCCTCGTTCTCGATGTCGGCGCCGAAGCCCTCGCAGACGGAGGCGGTCACTCCTTCGAGCAAGTGGCGCACCCTGTCGGAGAGGGCGGCGTTGCGGATGAGATAAGCGTTGTGCTGCGACGCCTGCGTGAAGCAGAAGTTGAGGTCGGTCTGCGGGGTGGAGATGCGCTTGATGTAGCGCTGATCCAGCCACAGCACGAAGCGCTCGTAGGTCTCGGAAGAGTCCTTGATGTCCAGCTGATGAAGGCGTCCCGGCGGGATGAGCAGGATGTCGCCGGGCAGGAGGTGGAACTTGCAGTCCTCGATGATGTAGCCCGCCGAGCCTTTGAGGAAGAGGTAGAGCTCCGAAAAGTCGTGGGAGTGCAGCTCCACCGTCTTGAAATTTTTGTCCTGCTTGTGGTGCGCCTCGTAGGTGGTGGTGGACATCAGCTGGTTTTCGTATCTGTCGCCGCTCATAGGGCAAGCATAACCCAAAGAGGCAATTTTTGCAAGTAAAAAAGCAAAATCTGAATTTATCGCGCAAATATTGTGTGCTAAAATTAAAACAATTTAATGTGTCGAAGCGGACTTTCGGCGAAAACCGTTTGCTCGGCACGTCTGCGGCAATGAACATATAGATATGCTTAAACGGTCGCGTGTGTTGTTTAATATATTGCATTATTGCGAAGCAGGTGTTATTATAGTTATGCATCAATCAAAATCGCATCGGAGGCAGGGGGATGCTGTTTAGAAGGATGAAATATTTTTCCGCCGTTGTCGAATGCGGAAGTTTCACGGCGGCGGCAAAGAGATGCGGCGTTTCGCAGTCGGCGATCTCGCAGCAGATCGCGGCGCTCGAAAGCTCAATGGGCGTCACTCTCATAGAGCGTTCGGGCAGGGGTTTCCGCCTGACGACCGCGGGAGACTACTTTTACAAGAACGGCAAACAGGTGCTGCGCTCCGCAGAGGAGCTGTGCACCCGCACCGCAGAATTGTAGGAAGACGACCGACGAAACGCGAGATCGCGTACGGCGGCCGTTTTTAACTGCGCAGGGTAGCTCCACAGAACTTTGCAGACGAAGGCGCGCCAAGCGTCTTCGTAGGTATGCCGGAGCGGAATAATACGAACCTGCCTCAGAGCAATTCTTTTCGGCGCTTTTGCACAGCCGAAACTTGCGGGTATGTATACTATTGCCTGCGTTCCGCCAGAGCAAAATCATCCGAAAATCTCTTGCTCTGAGGTGCGAGCAGTTCCGCGCCAGCCGATTTTTGGCTGAGCAAGGAAGTCGGCGCCGCTAATACCTGCCCGTATTAGCAAGGCGAATGACGCAGTTCAGGCGGAAATCGGCGACGCTGAACCCGGTTCGTATTATTCTGCTCCGGCATACCGCGACGATCTCTCGCCGCGGCTTTTTTGTTCCCGTGCAGACGGTCGTGTTCATGCGCTTTCGCGCGGAGGGTTGCGCGTCACGTGCGTGGGGTGTATAATGGGTTCATCATAGGATACACTCTTGCGGCTTCGCAGGGCAGAATCGCACGAACAAGACGTTTAACGGCACAAAACGGAGGATAAAGACGGGAAAATGATGTTCGGAAGGACGCCGAAGGAAAAGGAAGAAAGGCGCAGACTGCCGCTGTGGTACAGGGCGGTCTCCTTTTCGGTCACCCTTCTTGCCGTCGCTGCGGTGTGTTTTTGCGGAGTGCTTGCCATCATCGCGCGCATGGGCGAAGAGGGCAAGTCCGTCTTCGGCACCGTCATACTCCGCGTGGAGAGCGAGAGCATGGAGCCCACCTTTCTTGCGGGCGACGTGCTCGCCTTTTCGGAATACGACGGCGGCGAACTTTCGGAGGGTGACATCGTGGTCTTCCGCGCGCCGTACGGCGTGTATGAAGGGCTGCTCATCACTCATCGCATAGTCGGTGTTGCAGAGAAGGACGGGGAGGCGGTCTATACGACGCGCGGCGATGCGGCGCAGAACCCCGACACGTGGGAGCTCGGCGGAGAGGACATCGTGGGCGTCTTTGAAAAGAAGCTGCCACTCGTCACGAGCGTTGCGGGATACATCTCGTCTGCGGCGGGGAGTATGTTGGTGATAGGGCTGCCCGTTTTGCTGCTCATCGGAGTCCTGCTTGCCGACTCCCTCCTGTCAAAGCAATTGGAGAAGAGGGCGGAAGAGGGGAACGGAACTCACGGTGACGGACCCGCGAATGATTAAAAAGAAAAGTTTTTTGCGCGCGTTCGCGCGCCTTTTTTTATACGCGCGTTTCGTGCGCGCGAGTGCGCGCGCGACTATAAAATTCCCGCCCCGCAACTGTTGCGTTTTTGTGCGGCATATGCTAGACTTGTGATAATTTCCGAATTTCAGGAGTTTCGGATGCTTGCCCGAGTCAAAAGTTACGCATTGGAAGGATTGGAAGGTTATGCCGTGGACGTCGAGGTCGACGTCGCGGGAGGTGTGCCCGGGGTAGAGACCGTAGGGCTCGCTTCCACTGCCACCAAGGAGTCCAAGGAAAGGGTGCGCGCCGCCGTCAAAAACAGCGGCTTGCCCTATCCCGTGCGCCGCATCACCGTCAATCTCGCGCCCGCCGACACCAAGAAGGAGGGAGCCTCGCTCGACCTCCCCATCGCGGTGGGCATCTTGGTATGCGCCGAGGCGGTGACGGGCAGACTGTATAAGGAATTCGTGATGCTGGGCGAGCTCGCGCTCAACGGCGAGATAAGACACATCAACGGCGTGATGCCTCTGCTCATCTCGGCGATGCAGCAGGGGGAGCGCAAGTTCATCGTCCCGCGCGCGAATGCGGCGGAGGCGGGGTTCATCGAAGGCGTGGACGTCTATGCTTTCGACACCCTGCGCGAAGTGGTGGACTTTTTGAACGGAGCGCCCGCAGAGCCGGTGCCAAAGCGCGGTTTCGAGACGGTGCGCGGCGAGCGCAGCTATGACGCCGATCTTGCCGATGTGAAGGGGCAGGCGGTGGCGAAACGTGCGTTAGAGATCGCCGTAGCCGGCGGTCACAACGTGTTGATGTCCGGCCCTCCCGGAGCAGGCAAGACCATGCTTGCGAAGTGCGTGCCGAGCATCATGCCGGATATGACCTTCGACGAGGCGGTGGAAGTGACCAAGATCCACAGCGTCGCGGGCATTCTGGACGGCAGAGAGGGCATAGTGGCGGTGCGCCCGTTCAGGACGCCGCACCACACCGTGACCGTGCCCGCACTCATAGGAGGCGGCGCGAAAGCGCGTCCCGGCGAGGTCAGCCTTGCTCACAACGGAGTGCTCTTCCTCGATGAGATGCCCGAATACAGCCGTCACGCGTTGGAGACGCTGCGTCAACCCCTCGAGGACAAGCGAGTGTCCGTGGCGAGGGTGATGCACTCGGTGGAATATCCCGCCAATTTCATGCTGGTCGCCAGCATGAATCCCTGTCCTTGCGGCAACTACGGCTCGCGCACGCAGACGTGCAGATGCACAGCGGCGCAGATACACTCCTATCTTTCCAAATTGAGCGGCCCGTTGCTCGACCGCATCGACCTCATGATCGAGGTGGACGGGGTGGAGTATGCCGAGCTGCGCGGCGGCGGAGCGTCGGAAAGTTCCGCTGCGGTGAGAGAGAGGGTGGAGCGCGCCCGCGCCGTCCAGCGAGAGAGATTCGCGGGACGAGGCATCGCCACCAATTCCCAAATGGGGGCGGCGGACATCGCGAAGTGGTGCGCCGTGGACGAGAACGGGGAGCGCCTGCTCAAAAAGGCTTTCGAGAAGATGGGGCTCACCGCAAGGGCGACCACCCGCATCCTCAAAGTCGCCCGCACCATCGCCGACCTTGCAGGGGCGGAGAACATCCTGCCCGTGCACCTTGCGGAGGCGATACAGTACAGGAATACGGAAAGGAAATATATCTGATGAACGGACGCGATGTCGATTCCGCAGTGCTCGTCGCGCTGCAGCGCGTGGAGAAACTTTCACCCCGCCGCCGCGAGCTCCTGCTGGGCGGGATTACGCTTCCGTCGGGTCTGCTGACGGAGGAAAAGAAGCCCGCACTCACCGCCGCTCTCGGCGAGAGCTCGGCGGATTTTTACCGCTTTCTGGACGAGAGCGAGGCGTATGCCGACGCCCTCGCCGAGAAGGGGATCGGCTTCGTCACCCGTTTTGACGACGAATATCCCGATCTGCTGCGCGAGACGGACGGCGCGCCTTTCGTGCTGTTCACGCGCGGGAATGCGGCGCTGTTGAAGACTTTCTCGCTCGCGATCGTCGGCACGCGCAGACCCACTCACTACGGCAAGAAGCTGGCAAGCGAATTTTCGGCGGCGTTTGCGAGAGCGGGCATCACCGTGGTGTCGGGGTTCGCGAGAGGCATAGACGCCTGCGCGCACCGCGCCTGCGTGGATATGGGCGCTCCCACCGTCGCGGTGTTCGGCTGCGGAGTGGACGTGTGCTATCCCGCAGAGCACCGCGCGCTTTACGACGGAGTGCTGGGCGCGGGCGGCTTGTTCGTGTCGGAGTATGCGCCGGGCTCGCATCCCACGCCGTACAGGTTCCCGGAGCGCAACCGCATCATCAGCGGACTGTGCCGAGGGGTCGTCCTGCCGGAGGCTGCGGAAAAGAGCGGGTCTCTCATCACCGCCAACACCGCCGTGGAACAGGGCAGAGACCTCTTCGTCATCCCCGGCAACGTCTATTCGCCCGAAAGCAGGGGCACCAACGGTCTGCTGCGCACCATGCCGCACGCGCTTACCGTGTCGCCCGAGGACGTCTTGGACTACTATCGCATAAAGCAGGAGCCCGCAAAGAGCGAGGAGCCCGTGCAGTTCGACATGAGCGAGACGCTGGTGCTGGACTGTCTGCACGACGGCGAGAAGCACTTCGAGGAGCTGCTTGCGGCGACGGGACTCTCCGCGTCGGAGCTTGCCACGGTGCTTGTCGATCTCGAGCTCGCGGGTGCGCTGGTGCAGACGGGCGGCAACCATTATTCGATCTGTTAAAGGAGAAGAGATGAAACAACTCATCATAGTCGAGTCGCCTTCCAAGGCGAAGACCATCCAGAAGTACCTCGGCGGCGACGCCGTGGTGATGGCGTCCAAGGGGCACGTGTGTGACCTGCCGCAGAGGACGCTGGGCATAGACGTCGAACACGGCTTCAAGCCGCAGTACGTCATCACGCCCGACAAGGAAGAGACCATCAAGCGCCTTTCGCAGGCGGTGGGCAAATATGAGAAAGTCTACCTCGCGACCGACCCCGACCGCGAAGGCGAGGCTATAAGCTGGCACCTCAAAAACACCCTCGGCATCAAAGGGGACAAGGTGCGCATCGAGTTCAACGAGATCTCTCCCAAAGCCGTGCGTGCGGCGATGGAGAGACCCCGCGAGATAGACATGAATCTCGTGGATTCCCAGCAGGCGAGAAGGGTGCTGGACAGGCTGGTGGGCTACAAGATCTCTCCCATCCTTTCCAGAAAGATCAAGGCGGGCAAGAAGACGGGGCTCAGCGCAGGACGCGTGCAGTCCGCGGCGCTCAAGATGATCGTGGACCGCGAGAACGAGATCCGCAATTTCGTGCCCGAGGAATATTGGAGCATCTTCGCCATGCTGCTCAAGATCGGCGCTCCCGCCGTGAAGGAGAACATATTCAAAGCCGCTCTCAACGACGTAGGCGGCGAGAAGATAAAGGTGGAGAACGCGGACGCCGCAGAGCGCATAATGGCGGCGATGCGTCGCTCTCGCTATTTCGTGGACGAAGTCAAGAAGAGCGTGAGCACCGTGAAACCCGCGCCTCCTTTCACCACCAGCACCTTGCAGCAGGACGCCAACCACAAGCTGAATATGGCGGCGGACAAGTGTATGCGCGTGGCGCAGCAGCTCTACGAGGGGGTGGACGTCGGCGGAGAGGGTTTGCACGCGCTCATCACCTACATCCGTACGGACAGCGTGCGAGTGTCGCCGGAGTTCGCGGCGGGCACGCTGGGGTTCATCGCGGAGCACTACGGCAGGGAATATGCGCCATCTTCGCCCAATGTCTATAAGACGAGCGCGAATGCGCAGGACGCGCACGAAGCCATCCGTCCCATATCCCTTGCGCGCACCCCGAAGTCATTGGAGGGCAAGATCGACCGCGATCAGCTCCGCCTTTACAAGCTCATTTACGAACGCTATCTCGCCTCCCAGATGAAGCCTGCGCAGTATAACACCATGCGCGTCCACATCACGGGAGAGGGCGGCGGCGAGAAGCTCGGCTTTGTCGTCAAGGGCAGGAGCGTCAAGTTCAAGGGATACACCGCGGTGTACACCGCAGCGGCTCCCGCCGAAAACGATGAGGACAAGCCCGGCGACCTCGAATCCCTTCCCGACCTCTCCGAGGGCGAGGATCTCACCCTATATGACATCTCGGGAGAGCAGAAGTTCACCAAGCCTCCCGCCAGATACAACGATGCCAGCCTCGTCAAGGCGATGGAGGAAAACGGCATCGGACGCCCCAGCACCTACGCCTCCATCATCTCGGTGCTTGCCAAGCGCGAGTATACCGAGAAGGAGAACAAGTTCATCAAACCCACGCAGCTGGGAGAGATAGTGTGCGACTATATGGAGAAAAACTTCCCCGACATCATGAACCTCGGCTTCACCGCGAGGCTGGAGGGAGCACTCGATAAGGTGGCGGACGGAGGTCAGCATTGGGAAGAGCTCATCGGAGCATTCTATCCCCGCCTTCAGAAGTTCATCGACCGCGCCTATCATACGGGCGGCGGCGGGCGTCTGCCGGACGAGGAGAGCGACGTCGTGTGCGACAAGTGCGGCGCCAAGATGGTGGTGAAGGACGGCAAGTTCGGCAAATTCCTCGCCTGTCCCAACTATCCCGAGTGCAAGAACATCAAGCGCATCGTCGAGGTGGTGGGCAAGTGCCCCAAGTGCGGCGGCGACGTCGTCAAGAAGATGAGCAGGGCGGGCAAGGTGTTCTACGGCTGTGACAACTATCCCAAGTGCGACTTCACGTGCTGGGATCTTCCCGCGCCCAAGCTCTGTCCCGACTGCGGCGGAGCGATGCGCATCTCGGGCAGGGGAGATAAGAAGAGTTATGTGTGCATGAACAGAGCGTGCGGTCACCGCGAAGCCGCTCCGCACGCCGAGGGAGAAGAGAAGTGAAAGAGACCGTCGTAGTGGCGGGCGGAGGGCTTGCCGGCTGCGAAGCGGCGTTGCAGCTGCTCTCGCGCGGCTTCGGCGTGAAGATGTACGAGATGAGGCCCGCCGTGCAAACGGGCGCGCATTCCACGGGATCGCTTGCGGAACTCGTGTGTTCCAATTCCCTCAAATCGGAGGCGGAAGAGACCGCTTCGGGCACGCTGAAAGCGGAGTTGGACGCGCTGGGGTGCAGGCTGCTCGCCACGGCACGGGAGTGCAGAGTGCCCTCGGGCAGCGCGCTTGCCGTGGACAGGGAGAAGTTTTCCGCCGCGGTGGAGCGGGAGCTTCACTCCTATCCGCGCTTCGAGCTGGTGCGCGACGAGGTGAAGGAGATCCCGCACGGTCCCGCCGTGATAGCCACGGGTCCCTTGACGTCGGACGCGCTGGCGGCGCGGCTTGCGGAACTTGCGGGGGCGGAGAACCTGCACTTTTACGACGCCATAGCTCCCATCGTCGAATTTTCCTCCGTGGACATGACGCGGGCGTATTTCGGCGGAAGATACGGCAGAGGCGACGACTATCTCAATCTGCCGATGGAAAGGGATGAGTACCGCGCCTTCCGCGAGGCTCTCGTGTCCGCAGAGACGGTGGTGCTTAAAGATTTTGAGAAAAAGGAGCTCTTCGAGGGGTGTATGCCCATAGAAGAGATCGCAAGAAGAGGCGAGGACGCCATGCGCTTCGGACCTCTCCGTCCCGTGGGACTTTGCGATCCGAGGACGGGGAAGGGAGCGTACGCGGTGGTGCAGCTGCGCCGCGAGAATATCGCGGGCGACTGCTGGAACCTCGTCGGCTTCCAGACCAATCTCACCTTCGGTGAGCAGAAGAGAGTGTTCGGCATGATCCCCGCTCTCCGCGACGCCGAATTCGTGCGGTACGGCGTCATGCACCGCAACACTTATCTCAACTCCGCGGGGCGTCTTAACGCAAATTTCAGGTTCGCGGGAGAGGATGTATTGTACGCTGCGGGTCAGCTGACCGGTGTCGAGGGGTATGTGGAGAGCGTGATGAGCGGGCTCATCGCCGCCGTGTCCCTCGCGCGCGAGCTTTCGGGAGAGGAGCCCGTCCTTCCTCCCGCGAGCACCGTGACGGGAGCGCTGTGCCGCTACGTTGCCGCAGCGGGTACGGGGTTCCAGCCCATGAACGCCAACTTCGGTTTGCTGCCGCCCGTCACGGGAGCGGGCAAAAAAGAGAGAAAGAAATGCTATCACGACATCGCTGTCCGTGATATAATGAAATTCGTTTCGGAGACGGCATTCCGTCACTGAAACGTGCGCTGCGGGGGAGTCCCGCGGCGGAGCCGACACTGTCGGCGGAGGAATGAAAATGGAATTCAGAGGTACCACCATCTGCGCCGTCAAGAGGAACGGCATGACCGCCGTCGCGGGCGACGGACAGGTGACAATGGGCGAGAGCGTCATCATGAAGGGCAACGCCGTCAAGGTGAAGCGCATCTACAACGATAAGGTCGTCATCGGCTTTGCGGGATCGGTGTCCGACGCCTTTGCGCTCTCGGAAAAATTTGAGGAAATGCTGCAAAAGTACAGCGGGAATCTTATGCGCTCGGCGGTGGAGCTCGCGGAGCTCTGGCGCAGCGACAAGATGTACCGCAAGCTGGAAGCGCTGCTTATCGTAGCCGACGCGAACTCGCTTTACATCGTGTCCGGCAGCGGCGAGGTCATCGAGCCGGAGAGCGGCATATGCGCCATAGGCAGCGGCGGCAACTACGCCCTTGCGGCGGCACGCGCGCTTGCGGGTGCCACCGACCTCGACGCCAAGGAGATCGCCGTGCGCGCTCTCAAGATCGCGTCCGAGCTTTGCGTTTTCACCAACGACCACATCACCGTGGAGACGGTGTAAGGAGACACTATGGAACTCACGCCGAAACAGATCGTAAAAGAACTCGACAGATACATCATCGGTCAGCAGGATGCCAAGATCGCAGTCGCCATCGCGCTCCGCAACCGTTACAGACGCAGCCGTCTTCCCGAGGAGATGCGCGAAGAGATCACGCCCAAGAACATCCTCATGAAGGGACCCACCGGCGTGGGTAAGACGGAGATCGCAAGAAGGCTCGCCAAGCTCGTCCGCGCACCGTTTGTCAAGGTGGAAGCCACCAAGTTCACCGAGGTGGGCTATGTCGGACGCGACGTGGAGAGCATCATCCGCGACCTCGTGGAAGTGTCCATACGCATGGTCAAGGACGAGAAGTTCAAAGAGGTCATGCCCCGAGCCACCGAGATCGCGGAGAACAAGCTGGTGGACATCATCCTGCCCATCCGCAAGAAGGCGGACACGGCGGACAAGTCGGATGCGCAGCTCAAAGAGGAGCTTTTGAGCGAGATCCGCGCGGGACACCTCGACGGCATCACCATCGAGATCGAGATCAAACAGCAGCCCAAGCCCATACAGCTCACACCCGGCAACGCTCCCGGCAACGAGATCGACCTCGGCAGCATTTTCGGCGGCATGATGGGCGGCGGCAGGACGAAGAAGCGCAAGCTCACCGTCAAACAGGCGATGGACTTCATCGTCAATCAGGAGGCGGAGAAGATGGTGGATCAGGATGCCATCACTTCGGAGGCGCTCACCCGCGCGGAGCAGGACGGCGTCGTCTTCCTCGACGAGATAGACAAAGTGGCGGCAAGAGCGGGGAGAGATCAGGGTCACGACGTCTCCCGCGAGGGCGTGCAGCGCGACATCCTGCCCATCGTAGAGGGGAGCACGGTACAGACCAAGTACGGTTCCATCCGCACCGACTTCATCCTTTTCATCGCGGCGGGCGCATTCCATATGTCCAAGATGGAGGATCTCATCCCCGAGCTTCAGGGACGCTTCCCCATCCGCGTGGAGCTGGACAACCTCACCGAGGAGGACTTTGTCAAGATACTCACCGAGCCCGACAACGCGGTGCTGAAACAGTATAAGGCGCTGCTCGGTGTGGACGGCGTCGAACTCAATTTCACCGACGAGGCGATCGCGGAGATCGCGCGCACCGCTTACTACGAGAACGAGAACAGCGAGAACCTCGGAGCAAGGCGTCTGCACGCGGTGTTGGAGCACCTTTTGAAGGACGTCCTTTACGAGGCAGACGACAACGAGACCAAGGAGATCAACATCGACAAGGACTACGTCACGCAGCACCTCGCCACTTCGCTGCGCGCCGCGTCGCTGAAAAAGTATATTCTGTAAAATAGCATAACACGGAGTTTATCCTGCGTTTTCGCGGCATAAACATCCGTTTCGGGAGAGTGCGGGCGTCCGCCTAGGGCGCCTCAACGGAGGAAAAATGATCAATATCCCAAAGGGCACGAAGGATATGCTGCCCGCAGATGCCTACAAATGGCACTATGTCGAAAACAGCGCGCGCAAGACGGCGGCCCTCTTCGGATTCAAGGAGATCCGCACGCCTATGTTCGAGCACACCGAGCTCTTCACGCGCGGCGTGGGCGAGACCACCGACATCGTCACCAAGGAAATGTACACCTTCCTCGACAAGGGAGGCAGGAGCATGACGCTGCGCCCCGAAGGTACTGCGGGCGTCGCGCGCGCCTATATCGAGAACGGGCTCGCGCAGCAGACCCTGCCCATGAAGGCGTACTATCTCGCCTCCGTCTTCCGCTATGAGCGTCCGCAGAACGGCAGACTGCGCGAGCATCACCAGTTCGGCGTCGAGCTCTACGGCAGCGAGTCTCCCGCGGCGGATGCCGAGGTCATCGCACTTGCCGACACTTTCCTTCGTTCCGTAGGGCTCACGTCCCTCACTCTCAACATCAACAGCATAGGCTGCAAGAAGTGCCGCGCCGAGTTCAATGCCGCGCTGAAAGAGTATATCGGCGCAAATCTTTCCGACATGTGTGCCGCCTGCCGCGACCGTTTCGACCGCAATCCTCTGCGCATCCTCGACTGCAAGGAAGAGAAGTGCAGGAGGATCACCGCGGGTGCGCCGCGCATCACGGACTATCTCTGCGACGAGTGCAAGGAGCATTTTTCCGCATTGCAAGAAGCGCTTTCGGCGCAGGGCATAGCATTCAGGGTCAATCCCTCCATCGTGCGAGGGCTGGATTACTACACCCGCACCGTCTTCGAGTTCGTCTCCGACGACATCGGCGCACAGGGCACTGTGTGCGGCGGAGGAAGATATAACCACCTCGTCGAGGAAGTGGGCGGCAAGCCCACGCCCGCGGTCGGGTTCGGGCTGGGGCTGGAGAGGCTCATCATGGTGCTTGAAAACACGGGCGCACTGCGCGCCGAGCCCGAGCGCACCGACGTCTATATCGCATTTCTCGGCGAGCGTGCGCAGGCGTACGTGCCCGTGCTCGCGGGAAAACTTCGCGCGGCGAGCGTCTGCACGGAATTCGACCTTATGGGCAGAGGGCTCAAAGCGCAGATGAAGTACGCCGACAAGTGCGGAGCGCGTTTTGCGGTGGTCATAGGCGACGACGAGATGGAACGCGGGTGCGCCGCGCTCAAAGACATGGCGACGGGGGAGAGCCGCGAGTGCGCCTTCTCCGACATTGCGGAGGCAGTGAAGAGAGCATGACGGAACGCGGCGTCGTCACCAAGGTCAAGGGCGGCAGAGCGACCGTCGAGTTCGACCGCAAGAGCGCGTGCGACAGCTGTCACATGTGCGCCGTCACCAAGGACGGCATGAAGGTGAAGATCGTCATCGAGAACACTCTCGGCGCGCGCGTCGGCGACGTCGTGAGCGTGAGCATGGGGGAGCGGTTTGTGTTGACAGCCGCACTCATCGTGTATATAATACCCCTTGTACTCGTCGGAGTCGGAGTGGGGGTCGGATCCCTTCTCACGGAGCTTGCGCAGGTGCTGCTCGCGGTGGGAGGGCTGGTGGTAGGCTTCGTCATCGCCTTCCTTCTGGACAGGTTCGTCATAAGGAAGAAAAAGGGCTTTGCGCCGAGGATGACCGAGATCTCCGCACCCGCAGCAGTGCTCACGGGGAGCGCGGCGGCAGGCGCCGCAGGCGGGGATGAAAACAAGGATCATGAATAACTTGCGGCTTCGCGCCGAAAGGAGAAAGAAAATGAGCGAAAACTGTTTGAAGATCACGAGCGACAATTTTGACGAGATCATCCGTCAGAACGACGTCGTCATGGTGGATTTTTGGGCAAGCTGGTGCGGCCCCTGCAAGATGTTGGGCCCCATCGTGGAAGAAGTCGCCGACGACTACGCGGGACGTGCCGCGGTGGGCAAGGTCAACGTGGACGATTGTCCCGATCTTGCCGAGAGATTCGGCATCATGAGCATCCCCGCGGTGTTCGTGTTCAAGGCGGGCGCCGTCGTCGAGAAGATGATAGGTCTGCGTCAGAAGGCGCAGTTTGCCGCCGTGCTTGACAAAAACCTGTAAAGTCCCGCCCACGCAAGTGGGCTTGACTTTTATTCGGGGAGATCACGCTCCCTTCAAGGAGATTTTATGGTAGACCTCAGATGCATCAAGAACGTCGATCCCGAGCTTTACGAGTCCATGATGGAGGAGCTGCGCCGTCAGCAGCATAACCTCGAGCTCATCGCCAGCGAAAATATAGTCTCGCCCGCAGTCATGGCTGCGGCGGGCAGTTTCTACACCAACAAGTACGCCGAGGGTTATCCCCGCAAACGCTATTACGGCGGATGCCAGTTCGTCGACCGCGCGGAGGAGCTCGCCATCGAGCGCGCAAAGGAGCTCTTCGGAGTGAAGTTCGCCAACGTGCAGGCGCACAGCGGCTCCAATGCAAACTTCGCTGTCTATTACGCAGTGCTGCAGCCGGGCGACACCGTGCTCGGCATGTCCCTTTCCGAGGGCGGACACCTCACTCACGGTTCCCCCGTCAACCTCAGCGGCAAGCTGTTCAGGTTCGTCTCCTACGGGCTCGATCCCGAGACGGGCAGGATAGACTACGACGACGTCAGAAAGAAGGCGCTGGAATACAGACCCAAGCTCATCGTCGCGGGTGCGTCCGCATACGCCCGCACCATCGAGTTCGACAAGTTCAGGGCGATCGCCGACGAGGTGGGAGCCTACTTCATGGTGGACATCGCGCACATCGCGGGTCTGGTGGCTGCGGGGCTGCATCCCTCTCCCGTGCCGTATGCCGACTTTGTCACGTCCACCACGCACAAGACCCTCCGCGGACCTCGCGGCGGCCTCATCATGACCAATAACGAGGAGCTTGCAAAGCTCATCGACAAGACCATATTCCCCGGTTCGCAGGGCGGCCCGCTCATGCACATCATCGCGGCAAAAGCGGTGGCGTTCAAGGAAGCGCTCACTCCCGCGTTCAAGGAATATCAGAAACAGGTGGTGAAGAACGCGAAGGCGCTTGCAGGGACCTTGCTTGAAGAGGGCATCAACCTCGTCAGCGGAGGCACGGACAACCACCTTATGCTGCTGAACCTCGTCGGCACCGGCGTCACGGGCAAGCAGCTCGAGAAGTGGCTGGACGAGGCGCACATCACCGTCAACAAGAACGCCGTCCCCAACGACCCCGAGAAGCCCTTTGTGACCAGCGGCGTCAGGATCGGCACTCCCGCCGTCACCACTCGCGGGATGAACGAAGAGGATATGAAGGTGATAGGAAAGTGCATCGCGGACATAGTGCGGAACGGAGAGGAAGCCATCCCCCGCGTCACCGAAAAGGTGCTGGCGTTGTGCGAGGCGCATCCCCTCTACGAATACGACGTGCTCTTCTGAACACATGGGCCGCGCGGAAGCGCGGCTCTCTTTTTACACCCGTCTGCGCACCCTCCACAGAGTTTCCATGAAAGAGCGCACCTCCGCCCCCGCGAAGCCGATCTCGCCAAACGGCGTTTCGCGGCGGCGCTCCGCAGGGTAGTCCCGGTCGGGCACCTCGCATTTCCCCGAAGCCTCCGCATTTTGCGGAGGCTTTCCCGCGCCTCCCGCCATGTTCATGAGCAGGGGAAGGAGGGCGGACGTCCCGCCATCCGTCCCGCCGCGCGCGTTCATCACGGAGAGCAGCACGGGAAGGAGCGCGGACATCCCGCCGCTCGGTGCGTCGGACGGCGCACCGCTTTTCAGTGCGGACATCAGCGTCATGAGAGTGTTAAGATCCGTCATCGCTTCACCTCACGTCGTCAATATATGCCGGCATATCATGAATGTGACGGAGGGATCATGCAGACATTCGACGGCAACGGGATGAACGGAGACATCGAAAAGCGCATGGCGGCGTATGCCTCCATGAGCGAAAGCGCGCTGGTCGGCGAACTTAAACGCGAGGCGGACGCGCTGAAAAAGCAGGGGCTTTTGGACATCGGAAGACTCACGGATTTCGCTTCCGCAGCGGCGCCGTATATGACCGCCGATCAGCTTCGGCGTATGAGAGAGCTCATCGACGCGTTGAGGTAAAATGGAAAAGCTGGATGCGGGACTTGTGAGCGTCCTTGCGGACTGCGGCTCAGCGACTGCCGTGGTGCGGGTGAGAAGCCCGTGGCAGCTCGCGTCGCTGGAACGCCGCTTCGACGTGGTGGCGCGTTTTCCTTTCATAAGCGCCGTGGGGGTGTGCTGCGACCGCAAAGAGGCGGTGAGGCTGGCTTCCATGCAGGAAGTCGTGTCCGTCACCGCGCAGAGGCGGGTGTGCGCGCTGGATGACGTCACTGCGGTGCCTAACGGCGGGGAGGGATATGCGGCGGAGAGTTTTGCCGCCGTCGGGCTCACAGGGCGGGGAGTGACGCTGTGCGTGCTGGATACGGGCGTCGCGCCTCATCTGGACATCAGCGTGCCGAGGGACAGGATAAAGGAGTTTCACGACTTCGTGGGAGAGGGAGAGCATCCCTATGACGACAACGGACACGGCACTTTCGTTGCCGGGGTCGCCGCAGGCGGCGGAGTGCTGTCGGCGGGAAGGGTGCGCGGGGTCGCGCCCGAGGCGGAGATCGTGGCGCTCAAAGTGATAGGAGCCTCCGGCGAGACGGGAGCTTTCACCATACTCGAAGGTATGCAGTGGCTCTTCGACAACTGCGCGCGGCTCGGCGTCAAGGTGGCGTGCATGAGTTTCGGCGCGGATCCGCTCGTCTCCGCAGATCCTCTCAAAGCGGGCGCGGAAATGTTGTCGAGGCGGGGTATCACCGTCGTGTGCGCGTCGGGAAACAGCGGTGCGGGCAGTCTCAAATCGCCGGGTGTGAGCCCCGAGGTCATCACCGTGGGCGCCGTGGACGGGGAGATGAGGGTGGCGGATTTCACGTCGTCGGGGGTGTATCAGGGCGTCTACCGTCCCGACGTCTTCGCTCCCGGCGTGGCGGTACGCGGCGTGGACGCGGGAGGCACTTACGCACTCATGACGGGCACATCGGTCTCGGCGCCGTACGTTGCGGGCGCGTGCTGTCTGCTGCATGAACGCTATAAAGCCCTTACGCCGAGAGAGGCGAAGAGGATGATAGTCGCGTCGTCGGTCGTCAGGGACGGGGTGCGGGTGTTCGTGTTGTGAGCGCCGCTCCGCTGCGATGTGGTAAAGGTATAAAGCAAAAAAGGGAGCAGCGCTCCCTTTTTGCGTTTGCACGGGCTCAACGTCTGCCGACGGAGATCTGTTCCAGTGCTGCGACGAAGAGATAAATGTCCTTTTCGGTGTTGTCCGCGCCTATGCTCGCTCTCACCGCGCCGCGCCCGAGAGTGCCCAGCGCTTTATGCGCGAGAGGTGCGCAGTGCAATCCGCCTCGCACTGCGATGTCCTTATCGGCAAGCGCGTTGGCGACGAAGGCGCTGTCTTTGCCTTTGAGGTTGAAAGAGACCACGCCCAACGTCGGGTCGCGGGTGTAGACCTCCGCCTCCAGTCCGTTGAGATAGGCGATGAGCTCTTCGGCAAGGCGTTTTGTCGCGGTGCGGTTGCGCTCGCGGTTTGCAAAGCTCCACTTCGCTCCGGCGTGCAGGGCGGCGATGCCTCCCGCAAACAGCGTTCCCGCTTCCAGCGCCTCGGGAGGTTCCGTCGGCTGAAAGGTGCTGTCCGACGCCGTCCCCGTGCCGCCCATGAGCAGAGGCTGCAATTTGAGATCGGTGCGGAAGACGAGCGCTCCCGTGCCCTGCGGACCGTGCAGTCCCTTGTGTCCCGGGAATGCGAGCATATCAAAGCCTAGTTTGCCCATGTCCACGGACACCGCGGGCACCGCCTGCGCCCCGTCCACAAGCGTGACCGTACCATGCTTCTTCGCCGATGCGGCGAGGGCGGTCAGGTCTATGCGCGCTCCCGTCACGTTGGAGGCGGCGCTCACCGCGCAGAAATGCGCGCCGTCCATCGCGGTGTCAAGGTGCGCGGGAGATATCACTCCGTTTTCGTCGGGTTCCACGACCATGAGCTCTATCTTGCCGCGTTTTTCAAGCTCGAAGAGCGGACGCAGCACCGAGTTGTGGTCGTAGGCGGTGGTCACTACGCGCATCCCTTCGCGCAGGAACCCGAATATGCCCAGATTGAGAGCCTCGGTGCAGTTTTTGGTGAAGGCGACGGCATAGTCGCCCTCGGGAGCGCGGAAGGCGGAGAGCAGAAAGCGTCTGCAATCTTCTATCTTCATCGCCGCGTCCAGAGCGTAGCGATGTCCGCTCCTGCCGCCGTTGGCGGAGTGGGCGAGGTCATAGACGAGGGCTTCCTGCACGCCCTTGGGCTTGAAGAACGAGGTGGCGGCATTGTCGAGATATATCATCTTTTCCTCCGCATCATAATATGCCGAGCGGCGGTTATGCGACTCCGCCTCCCGGATCTTTCCGGGACTTTGCGCGGGAAAACGAGCGAAGATGTCCCGATAAGGCGGCACAGGGACTCGGGGTGTGTCATTTCGCTCCGGCATGGCTCGGGGAAAGAGGCGCGAGTTTCGGTTTGCGTCGTCACGGTGCGGCGCATCTTCGCCCGCACCCGCGCGGGTGAGTGTCAAAAGAATGAAGGAGACAGTATTGTATATTAGCGGACGGATACATACAATATTCGGAGGGAATTATGAGAGAATTTTTCATTGCGTTCCGTTCGCGCTCCGATGCGATGCGGTTTTACGAGGAAGTTGCGACCTACCGTATCCCCGCGCGCATCATCAACACCCCGCAGGCGGCGGGCGCGGGTTGCGGACTGTCCGTGAAGATGCTGCTTAAAAATCTGGGACAGGCGAGAGTGGTGCTGGAACGTATGCGTCCCGATTCCGTGATAGGGTTTTTCCGTTTCACGGAGAGGGGGACGGTGGCGCCCATGTAGCCCGCCTCCCCGCCCTCGGGGAGGGGTGGAAAAGTGCAATTTTTGTCTTTCCCGTGCGCAAAACAGATTGCCAACGGCGAGGAAGTGTGCGATAATATCCGCGTGAATGCGGAAAACGTGAAAATCTACGAGCTGCTCAATAAGATGCACGGCGACGCCGATTGCGAGCTGCACTTCGGCACGCCTTTCCAATTGCTCGTCGCGGTCATCCTTTCCGCGCAGTGCACCGACAAACGCGTGAACATGATCACGCCGGAGCTTTTCAGGCACGCGTCCACCCCGGAAGAGTTCGTCGCCATGCCCGTGGAAGAGCTGGAGAAGCTCATCTTCTCCTGCGGATTTTACCACAGCAAGGCAAAGGCGATAAAGGAGGCGTCCGCAAGCATCGTCGCGATGGGCGGGATGCCGACCACGCGGGAAGAGCTGATGAAACTGCGCGGCGTCGGACGCAAGACCGCAAACGTCGTCTATGCCGTGGCATACGGCGGCAACGCCATCGCGGTGGACACGCACGTGTTCAGGGTGTCCAACCGCATCGGCATCGTGTCGGCGAAGACTCCCGAAGAGACGGAGAGGCAGCTGACGGAGGCGTTCGACGAGGAGTTGTGGAGCAAACTTCACCATCTGCTCATCTTCCACGGACGCTACGTCTGCCATTCGCAGAAGCCGAATTGCGGCGAGTGTCTGCTGAAAGAAGTGTGCAACTATTATAAAAACAGCCAAAAAGTATAATACATTTCGCCAAAAATGAGAATACTTTCGAGGTTTTCGGCGGGAGGAAGCCGCGTCGTCATGCGGCGGAGGAATTATGGAGAGATTTGAACTGGTGTCCGAAAGACGGCTTGCGGAGCGCGTGAAAGAGTATGTTGTCTATGCTCCCGAGGTCGCAAGGCACTGCCGCGCGGGGCAATTCATCATCCTGCGCGTGGACGAAGAGGGGGAGCGCGTCCCCTTCACCGTGTGCGACTATTCCCGCGAAGAGGGCACGGTGTGCATCCTCGTGCAGGAGGTCGGCTACACCACGGCAATGCTCGCGCGCCTAAAAAAAGGAGACAGGCTCGCCGATTTCGTGGGTCCTCTCGGCAACCCCACCGATCTCGGCGGATATGACCGCATCCTTCTCGTCGGAGGCGGGATAGGCAGCGCGGTCATTTATCCGCAGACCAAGCAGCTTGCCGCCGAAGGTAAGAGTGCGGATGTCGTCATCGGCGCGAGAAGCGAGGATCTGCTCATCTATCGCGACGAGTTTGCAAGGTATGCGAAAAATCTTTACGAGATAACCGACGACGGCTCGAGCGGCAGAAAGGGGTTTGTCACGGACGTCGCAAGAGAGCTTTTCGAGAAAGGAGAGCACTATGACGTCGTGTTCGCGGTGGGGCCTCTCCCCATGATGCGCGCCGTTTGCCGACTCACCGAGGAATTCGGCATCCCCACCGTGGTCAGCATGAATCCCGTCATGGTGGACGGCACCGGGATGTGCGGCTGCTGCCGTCTTACGGTCGGTGGCGAGGTGAAGTATGCCTGCATCGACGGGCCCGAGTTCGACGGGCACAAGGTGGATTTCGACGAAGCCATGCAGAGGCTTCGCACCTATAAAGCGCAGGAAGAAGAGCATATGTGCAGATTGAGGGGTGAGAGAAGATGAAGGGAGATATGCTGCGTCACAAGATGCCCGCACAGGCGCCCGAAGAACGCATAACCAATTTTCGTGAAGTAGCCCTCGGTTTCACCCCGGAGCTCGCGCTTGCGGAGTCGGAGAGGTGCCTCAATTGCAAGGCGGCGCCCTGTATGCAGGGGTGTCCGGTCGGGGTGCACATCCCGCTGTTCATATCCCGCGTCCGCGAGGGTGACCTCGACAGCGCGGCGAAGGTGCTGCTTGCCGACAACAACCTTCCCGCCGTGTGCGGCAGGGTGTGTCCGCAGGAGAATCAGTGCGAGAAATACTGCATCCGCCGCGAGAAGCTGGGCGGATCGGTGGCGATAGGTTCGCTGGAACGTTTTGTGGCGGATCACGCGAACGAGAAGGGTATAGCTCCGGTCGCTCCGGAGCGCGGGAGCGCGCGTGTCGCGGTGGTGGGGACGGGCCCCGCCTCTCTGTCCTGCGCCGCAGACCTTGCAAAGGCGGGCGTCGCCGTCGTTATGTTCGAGGCTTTGCACAAGGCGGGCGGCGTGCTCGTCTACGGCATCCCGGAGTTCAGACTGCCCAAGACCGTGGTCGCGAAAGAGGTGGAAAAACTCGTTGCGCTCGGCGTCGAGATACGCACGGATATGGTGGTGGGAAAGACGGTGTTGCTTGACGAATTGCTGGCGGAATACGACGCCGTATTCGTGGGCACGGGCGCGGGGCTCCCCTCGTTTTTGCACATCAAAGGGGAGAACCTCGGCGGCGTTTCCTCCGCCAACGAGTTCCTCACCCGCGTCAATCTGATGAAAGCGTACGAAAAGGACGCCGTCACCCCCGTGCAGCGCGGCAGGAACGTCGTCGTCGTGGGAGCGGGCAACGTCGCCATGGACGCGGCGCGCACAGCGCGCAGGCTGGGCGCCGAGGTGACGCTGGTCTATCGCAGGAGCCGTGCCGAAATGCCTGCGCGAGCGGAAGAGATAGGTCACGCCGAGGAAGAGGGCATCAGGTTCGAGCTGCTCACCAATCCCGTGGAGATCTTGGGAGAGAACGGCGCCGTCAGCGGCATGAGGTGCATCCGTATGGAGCTGGGGGAGCCCGACGCAAGCGGACGCAGACGTCCCGTCCCCGTCGCGGGGAGCGAGTTCGACATCGCGTGCGACGAGGTCATCGTGGCTTTGGGCACTACGCCCAACCCCATCATCAAACGCAGTTTCCCCGCGCTTGCCACCACTCCGAAGGGCACGATCGTTGCGGACGAGAACGGCAAGACGTCCGTGGAAAGGCTGTATACGGGCGGCGACGCCATGACGGGTGCCGCCACGGTCATACTTGCGATGGGCGCGGGCAAACGCAGCGCACACGCGATCGCGAGAGAGCTCAAAGCGGCAGGCAAACTGTGAGGCGCTCTCCGCACCCAAAACCCTGAAAAAGCGCGCATACGCTTATGCGCGTGCGTGAGGACGATATGTTTCTGGATTATGTAAAGATCTTCATAAAAGCGGGCTGCGGCGGCAACGGCGCGGTGTCTTTCCACAGGGAGAAGTATGTGCCCAACGGCGGTCCCGACGGCGGTGACGGCGGCAACGGCGGCAGCATCGTGTTCGTCGCGGACAAGAACCTCAACAACCTTGTTGATTTCAAGTTCAAGAAGCACTTCCGCGCAGAAAACGGCGCCAACGGCGCGGGCCGCAACTGCACGGGAAAGAGCGGTGAGGATCTCGTCATCAAAGTGCCCGTGGGCACCGTCATAAAAGATACGCGCACGGACGCCGTGGTGGCGGATATGTTCGAGGACGGCGAGAGATACGTCGCGCTCGTGGGCGGCAGAGGGGGCAAAGGAAACGCGCGTTTCACCCACGCTCAAAGGCAGGCTCCCGGGTTCTCGCAGCTGGGTGAGACCACCGAGGAAAGGCAGGTCACGCTGGAGCTCAAGACCATCGCGGACGTCGGGCTCGTCGGGTTCCCCAATGTCGGCAAATCGACGCTGCTCTCCGTGCTTACCGCAGCAAAACCGAAGATCGCCAACTACCACTTCACCACCATAAACCCCAACCTCGGCGTCGTGCAGATGTTCGACGACAGTTTTGTCATCGCCGACATCCCCGGGCTCATCGAAGGCGCGAGCGAGGGCGCAGGGTTGGGGCACTACTTTCTCCGCCACATCGAACGCGTGCGCCTCATCGTGCACGTGGTGGACGTTTCGGGCTGCGAGGGCAGAGACCCTTACGACGACTATCTCAAGATCCGCGCCGAGCTCGCCGCCCACAGCGAGAAACTCGCCGAAACGCCCGAGATCGTCGTCGCTTCCAAGATAGACCTCATCCCCGACACCGCGGCGGATGCCGTGGAAAAACTGCGTAAAGAGACGGGCAAAGAAGTCTACGCCGTGAGTTCCGTCACCCATAAGGGGCTGGATGAGCTCCTCAAAGTGATGAAAAAGAAGGTGGATGAGCTCCCGCCTCCCGCCCGCACCGAGATCGACGAAACCGTCGCTCTCGAGGAAAGATCCGACCAAAAGTTCACCGTCACGCGCCTCCCCGACGGCACCTTCTTCGTGGACGGCGGACTCGTCGATTTCCTCATCCAAAACATCACCATTTCCTCTCAAGAGTCCTTCGCCTTCTTCCAAAAAATCCTGAAAGACCGCGGCGTCATTGACGAGCTGAAGAAAAAGGGTATGAAGGAGGGGGATGTGGTGTCGATAGGTGACCTCGAATTCGAATGGATCGACTGACACTGTCATTTAGCGACCTGCTTTGTCAAAGCCCCGTTTTCGGCTCGTTACGTACGGTTTAGTACGCGCCTCGCCGAAAACGGGGCTTT
>CALWAF010000024.1 GCA_944372795.1 uncultured Clostridia bacterium | reverse complement strand
TTCTCGCTCTGCTCGAAAACTATCCGCCGCTCACTCATTTCCCTTTTGCGGGGTGGGCGGCTTACGCCGCCTTTTTCCACAAAGATGAGCGGGTTTTGTGTTGTCGCACGAACCGGATTTTCACCTTTCGCTGACGCGATTTTTAGCCCCACGCGAAAAATCAAAGATTTTTCCCGCGGGGACCCCGAAGCGCCCTGCGTGAACTCCGCACGCAGAACAGACGGCGCAAGATGCGCTATTCCGTCGCTGCGCTCCTTACAAATCCGGTTAGCAGCTCCACACAGCCGCAAGGCATCATGAGCAACACCCCGCAAAAATTTGCGGGGTGTCCGCGTTTTTACCCCACCGAAAATTCTTTCGGCGGGGACCCCGAGATTTACCCCACGCGAAAAATCAAAGATTTTTCCCGCGGGGACCCCGTATGTGCCTGCGGATGTGTTTCCGCAAAAGGTAAATGCAAGACGTTCACTTGCTCCGCGTTTCCTCACTCTGCTCGAAAACTATCCACCGTTCACTCATTTCCCTCTTGCGGGATGGTTCGTCCTGCGACGGACGCAGGTCAGAGGATGAGGTCGTTGAGGTAGCTCGCGCCGATGAGGACGGCGAGGAAAAGGAAGTTGACGAGGGAGAAGAGAGCGAGATAGCGTCCCGTCTTGCCCGGCTCGCGGCGGCGGTATTCGCCGAGGGTGATGAGGCTGGCGAGGGAGGAAACGGGGGTGCCCAGCCCGCCTATGTTGACCGCGACGAGAAGGTGGCGGTAGTCCGTGGTGAAGCGGGAGAGAAGCACGGCGGAGGGCACGTTGCTGATGACCTGACAGGACGCCGTGCCCACGAGCAGCGGCGAGAGCGCGACGAGGTGTCCGAGGGTGCTCTGCACCGTGGGGATGCGCGAGAGGTTGCCCGAGAACACGAAAAAGGCGCAGAAGGTGAGCAGCAAGGCGTAGTCGACGTGCAGGAACGCCTTCGGCTCGAGGATGAGCAGCGCCACGGTGACGACGATGAGACCCACATAGAAGGGGAAGACCCTGAACACGATGAGCACCGAGAGCGCGAAGAGCACAAAATAGACGACCATCCTCCACGCGGGCGGGGCGGCGGTCTCCGGGGTCTCGAGCTCGACGTGCACGGGTTTCACGAAGAGGCAGGTGAGCGCGATGAGCACGAACGCCACCGCGAACGGCAGCGCCATGATCTTGAAGAACTCCCCCGCCGCGATGGAATAGTAGGAATAAAGATACAGGTTCTGGGGGTTGCCGAAGGGGGTGAGCATACCGCCGAGGTTTGCCGCCACGTTCTGCATGACGAAGACGAAGGCGGTGTACTCCCGCTTGCCGCACGAGGACAGCACGTAATAGCCCAGCGGCAGGAAGGTGACGAGCGCCATGTCGTTCGCCATGATCATGGAACCGAAATAGGTGACGAACACAAGGGCGAATGAGACGCGGCGCATATTGCCGAAAGCGGTGACGATCTTGCCCGCCAGCCACTCGAAAAACTTGCGCTCTTTGAGGGCGCTGACGACGGCGAGGGTGCAGAACAGGCAGGAGAGGGTGTCGAGGTCGAAGTAGTCGGCGTAGCCCGCGTCGGGGTGTACGAAAAAGCAGGTCACCGCCGCGGCAAGCACCGCGACGATGAGGACGATGTGGCTCTTGACGAGCCCGAGAAACACGTTCATCCGCGGAGTCGCGGAATTATGCCTGCCTACGAGTACGCTCATACCGAGGGATATTTGTATGCCTTTTTTTCGGAAAAAGCAAGCGATCGGGACACATTGCAAAAAATTTCTTTTCCCCCGCTCTCTCTCCCTAGAAAAAAGCCCTCCGACACCCACGTGCGGCAAAGAAAAACGGACGCCGTTCTCCGCCCTGCGTCCGTCCCGTGCGGGGCTTCTCCCCGCCCGTTCTCACGCCGTCGTCCGCGCCTCCGAAAAACGCTTATGCTGCACGAACACGGCGTTTACACTTCAAAATCGCACACTAATCGTCAAAATCGTCCCGATCGTCATCAAAGCGATCGTCCCAATCGTCATCGTCGTCATAGCGGTCGCCGTCCAGCGTGCCGTCCGCGAAGACGTACTCGTAGTGATCCCCGCGCACATAGATGCGGAAGGACACCGGCTCGCCGTCCAGAGTGCCGCTCACCGCGATGACCCGCACGCCGTCCTCCACCTCGTCCTCGAAGGAGAGCTCCTCCCGCTCATAGCCGCCGTCCGCGCGCCTGCGCTCTATGGTCATGTTGAGTTCCAGCTCGTTCTGCTCTTCCTCATATTCCACCGTCATGCGCTCGACGAGGACGCCCGCATCGTAGACGGAGTAGACATATTCGCTCTCGTTCTCCGTCTCGCCGTCTTCGCTTTCCGTCTCATACTCCTGCGTGACTTCGATGTAGGAGCGCATCCCCTCGTCCGTATAGGCGCGGAAGAAGAGCTCGCTCTCGCTCTCATGCTCGCCGTCTTCGCTCTCCGTCTCGGTCTGATAGTTGCCCGTGACGGGATAGGTCGCGCTCTCGGTGACGAGATAGCCTTTGATGGAATAGTTGTCCTCGCGCTCGCCTTCGTCCACCTCGCTGCCGAGGGAATTCTTGTTGTAGTAAAGGATATATCCCGAAGTGCCGCCGATGAGATCCGCGCTTTCCACCTTCATACCGAACTCGCAGCCCATGCCGGGCTCGACGGGGGTGCTCTTTATGCCGCCGTCCGAGAGCAGGCTCTCCACAAGGGAGAGATATTTGCCCACGATCGCCACCTGCGCCTCGTCTGCGGAGGCGGCAAGCGCCGCCGCATCGCGCGCCGCTGTGAGAGGCGCGGTTTCCGACGCCGTGACCGCAGCCGTATCCCCCGCTCCGCCCGCCGCCGAGGCGAGGATGGAGCCCACCGATGCCGCCCCGTAGGCATAGAAGGAATCCGCGTCCGTGATGGTGCCGAACACGCCGTCCCCGGGATGCACGGGATCGTTGGGATCGGTCTGACCCGTGGGAGGCGCGCCGCCGCCCGACAGCCAAAGAGGCAGGAAGACACCGAGGAACAGAGCCGCGATGAGCAGCACGGCAACGACGGCGACTGCCGCCTTCTTGCCGCTCGTGAACGCGCGCTCGCCCCCGTGCGCATAGGCAAGACGCCCCTCCCTGACGGAGGATATGCCGAGGTCACGCTTGACTTTTTCCTTCACCCTGTGATCGGGGAGGATCTCGTCACGGTGCTCGGCGAGCAGTTTTTTCACATCCTTATTCATAGACTGCCCTCCTGCTGCAATGCTGCTTTGAGTTTTTTCAGCGCTTCGTTGTTCTTCCATGTCACCGTGGACACGGGCATACCCGTCATCTCGGCGACTTCACGTCTTTTGTAGCCCGCCACGTGGCAGAGCATGACTATCTCGTATTCCTCCTCCGAGAGCACCTTTGCCGCAAGGTCGAACACGAAGGGGAGCTCCGTCTCCGAGGTGCCGAGGGAATGAGGGTCCGCATTAAAGTCGGTGGCGACCTCCCTGCCCCTCTTCTTCAGGAGGGTGAGCGCCAGCGACTTGCCCACCGACACGATCCACGCCGTGAAGTTGGTGCCCGCCCTGTACTGCCCCACCGCGGAAAGCGCGCGGACGAAGGTCTCCTGCAGGACGTCCTCGGCAAGCATCTTGTCGCGGAGTATGTAGAATACGGCGAAATATACCGCGCGGTGCGTGTGCTCGTATATATAGTCGAACGCGCCTGCGTCACCTTCTTTCAGCCGACTCACGTGTCTTTCAAGTCTGTCGCTCGTCATATCCTTCCCATATATAAACGATGTTAGGGTGCGGGATTGTTGGAGAAAATGCGATCTTTCGGAAAAATTTTTTTCCCGACCGCGCTCCTTCCCTACGGGAAAATGATAACAGCGGACGAAAAAACAGTCAAGCCGAAGAAAAATTTCGCATTTCACCAACAAAACGCACCCCTTCCGCCGTTATGTAAGTGAACGGGGCGAGACCCCCTCGCAAAATCAGACAACAGGAGGCAACACCCATGAAAAAGATAGTCACATTGCTCATAATAGCAGCCCTTGCGGCGGCTCTTTGCATCTCCCTCGTCGCCTGCGACGACTCCGGCTCCGACAAGCGTCCCGGCGGTGGCGGCAGCTTCAACCCCGGCGGGAACGGCAACTTCGGCGAACTCGACACCTCGGAAGAGATCTACGGCTTCAGCGCCGCATCGGCGGGTATGCTCATCTCCGCGATGAATGACGGCAGCGCGGCAAGCCTCGCGACTTCCGCTGCGGATGCCACCGCACCCGACGCGACCGCGCCCGACACCGATCCCGACGCAGGCGTGACCGCGCCCGACACCGGCGTGACCGAACCCGTCACCCCCGTCGTAGACCCCGTCACCGAGGAATTGGACGGCTATATGGCGCTGGTGGAGAGCCTGCTCTCCGACGGCGGATTCACCGTCACCACCGAGGCATCCGACCGCGCGGATTACGACGTGAAGAGCGTCATCACCTACCGCGATATGCACGGCAACACCCTCGGCTACACCATGTATTACAACGAGACCCTCATCCCCGACTTCGACGACGATGACGATGACGACGATTGGGAGGACCGCTTCGAGCAGGAAGAGGAATATGCCATCGAAGGCATCATGATCATCGACGGCATCGAGTATCGCATCCACGGCGAGCGCAGCACCGAGACCGAGCCCGGCGAGAGCGAGGACGAGACGGAATTCATCGTCTATCTCTCCGACACCCGCAGGATGGTGGTGGAACAGAGCGTCGAATCCGAGCAGGGCGAGCTTGAGCGCGAGTACAACTACATCGTCTACGAAGGACGCAACGTCATCGAGCGCAGCACCTTCGAATACGAGAACGAAATGGGCGAGATCGAGATCGAAATGACCCACTACAAAGACGACGTGAGCACCGTGTTCTTCTTCGACAGAGAGCTGGTGCGCGGCGAGGAAGTCATCCGCATCCGCGTGGGCAGCGCCCAGTCCACCGAGGGCTACATCGTCCGCCTCACGGAGAACGCCGACGGCAGCGTGAGCTACACCTACGAGAAACTCGACCGCTACTTCCGTTGAGTCTCGTCATCCCCCCGAAAAAGCGGGACCCGCTCGATGAGCGGGTCCCGCTTATTTTACGCAAAACGTGTTTTACTGCACGTTTTTATGATTTCATCTTTCGTTTGTGACGATCCCCGCTCTTTTTGCAAGCGCGTACATCCTGTAACCTCCCGTGAGGTTTTCCGCCTTTATGCCGTGTCCCGCAAGGATGCGCGCCGCGATATATCCGCGCAGCCCCACCGCGCAGGTGACGACGATCCGCGTCGAGTTCGGCACCTCGTCGAGCCTTGCGCGCAGTTCGTCGAGAGGGATGTTCACCGAGCCTTCTATGTGCCCGGCAGCAAACTCCTGCGGGGTGCGCACGTCCAGCACGAGGTCGTCCTCTCCCACCTCTTCGGGAGAGACGGGCGTCATCAGACCGTCCAGCACGTTGCTCGCCACGAAGCCCATCATGTTGACGGGGCTCTTTGCGGAGTTGTAGGGAGGCGCATAGCACATCTCCGCCTCCGCGAGGTCGCGCACCGTCCCCGCAAAGTGCATGGTCTGCGACACGACGTCGATCTGCTTCTCCACGCCTTCCGCACCAACGCCCTGTGCGCCCAGCACCCTGCCGTCCGCAGCAAACAGGAGCTTCAGCGTCATCTGCTTCGCGCCGGGGTAATATGTTGCGTGGGAGAAGGGAAGCACATATATCTTTTTATACTCCTCCCCCGCCTTTTTCAGCTGTTTCTCGTTCCTGCCCACGGACGCCGCGGTGAGCCCGAAGACCCGCACCACGCTCGCGCCCAGCACGCGTCCGCCGTTTTCTGCGCGCGCGCCCGTCATATTGTCCGCGGCGCTTCTGCCCTGCCTGTTGGCGGGACCCGCAAGGGGCACGAGAGCCTCTCCGCCGTCCGCGCCTATGACGCCCGTCGCATCGCCCGCCGCGAAGATGTCGGGGACGGACGTGCGCCGCGTGCCGTCCACCTTTATGCCGCCGAGGGAAGTGAGCTCTATGCCAGCGTCCTTGGCAAGCGCGGTCTCGGGAGTGACGCCGAGGGCGAGCACCACCATGCCGAAAGTGCCCTCGCCGCCGTCCGTGAATTTCACCTTGACTCCGTCGGCGGAGGACAGGACGCTGCCAACGCCCACGCCCGTCATGACTTTGACGCCGCCCTTTTCCAGCTCGTCGCGGACGAGAAGCGCCATCTCGGGGTCGAGAGGGGGCATCACCTGCGGCGCGAATTCGGCAAGAGTGACGGCGATGCCGCGCTCCGCAAGATTCTCCGTCGTCTCGATGCCTATGAATCCGCCGCCCGCGACGAGAGCGCTCTTCACGCCCTTTTCGCGGATGTACGCCGCCATGCCCGTGGCGTCCGCGACGTCGCGGAGGACAAAGACGCCCTCCCCGCTCCAACCGAACGTCTTTGCCGCGGCACCCGGCGCAAGCAAAAGTTTGTCGTAAGGCTCGTCGTATTCCCTGCCGTCGCGCTCTCTCACGTGCACCGTCTTGCGCGCGGTGTCTATGCCCACCGCCTCGGAACGCACCCTGACGTCTATGTTGAACCGCGCCCGCAGAAATCCCGGGCTCGCCACGGTGAGGGACTCCTCCCTCTCTATCCTGCCGCCCACATAATAGGGCAAGCCGCAGTTGGCGTAAGAGACGTTGTCCCCGCGCTCGAGGATGACGATCTCGGCACTCTCGTCCAATCTGCGCAGACGCGTGGCGCAGCTCGCACCGCCCGCAACACCGCCTATGATGACCACTTTCATAACGCACCTCCGCGTGCTTTTTTTTCCATTATACGCCCATGCCGCGACAAGGTAAAGACCGAATCTTACCAATTTCATCCCCGCCGAAAGGCAAAGAACGTCCCTCTTTTCCGTCATCCGACGATCGTCAGGCGAGGCGGGAAGGGCGAGGGCGCGCCCGTGAACGAGAGATTTCCGAGGGATCTCGCGCGCTAATCGCGCAGGCGATAGTTTACATATCGCCAAGCGGTTTGCGCGTGAAAGCGCCGAAAAGATCCGTTCACGGACGTGTTCGAACCCTTTCCGCCGAGCCAAAAAAAAACGGAGCCCGGTGTGGGCTCCGTTTCTTTTGTTAGGAAGATGATGGAGGGGTCTTCTCTAACAGGGGGGAGGATTGTTTGGCTTTCGCCAATTGGGAGGGTCGCACTTTCGTGCAAATAGGGAGGATATATCGAAAGAACGTTTCCGCTCTTTACGCCTTGATTATTCCCTACGCTGCTTAAAACATCATTGAAAGCCGAAAATTTTTTCTTAATGTTCATTTAAGTTTCGCGAGAGCTTATGCAAATGTGTCTGTTTGACACGCGCCCGCGGGTGTGGTATCATTGTCGAAACTTTCGGGGAAGCAAGATGAAAAGAAGCAAACGTATCGCCATCCTCGCGCTGCTGCTGGCGCTGACGGTCATATTGAGTCTGATCCCGCTGCGCGTAAGCTCGGCGACGCTTGCGCTCACCCTGCTGCCCGTCTTCGTGCTCGCCCTCACGCAGGACTTCGTCACGGGACTGCTCGGCGGGCTGGTGATGGGGCTGACTTCCCTCGTAATGGCGTTTTCGTTGAGTGCGGGTTCGCTCACCGCGCCCATATTCCAAAACCCGCTGGTGTCCGTGCTTCCCCGTCTTTTCGTGCCCGCCGCGGTCTTCGCAGTGATGAAAGGGCTCTCCGCCCTCTTCCGCGCAGCGCTCGCAAAAAAGAAAAACGCAGCCGACAAGGCGCCCTCCTCGGAACACCCCTCCGTGCAGATCTCCTCGCCCGATACACCCGCTTTGAATGCGGAAAACGCCTCTCCCGAACATACGCCCGAGGCACACAAAACGCCCTCGCCGACGCCCCTCCCCCGCCTTGCGCAAGCCCTCGTCGACGGCATCGCCTGCCTCGTCGGCGTGCTGACCAACACGGGGCTCGTCCTCGGCATGATGTGGGCGCTCTACGGCGGCAAAAGCGTCGGCGACACTCTCATCTCGCCCGAATTCATGTCCGCGATGCTCTCCGTCAACTTCGTCATCGAAGCCGTCGTCTTCCCCCTCATCACCCCGCCCATAGCATACGCCGTACGCAAAGTGCGCTAAACCCTCCGGGGAGGAAATAAATGTAAATTATCAATCACATGATAGAGCGTCCCCGAACCCGCCGAACACTCTTTCGGAGACGGAATTGCGCGCCAACCCACCCCGTAAGGGGCACCGCGTGAAACAAGTGAGAGCACATCTCTCTCCTGTTTTGTCAAGGAATTGCGCCGAAAATTTTTGTTGCCGCAGGTATGCAAAAATTTCGCGCCCTTGACAACGACGGAACACTCAAAATAACAATACGCGCGGAGCAGTTTTCTGCTCCGCGCCTTAATTGTTTAATAAATTTCCCGCGATTATCTCGCTGGATAAGCACCTTTTTTACGTAAAGTTTGAGTGGGATGTTTTTGCTCATTTGTTTATTAAATCTGACGCTCTCATTTGGATGAAGTGCGCGAAAGAGCCACTGCCGAGAGGCGGAGCTTACTGAAGTAAGTGAGCATCTACGGCAGTGGCTCTGACAAAGCAATTCGCCAAATGAGAGCGTCAGAAGTAGCGGGTTTGGGAAGAAGAAGCCCCCAACGCCCCCATCAGCTTCTCGTAATAGTTGCCGAGGTAGTACTTCATGGAGGGGGACGCCGCGAGGGCGTCGGCGGCGATGTCGGGAGAAAGGGAGGAATAAAACTCGAAGGCTATATCGTAGCGCTTGGCGTAGTTCTCCTGTTTTTCGCCGGTGTAGCCGTACTTTTTCTCCTCTTCGCGTTGTTTTTCCTCGCGTTCGAGACGCTCCTTTTCCCTGTCTTTCAGATACTCGGCGATGTCTTCCTCTCGCTTTACGGCGTATTCGTGCTCCTTCTCCTCGACCTCGTTGTTGTACTCGGCGTAACGACGAGCTGTTTCGTCACGTTCCTCTTTGAGGCGCGCGATGCGCTCTTCCAGCTCCGCCGCGTATTTGAGATCGAGCTGCTCGAAAGCGGCGTCCTGCTCTCGCCGCAGACTTTCGAGCTCGGAGCCTATATCGCTCATCTCGGCGTCGTACGCCGCCCTGCTCTGCGCCTCTTTGCGGGATTGTTCGTCGCGTAGATCCTGCCGCGCGCTCGTCAGGATGCTGCTTCTTGCGACCCCGCGCGCGATGGCGTCGTTGCCCGCCTGTCTGCGCAGCTCGTCGTAAAGCTCCCCCAGCTCGCGATAGTTGTCGGCAAGTTCGTCTTGCGCCTCGCGTGCGCGGTCATCGAGCTTCTGCTCGGTGACGCCGAAGGAATGCTCCAGCTCCTGACGCTCGGCGGTCTTCTCGCTGTCCACGCCCGCCTGCGCCCTTGCGGCGAGTTCCTCGTCGGTGGCGGGAGTGTGCTCCACCTTTTCCAGCCCGAGACTCTCGGGGAAGAGTTTGTCAAGGTCGATCTCGGGTTCCTCCGGGAGGGAGTCGCGATATTCGCGGTCGAGGGCGGCGAGCTTGTCGGTGACCTCTTTTTCCGCCTCGAGAGCTGCGGCGAGCTCGCGTTTGTGTTCCTCTTCCCGCTGCGAATCGGTCTTGAAAAGGTCCTTGAATTCATCCCAAAACGATGCCATAAGCGCCTCTCATTCCCCGTCCGCGGGGGCGGCGGCAGCGGCGAGCGCAGCCACCTTCTGTTCCAAAAGCCGCACGCGGTAGGTCAGATCCTCCACGAGCGAAACGATCTCATTCAAATTCATAGTCACCTCCGTGCAATTATATCCAGCGTGACGACGGGTTGCGACACCGCGCACACCGCCGACTGCGAACGCAGTTCCAGCCCTATCTTTCTGCCGCTCTTGCCCACGAACACCGTCTGCGGCGCGTCCGATCCTGCAAGAGCGTAAACGTGCGTGACGCCGTCCGTCGTGACGCGGAGCTCTGCGGGATAGCGGGTGGTGAGAGTGACCTCGCGCACCGTCTTGAAGGCGGGAGTGCCGAGGTCGTTTGATGGCGTGCGGTATATCTTGAGGGTGGGCACGCCGAACACCATCCCGTCCGACGAAACGGAGGCGAGCCGATGTCCGTCCTCGGTGTCCACCGCGAACACGATGTCGTCCGCCGTGTGGGAGCGCACCCCCGCGAGGGTGACGACGTCTGCGCCGACCAGCAGATCCATGCTCCCTTTTCTAATGTCATAACGCATGACCGCGTTGTTGACGAACACCCCCGTGCCGTACTCCGGAGCCGAGATAAGACAGGCGAGCCAATAGGCTCCGTCGTGATAGGCGGCAGAAGCGCGGTAGGCGTAAAGGAGGTCGGGAAGCTCCCTTGCCGCAGGGGTCGCCGTGTAGCCGTCAAAGGCGAAGACCCCCTCGTCGGTGAGGAACATTATCCTGTCGCCACACAGCACAATCGTATCTTTATATATCCTACCCGTTGCGGTAAACAGCTTTTTCAGTGAAAAGTCGCTCTGATCGCCATAGGCGGTGAGGCGGTAGATGCCGTGCTCGCGGAAGATGTAAAGATAGCCCAGAAACGACACCGTCATGAGCGCGTCCCCGCACTCGTCCGAAAAGGTGATATAGCCGCCCTCTTCGCCCGAGACGTTCCAATTCTCGGGGTCGAAGTCGTCGGAGAACCACAGCTGTTTGTCGGCGCCGCTCACCGTGCCGTACACCCTTTCGTTGTGCACCGTCACCGAGGAAAAGCGGGGCGCGGAAAGCACCTCTTTCACCGTGCCGTCGTCCAGCACCGCAAAGGGGCTCTCGGGCGAACACATGAGCAGGACGTCCTTGCCGCCGTAGTTGTAGCACACCGCCGCCGCATCGCCCGCGAGGGTGTAGTCCGCGACGGCGTGCCACGTGTCGCTCTCGAAGACGGAGGTGTAATAGACCGCGCCCGAAGAGGTCTGCACCACCAGCCTGTCGTCATAGCCGCCCTGATCGCGCCTGCGGTAATGGAAGATGCGTTTGACTTCCGCTCCGTCCGGAAGGGCGGGATAGGTGCGGCGCATATCGGGCAGCGTGGCGTGGAATCCCTTCGCCTCCGTGAGCCCCAGCCCGCCCGTGAGCGCGCCGTTTTCGATGCGGAAATTGTAGACGGCGGGAGAATAGTCCCAATCCATCACGCTCTCGTCAACGGTGGTGCGCATACCTTTGAACCCGATGCGCAGGGTGCGCGCGGAGGAAGGGACCCTTTTCATCGCGTCCACCTCCCCTCGCCTAGACGCAGGGGTCTGCCCTTATAGCGCACGACGGAGAGCGCCTCGCGGAAGGAAGCGTCATACGCCTCCGCGAGAGCGAATTCCTTGTCGGCAAGGTAGTACTGCGCGAGTGTCCCGTCGGCGAGCGCCGAGGGCGTGAGGCGCATATCCTCGATGTCGTCGTCCATCCCCGCGTCCGCGGGCAAATAGGCATAGCGCAGCACGGCTTTGCCCGTGCGGTCGGAGCGCACGCCCTCCGGGCGCACCCACACCCCGAAACGTCTGCCCTCTGCGGTGAGAGAGACGGGATAAAGGATGCGATGCTCCAGCGAGGACACGTCGACGACGCCGTCCGTCACCGTCACTTCCTCCTCCGCATAGAGGGGGATATACTCCGTCACCGCCTCGCGATAGGCGATGTTGAGGGCTGCGCGCAGCCTTTCGGCGAGCGCCTGTTGTTCCTCCGTCAGCGAAGACGATGAGAGAAAGTTGTCCCTGCCCGTTTTGACAAGGCACTCTCCGAGAACGTCCTTCACCAGCATAATTCCTCCTTGCCGCAGACGGCAGCCCGAGCTCTTTCGAGCGCCGACTTTTGAGCCGCGGCTTCGGCGGCGCGACATGCGCGGTCTATCTCGCCGAGCACCGCGTCCGCTCTCTCGATGCGGGTCTCGCGGACGCGCGCTATAACGCGCGCGTCCAGCTCCCCGCGGGGCACCGTCAGTTGCAGTGCACCCGAAGCGTAGATCTCGAACCTGTCGAGTCTGCCGTTGTAATACAGCCCGTATCTGCCGTCTATCTCCTTCAGCCTGTCGGCGATGGAAAAGAGGTCGTGTTCGACGGGCACGAGTTCTTCCCTGCTCACAGCCAATTCGCCACCAGATCGATGTCGGAATTCACGGGAGTGTCGAAGTCGTAGTCCTCGCCGTCCAGTTGCCAGCCGTCGAAGGAGGCGCCGGATTTGGTGGGAGAAGCGGGCTCGACCGCCTTGCCGCCGGGCAGGACGATCTGCGACGCGACGTCGGAGCCGCCCGCAGAGTCGAAGGACACGGTATAGTAGCTGCCGCCGCCCGAGGAAGAGGACCCGTCGAAGATGAGTTTCGCCTGACCCATGGGACGCGCGCAGAGAAGATCCGCGTACTTGACGAGGGTGGCGCTGTAAGACGCCTTGCCCGGGATCTGATGCAAAACGCTGCCGCTCTCCCCTTCCAGCCAGCGCCAATCGCAGAGCTGGTGGAGCTTGAAGTCCTCGGAATTGAGCAGATAGACGGTGCCGTCGGCGACGAACCTGTCCGCGACGAAGGGCACGCCCGCATAGGAGAGAGCCTTATAGCCGCCGTCGAGGTTCATATAGTCGAGGTTGGTGCGGTTGGCGGTGAGGAAGTCGACATACTGCCTTCTCGCGTCGAAGGATGCGACGATGAAGTCCACAGTGCCGCCCGCCACTTCCTCGATGACGTCCACGGCGGACTGGATGGCACCGGGAGTGACCTTGCCCGTGACGTTCTTCACATAGGGTTTGAGGAAGCTGTAATCGGCGCGGTTGAGCCCGTAGATGGTGGGCGAGGAGCCGAACACCGCTTCAAGACCCGTGATCTCGTTGCCCTTGGAGCCCTGCACGTAGAGCTTATAGCCCGCGCCTATCTTCGCCGAAGCGGAGACGGAGAGTTTCACGTTCCCGCTCTCGCGGTCGATGGTGAGGATGCGCGCGCCGGAAAGCGTCGTGTCCTTGACATCGGAGGCGTTGTAGACGTCCACCGTCATGCCCTCCATCAGGGCGCGGACGCTGTCCACGGTGACGGTGTCGTTGCTCTCGCCGGTGTTCGCGACGGTGGTGGCGATGAGTCCGCTGCCGTCACCGTAGAGCATCCTGCCGAAGTTGAACTTGCTGGCTTTGAGCAGCCCGTCCATTTCGGCGTTGAGCAGATTGACGAATGCACCCGCGCTGTTCTGGGACGCCCTCACCGCCTTGTCGGAGATCTCTATCCTGCCGAAGAGGTTCTTGAGAGTGAGGGTGAACTGCACGTAGTTGTTGCCTCCGCTCAAAGGCAGAGAGTCCGTCTCGCTGCCCGAGCCGATGCCGCCGTTGATGCCGTAGGGGGCGAGTTTCCTGACCTCTTTGCCCCATACGTCGGCGCCCGTCTGTCCTATCTTGGCGAGCAGCGGATTCACCCCAACATTGAGTTGATCGGCAAGAACGCCCAGATAAAACGTCTTTAATGCTTTGTCGGCATTTGTAAGTGTGACCATGATGTTCTCCTATTCGTTGTCTTTCAAAAAGAGCTCTCCCGCCTCTTCTATGCTCTTCGGCGTCTTTCTCGGAGCCACGCCGAACTGCCCTCCGTCGCGCATGACGACGGGAGGCAGACCCGCACGCAGTCCTTTGAGATAGCCGTCGATGACCGCCGCCTTGACGGCGGTTGAGGTCAGCACGTGATCCTTTAGGAATTGCCCGTCCCGCATGAGCTGCTCCGGCGTGCGGTAAGAGGAAGCGAGCACCCTCACGAGCGCCTTTTCCAGACATCCGCGCTCGGCGCGCAGCTCGGGATGGGAGATGAGCTCCTTCGCCATCTCCTTTGCGAAAGGTTTGGCGGCAGGGATCTCGGAAAAGAACTTGTCCACCGCCTCCTTCCACTCCTTGTCGTCGGGTGCGTAGGGCTCGGAGGCAGCCTTCAGCTTCCTCTCCGCCTCCGCAAGCCGCTGCGAACGGCGGGTAAACTCACGCTCGAGCTCGCCGTAAGCGCGCAGCAATTCTTCCGGGGTCCTGAATTTTCCGAAGGGGGATCCCTTTTCTTCGTTATTATCGCCGTCCGTGACGGCGGGGACGGAGGAGGTGTCCTCCGCATCCGCGGCTCCCGCCGCGAGGGTCTCGGGCTCTGCCGCAAGCTCCGCGGCGGTTTTTTCATCCTTCTTTGCCATCTTCTCCTCCGAAACGTCTTTCGAGCTCCGCCACATTGCCCGCGAGGGCGGCGAGCTCCTTGTGTTTGTTGATGTGCGCCGTCACTCTGGCGCGGAACTTCTCGTCCTTCTCGCAGGGTGCGGACACGCACAGTTTGGTGTGCTCCGTGATGTGCAGGGCGTGGTCGTCAACGGGGTCGGGCACGACATCGCGGCTCTTGAGCTCAAAGTTTTCCCTCTCCGCTTTGGCGAGGTGCGCCTCGTCCGCGTCGCGCGACTGCTCCCAATTGCCGAAGCCGAGGATCTCGAGCAGCTTGGTCTTGGTGCGGGCGGGGATGATCCCGTTCTCGTCCGCGAACAGCCCGAGCCCCAAAAGGTCGTACACCATCGCACGCCTTGTCGAGAGGGAATCCTCGATCTCGTTTTCGGTGTCGAAGGTCACATCCTCGGAGCCGAGGTCGCCAGAACGGAACTGCATCACCTCCACTTCGCCGCCCTCCCCCACCACGCGTTTCATGCGGGGCGCGTCTGCAAACTGCTTATACAGCCTGATGATGTGTCTGCCTATCCTCTTCACCGCCTCGCGCAGGCTGTCCGCCGTGAGCGAGATGCGGGTGTCGTCCTGCTCGAGCAGGAGGGATATGGCGGTGCCCGACGCGACGTTGCTGGGCACCTGCGAATAGGTGGTGACCTCGCTCACGCCGCTGATCATGACGAACTCGTTGAGCAGCTTCTCCTCCTCTCTGCCGAACTCCGCGGGCACCTGTCCCGCGTTGAGCATGACGGGCGGCGCGCTCCCCTGCCTGTAAACGAGTATCTTCCCGGGAGGCAGCCCTTCCTCTTCGAGGGCGTCGGTGTCCACACTGCCGTCCTCTACGGCGAGCACTCCCATGGCGATGCGGTTCATGAACTCGTGCTTGCGGTTCTTCACGGCGTTGTACGCCCGCTGGACGGGGATGATGCGCTCCACCACGCTCCCGCCGAAGAAGTTGCCGAGGCTCTCGAGGCACACCTGCTTGGCGAAGGGATAGCCCCTCGTGCCGTCCTCGCCGTTGATGTAAGGGAGGGGACCGTCGTGCACGAGGGTCTCCCCCGCGACGATGATGAGCCTGCCCTCGGGATGCGACTCCGACGGCATCTCATACTTTTCGATGACCAGCGCCGCGTCCTCCCTCGCCTCCGTGACCATCTTGGGCACGGTGGCGTGATAGCCGAGTCCGCCCAGCACGTCCGCGTTCTCGAATGAGAAGACGTTGAGCGTCCTGCCCTCCACCCTCTTGCCCCAGATGCGGAAGACGTCGCCCACGCCCATCACCTTGACGTGCATGAGAGAGGGCTGGGCGTCCAGCTCTGCGACGGCGATGTTCTCCGGGAATATCTCGAAGGGAGGACAGACCGTGATCTTCACGTCCCCTTCGCGCAGCGTGCCGTCTGCGGTGAGCGCCATGCCCTTCTGCGTGTCCCACGTCACCTTGTAAAACGCCGATCCCGTCACCTCGCTCCACACGTTCGCCTCGCTCATGAGCGCGCTGAACCCGTTGTCGGCGGACACCGCCCTGATGAGCTTGGTGGCGACCTCCGCCGACGCACGGTCGGCGTCGTCGGGAGAGGACGGACGCACGCTAGCCTGCGCCTTCACCCTCGCAAGTTTGGAAAGACGCGTTTCGAGGATGGGAGCGATGTGGTTGTACACCTCCCTGCACTGCCAGAAATACTGCCTGCCGTATTCCTCGACGTCCCCGCGCGGCGAGATCTCGGAAAACTGGTTGCCGATGACGAAGTTCATGTTCAGCCTCCAGTTGAGCTCGACGGGACGACGCGCCTCCTGCCTTTTCTTGAAATCCTCCAGCACCGCCGAGACGATTTCCTGTTCCCTTTTTGACATGATTCACTCCTTATTCGCACCGCGCTTCCCGCCCCCGCCGCCCGACGAGTCGTCGTGCGGGGACTTGTCCGCCGCGGCAAGTTTCTCACTCTCTTTCAGCTCGGCGAGGAGCCTTCTCTTCTCCGCCTCGAGTTCCTCGTCCGTGAGCTCTTCCGTCCCCCTCTCGGAGGAAAGCTCGAGATAAGTCTTCAGCGCCGTACTGTCCGGAGGATAATATTTTTTGGTCACTTTGCGTTTGGTCAGCACCATCTCCCCCTCGGGGGTGACGGCATATTCCTCCTGCACCTCGTCGCGGGAATAACCCGTGGCTTTCAGAAGCAGCGTTTTCAAAATCCCGTCATCCATTTTTTCTCCCTTTTCACGGCGCGCACAAGGCTCTCCTTGTCGCGCTGAATGACGCTCTTTTCGGGCAGCGGCGGGAGAGAGGGAGAAGGACGCGACATCACAAAATAGCGCAGCTCGTCGAGAGCGTGGTCGTCGATCTTTCTCGGTCTGTCCCCCTCTCCCCACCAATATCCCTTCAGCTCGCGGATGAGGTGCACGCAGTTGCGGAAGATGAATATCGCGGGCGGATCTTTGCAAAACAGCGACTTTATGCGCTGTATCCCGCTGTACAAGTCTTTGTTCACGCGAGTATTCACCGAAATGCCTCTCTCGTAAAACAGCTCCGCGACGCTCTTTTCGGCTGCCAGCGTCCGCTGCGACGCGGCGCTGTCGATGAGAGCGTGCAGTCTCCCCGATGAGTCCCGCCGCCAGCCCAGCGAGTCCGCGAGCGCGAGGATCTTTTCCGCATGCCAATCAATGTCCCGCCCCCTCTCGTAGTGCTCCCCCACGACGTAAATGCGCCCGTCGTAGTCCACCGCGTAAAAGTGGCAGCTGGTGGGGTTGCGAAGTCCCGGGTCGATGGACACGGCGCACTGCCAATCCGCGGGGACGTCGAAGGGGTCGATGACGTGGCGGGCGGGGTCGAACTCGGGATACACCAGCCCCTGCCCCGAAAAGAAGTGCCCGAAACGCCGCGACTGCTGCTCGTCCTCGGACATGGACGCCGCCATAGCCTCCACTTCCGCGGGATCGAGGTAGGGGTTGTCCTTCCACTCCATGTGGGTGCACCACACCTCGGGGTCGCCGCGCTCGTTGAGCTCTATCTCGCCGTACACCCACGTCAGCCCCTTCAAGGGGGTCATGGTGCCGAAGATGAGCCCCGCGCGGTCGAAGACGCGCATCCTGCATTCCTCATAGACGTCGAGAGGGGGTTCCTCGTCGAACCACACGAAGTCGAGCGACGCCCCCTGAAACTTTTCCCTCCCCTGATCGCAGGATTTGAACCCTATCTTCGAGAACCCGCCGAAGGAGTTGCGCACGACGATGTGGTCGATGATGCCGTACTCCGGCGCACCCTTTCTGCCGCTCTCCATCACGATGTCCTCGATGCGGCGGGGAGGAAGATATTTCAGGATCTTGGACTGCGCGACGTCGCGCTGCACCTGACGGGTGAGACTGACCACCCATCCCTCGACATTTTCGCGGTTGCGCCTGAAGGGGTGCTCGCCGAGGGCGAGCCACACGCTCTCCACCGCGCCGCACTCCGTCTTGCCCGAGCGGTTGCCGCCGAACACCCAGCGATTGCGCAGCGGATTGCGATGGAACTCCATCTGCTTCAGGTGCACCCTGTCGCGGTTATAGCCGCGCAAAGGCTCCTTTGCCCGCGCGGCGAGCTCCCGCTCTATGGCGAGGATGTCCATGACCGTCTCTCTCACGTCCATGGCGCAATGCTAAACCGCGATTTTCGGGAAATGCAAATTTTTATGTCACGCGTGTCGGGGATATCTCCCGAGGATAGGCGCCCCCGCGCTGTCCGCGCTCGCGGGGGTGCAGAATTGACGGCTTTATGCCGCACAGAAAATGTCGTCGACGAAAAATGTCATCAAAGACTTTATTTTCGTCTATAATTATAGTACTATATGAGCATGAAAAAATTTTTTGTTCCCGCGCTGGCGCTCATCCTGCTTGCCCTCACGCTCACGGCGTGCGGTCTTGCGACCTCTTCGGAGGGCACGGCATGTGCCGCGGGGAACGAGTTTTACGTCTACATCGCCCCCACGGATGAGGAGCTCGTCTCGGACTCCGTCTCATCCGCATCGGACGTCGCCGTGCGCTCGGAAAGCTCCGGCGAACTCTTCCTGCTGCAAAAGAGCTACTACTATAAGGTCACTCGCTACAATTCCGTCTACGTCCTCTCCCTCGACGGCGTATTCGACTGCTATATGCAGGATCTTCCCTCCACCCTCCTTGTCACCTCCCTGCCGGGCGGAGTGACGGAGGCAGATGCCGTGCCTTCGGTCACGCTCACCCTGAAAGAGGGCGAGGAAGTCTTCCTGAACAACAGCCGCGTCCCCATCACCAAGGAAGACGGGCTGACGCTCACCTTCCTCGGCACCGCGGCAGACGACCCGACCAAGGTGGTGTTCTGCGCGCCCGACGCGGACGCGAACATACTCTACGGCGTGGCGGAGGCGGACAAATTCGAGTCCTTCTCCGTGCCGTGGCACCCGCTGGCGGAGGCAAGGCGCGCCGAGCTCACCGCTCCCGAAGAGCCCGAGCAGGGCGACGACGGCGCGGCGGACGGCGACCTCACGGGAGGGGAACCTTCGGATGCTCTGCGCATCATCCTCATCATCGGCATCGCGGTGCCCGCGCTCATCATAGTCTTCCTGCTCTTCAAGCCCGTAGCGGGCGGGAAGCGCGGCTATGACAAGAGAAAGACCATGCGCAGGCAGGATCCCGAAGGAGGCGGCATAGACTACGACCGCACCCGCTCCTACGAGAGCGACCGCGACCGCTACGACAGAGGCTACCGCGACTACGAACGCGAACGTCCCCGCGACTACTACGACCGCGCACCCCGCGACGACAGGGACGGCTACGACAGATATTGACGCGCGGACTATCCCGCGGCGGGGAGGGACTCTCCCCCGAGCATAAGAGAAGGTCATTATGAGAATTTTTGTTGCATCCGACATCCACGGCTCGGCAGTGAGCCTCGAAAAGTTTTTCTCCATCGTGGACGCAGCTCTTCCCGAGCATCCCGACACCAAAGTGGTGCTGCTGGGCGACACCTACAACCACGGTCCCCGCAATCCCCTGCCCGAGGGTTACGCCCCCATGCGCGTCGCGAAACTCCTCAACGACGCGATGAGCTTCATCACCGTCATCAAGGGCAATTGCGACAGCGAGGTGGACGAGATGATCTCCAACTTCCCCATCATCGGGGACTTCAGCATGGATTGGAACGGGCACACCGTCTTTTTCACCCACGGCCACAAAGTGAACCCGACCTGCCCGCCCACGGGCGTGAGACCCGGCGACGTGGTCTTTTACGGACACTTCCACAAGCCGTCCGTGACAGTGGTGGACGGTGTGCACTACGTCTGCGTGGGCTCCGTGGGCATCCCCTTCGACGGCACTCCGAAGAGCTACGCCGTGCTGGACGAGGACAAAGTTACGCTGAAAAGTTTCGAGGGAGAGGAACTCGCCTCCTTCACTCTTTGCTGACCCGCCCGCCGCACGCATAAGGCGGCAAAACGACAAAACCGACACATCATATACACAAATTGATACTTAAACCGCGTGATATGCGCGGCTACGATATACGGAGGGATTATGAACAAGATCAGATTGAGAACACCTTTCGAGGTTTCGGACACTCCCCTTGCGGAGTATCCCCGTCCGCAGTTTGCGCGCGACAGCTACAAGACTCTGAACGGCTGGTGGGACTACGCGGTCTTCAAGAGCCGTGACGGATTCCCCGGCTGGCAGGGGAAGATCCTTGTCCCCTTCTCTCCCGAGTGTCTGCTTTCCGGGCTGCCCGAAGGCATCGAGGTCATGCCCGACGACGAGCTGCGCTATCGCCTGAAATTCCAAGTGGAAGACGGCTTTTTGAAGGCGCACACCTTCCTGCACTTCGACGCGGTGGACTGCTACGCCACCGTCATCCTGAACGGCACGGAGCTGGGCACCCATGTGGGCGGCTACACTCCCTTCGGCTTTGACGTCACGGGGGTGGTGAAGACGGGCGCGAATATGCTGGAAGTCATCGTCACCGACCCCTCAGACACCTCCTTCCACTCCCGCGGCAAGCAGAAGCTGCGTCACGGCGGCATCTGGTATACCCCGCAGTCGGGCATATGGCAGAGCGTGTGGATGGAGAGCGTCCCCGAGGCGTACCTAGGCGACATGACCATCATCCCCGACATCGACCGCGACAAGCTCATCCTCAAGCTCGACATCGTGGGAGCGGGCGGCGCCGACATCGCCATAATGGACGGCAACAAGCTCCTGAAAGCGCAGAAGGTGCAGGGCTCGCTTGCCGAGATAGACTTCGACGGCTACGAGCTGTGGTCTCCCGAGAATCCCAAGCTCTACGACCTCGCCGTCAAGGTGGGCGACGACGTGGTGCGCTCCTACTTCGGGATGCGCAAGTTCTCCGTCGTGACCGATCGTAAGGGCTTCAAGCGTCTCGCCCTCAACAACAAGCCCTACTTCCACTCCGGCGTGCTCGATCAGGGCTACTGGTCGGACGGTATGCTCACGCCGCCCTCCAACGCCGCCCTCGAGTATGACGTGAAACTCGTCAAATCGCTGGGCTTCAACATGATCCGCAAACACATCAAGATAGAGCCCCTCCGCTGGTACTACCACTGCGACAAGGAGGGCGTGCTCGTATGGCAGGACATGGTGTCCGGCGGCACGAGCTACAACTTCCTCGCCATAGGCGTGCTGCCCTTCGTCGGCATACACCTCAAGGACAACAAGTACAAGTTCTTCTCCCGCGCCGACGAGGAAGGCAGGAAGGAATATATCTCGGAGATGTACGACACCATCGCTCGTCTTAAAAACGTGGTCTCCCTCGCCGTCTGGGTGCCCTTCAACGAGGGCTGGGGACAGTTCGACTCCGTGGAGATCACCCGCAAGCTGCACGAGGCGGATCCCACCCGCGTCATCGACAGCGTGAGCGGCTGGCACGATCAGGGCAAGGGTTCCTCGCAGCTCAAGAGCCTGCACGTCTACTTCAAGCCCATCCGCATCCCCAACGATGAGAGATGCATCGTGCTCTCGGAGTTCGGCGGCTACTCTCTGCCCACCGAGGGACATATGTTCAGCCCCGACAAACTCTTCGGCTACAAGATGTACAAGAGCACGGAGACGTTCGCCGAGGCGTTCAGGAAACTCTATGAGAAGAGCGTCATCCCCGCGATAGACAAAGGGCTCTCCGCCGCCGTCTACACGCAGGTGAGCGACGTCGAGGAAGAGATCAACGGGCTCATCACCTACGATCGCCGCGTCGTCAAGCTCCCCCGCGAGGTGGCAAAGGACGTCAACTCCAAACTCGTCATCAAATGACGCACTCGCGCGGACGCGACGTCCGCGTGCGACTCCTGCGCGGGACACCCCGCAACGCTATGAGCAAAGCAGACAAGATCTTCGTCGCCAACTGCCGCGACATCATCGACAACGGAGTGTGGGACACCGCGCTCCCCGTCCGTCCGCATTGGGCGGACGGCACCCCCGCGCACACCGTCAAGAAGTTCGGTGTGGTCAACCGCTACGACCTTTCGGAGGAATTCCCCATCATCACGCTGCGCAAGACCAACTTCAAAGCCGCCGTGGACGAGCTCCTCTGGATATGGCAGAAAAAGTCCAACAACGTGCATGACCTCGGCTCCCACATCTGGGACAGCTGGGCGGACGAAACGGGCTCCATCGGCAAAGCGTACGGCTATCAGCTGGGCGTCAAACACATCTACAAAGAGGGGGAATTCGACCAAGTGGACCGCGTCCTCTTCGACCTCAAAAACAACCCCTCGTCGCGCAGGATCATGACCAACATCTACACCTTCCAAGACCTGCACGAGATGAACCTCTACCCCTGCGCCTACTCCATGACTTTCAACGTGACGGGGGACAGACTGAACGCCATCCTCAACCAGCGCAGTCAGGACACCCTCACCGCCAACAATTGGAACGTGGTGCAATACGCCGTCCTCGTGCACATGTTCGCGCAGGTCAGCGGGCTCAAAGCGGGCGAGCTGATGCACGTCATCGCGGACGCGCACATCTACGACCGCCACGTCCCCATTGTGGAGCGTATATTGCACAATCCGCAGTTTAATGCGCCGAAATTCAAGATCAACCCCGAGATAAAGAATTTTTACGACTTCACCGTGGACGACTTCGAGCTGGAAGACTATCGCTACACTCCCCTCGGTGAAAAGGTGGAAGTGGCGATCTAGCGGGGGAATTATTCCCCCACGCCCCCTAAACTACGGCTGTACTCCACGCACGACTTCTTACTCATAACAAGCAACGCGTGCCGCACAGCAATAATCGGCCGTGCACCGGTGCAAAGCAATCGACAGGAGAAAGCGGATGAAATCAATCGTTGCGGTAGACGAGAAATGGGGCATAGGCAGGAACAACGGCCTGCTCTTCGACATCAAAGCGGACATGCGCCACTTTGTGGAACACACGCGCGGCAAGATCGTCGTCATGGGTTCCAACACCCTGCTCTCTCTGCCCGGCGGCATGCCGCTTAAAAACCGCGTCAACATCGTCCTGAACCCAGAAGGCAGCGAGGAAGACGCCGAACAGAAAGGCTACATCCTCGTGCGTTCTCTTGACGAACTTTTGCGCACTGTCGCGGGCTACGACTCCGACAACGTCTACGTCATAGGCGGCGCGATGATGTACCGCACCCTTCTCCCCTACTGCGATGAAGCGGTGGTCACCAAGGTGCGCGCGGACGGCGGCGCACAGGTCTTCTACGAAAACCTCGACCTGCTCCCCGAATGGGAACTCATCGCAGAGTCCGCCCCCGCCTGCGACAGCGGCTACACCATGACCTTCTGCACCTACCGCAACCGCTCCCCTCTCCCGCTTGACGGAGACGACGGCGGGGACAAAGACGGCACAGGCAAAGCCGACGGCGACACGGACGGCAGCGGCACTTATTTTGTCAAGGGATAGCGTCGAAAATTTTTACAGCCGCAGGCAACAAAAATTTTCGCGCCCTTGACAACGATGTTTCATTAAAATCAAAACACGCGCGGAGCAGTCCCCTGCTCCGCGTCTTAATTGCAAAACACTCGCTAAAGTGTACGTTAATACACCCGAAACAGGAACGCATTGAAACCAACGGGGACGGGGTCAAGCCAGGGTCCCCGCACGCGGGGCTTGGGGGCGCAAATGTTCAACTCGGACGAGTGCGTCCGAGAATGAACATTTTTACCCCGTCCCCGTTTGTTTCGGAGTTATACGCGAACTCATGCAACACTCGCTCGGATGGTGCGGCGGGCTCAAGCTAGTTTTATGGGTGTAGTCCCCTTTACAAGGGAGTGTTGTTCCCCCTCCTTCCCTTCGGGATAAAGTGCTATCCTCTATCATGGAAGTATTGTTTACCCCCTTCCTGCGGGTTTCGTCGTACTCAAACGTGAAATAGTGAGCACGTCCCTGACATGGGAGTATTGTTCCCCCTCCAACCCGGGGACCCCACAAAATTGCCTGCGGCGATTTTGCGGGGAGCCCCATTCGGGTATTCCTCCCCCACTCGGGAAGAGTTCAGTCCTCCTAAAATGCGGGATATACTTTTCGTCACTTTTGATAGAGTTTGAATCTCGCATAGAGATAATCGAGCGGCGAACAGTATTCACTGAACATCGCTCGCTTTGCCCCACCGAAAATACTTTCGGCGGGGACCCCGATGGGGAGAGGAAGGCGACTCGA
>CALWAF010000023.1 GCA_944372795.1 uncultured Clostridia bacterium | reverse complement strand
CAGCCCTCGGCACTCATACGGTCGCCGCGGCGCTCAAGAGGGCTTCGCCCTGTGAGCGCTTGGTGAGCGGCTCCACTTCGAAAAAGATAACATCATGTCATGCGACGTCACGCTCGGGGTTTTCGTGAAGCTGCCAAGACGTGCACTTATTCGGAGCGTCTCCGAGCACGATGAGCACTCTTTCGAAGACGGAATCACGCGCCGCTCACCCAAACTTGCACAGCGGGCGTTTGCGCCCGCTCTTGCAAGTCGCGGCGCGCTTCGCGACCTCGCAAGCTAGACGAAACATTAAGTAGACACGGGCGCAGTGCGCGCCGAGTCGCCTTCCTCTCCCCGCGAGCGACGTTCAGTTTATTCTGTTCGCCGCTCGATTATCTTTATGCGAGATTCAAACTTTATCAAAAGGACGAAAAGTATATCCTGCATTTTAGGAGGACTGCACTCTTTCCGAGCGGGGGAGGAATACCCGAAGGGAAGGAGGGGGAGCAACACTCCCATGTTAGGGGACGTACGCCCGTTAAGCTAGCTTGAGCACGCCGCAACCTTCGAGCGGGTGTTGAATTAGTTCACGTATAACTCCGAAACAAACGGGGACGGGGTAAAAATGTTCAACTCGGACGCACCCGTCCGAGTTGAACATTTGCGCCCCCATGCCCCATCGGAGATGTGGACCCCGGCTTGACCCCGTCCCCGTTTGTTTCAATGCGTTCCTGTTTCGAGAAGGAGGGGTAAGCAATACTCCCCTGTCAGGGGACTGAACTCTTCACGAGTGGGGAGGCAAAAAACGCGCGCGGGGAAAGGAAAGCCGCTCCTCTTGCCCCACGCGTTAAATCAGAGATTTCTCGTGCGGGGGTCCCAAGAAGAGCGGCTTTTTTAGTACAGCGCGACAGATCGGCCTTGTGAAACAAGAGGGTTCCTGCACACGGCGTGTTATTGCTTTTCTTCACGCACAACAACTTTTTTACGTGCGCACTAGTTAGGGAGTGCGAGGGCGTAAGACCCTCGCGGACGCGGAGTGAAAATCAGAGAGCTACGCGATAGTTTCGGAGGGGAGCGGAGAAACGAGGAGCGGAGCGAACGTCCGCATTTTCACGACGCGAGGGAGGCAAAAAACGCGCGCGGGAAAAGGAAAGCCGCTCCTCTTGCCCCACGCGTGAAATCAGAGATTTATCGTGCGGGGGGTCCCAAGAAGAGCGGCTTTTTTAGTACAGCGCGTTTTTTGCCTAGGATTGCTTTTTCTTCAAACTCTTCAGGAAGATGAGCGCGAAGAGGGTGTGCAGCACGCCGATGATCGCGGGGACGAGCAGCAGGAACTTCATCTCGCCGATGACGGTGTCCATGAAGTACTGCGCGAGGTCGAGCTCCATCTCTCCCGCATAGGAGAAGAGGAAGGGCTGGAAGAGTATGCATGCCGACACCGCGAGCAAACCGAGTGCAAGGATGAGGTGGATGAAGCGGGGGTACTTCTTCACTATGAAGCCCACGAGCGCAAGTGCCGCGGTGATGAGCGTCCCGAGGAAGAAGATGACGGGGAGCACCGCCACGAGCCCGTCTGCGACGTTTTCCTCAAAGGTCGCCTTGATCAGTTCGCCGGTGAAGTCGCCGTCCGCGATGCTCTGGAGCATGCCCGCACCGTCGAATGCGGAGAGTGCGGAGAGGAAGTCGCCTGCGGTGAGCTCCTCGGAAGAGCTTTCCTCGCCCGAGGGGCCGCCGATGATGTCGTCAAGGGTGGCGCCGCCTTGCTCTGCGAAGAAGTGGCCGAGCACGGAGCAGACGAGCAGAAGTGCCGCGAAGATGAAGATCATCACGTTTCTCGATCTGCCGGACTTCATGCCTGCATTGCGTGCTGCGCGCGCCTCGCTTGCGGTCGCGGGAACGGTCTCGGCGATGCCCGCGTTGTAGACAGGTTCCGCAATATGGGCATTGGGATTCTGCGGGGCAAAAGTAGGCTGCACCTGCGCGAGCGCGTCGCGGTTGGGCAGTTTGACGCCGATGGTCACGCCACAATTGGGGCATCTGACCCTATGCTTGTAGCCGTCGGGAAGATTTGCTGCGTTGGCAGGAGGCTGGAAACTTATCTCCGCCCTGCAACTGGGGCATCTGGTGTACATAGCGATCTCCTTTATAGGATATTATACACGCTTATTATAAATGGATATGCGCACAAAGTCAATGGCAAACCATATTTATTTTTTTGGTTGAATGCGGGAGCCGTTTGAAGAAGGCGGCGGGAAGATGGGAGCGGGGAAGGAGGGAGAGCGCGGAGGGGAGAGAGGACGCGCGGCATTTCCGCCCGCGCGCTTGCCAAGACGCTCGCCCGGTGCTAGAATATCCTTGCCTCGGGTGCGGCGCAAGCCGATGATCGGGAAGTCGGGTGAGAGTCCCGCACAGCCCCCGCTACTGTAAGGTGAAACGGACAACGCCATTCCTGCCGTGCAGGGAGAAGGCGCCGCGGCACAGCGTGTGCCGACCGAAGTCAGGAGACCGGCCCGAGAGTGACAAGCAGTTGTTTCGGCGGGAGACGACGGCGTGTTTTCGCCTTGCCTTCCGCGGAAAAACGGGAGGTTTTTTCATGAAACGTACATTTGCCAAGAGGCTGTGCCTCGCACTTTCTGTGCTCGTGCTCGTCTGCGGGTGCGTCGTCTTTGCCGCCTGCAACGACGAGGACGCGAGGGGAGAGGAAGCCGTCATTTCCGTCATCATAGGCGACGGCGAAGCGGCAAGCGTGACCACGGACGCGAAATATCTCTACGGCGCGTTGAAGGATCACTGCGAAAAAGAGGGCATCCCCCTCGAGGGCGAGGACGGCGCCTACGGGTTTTATCTCACCCGCATAGGCGACCTCGTGCAGGGTGACGGCGCCTATATCATGCTCTATCACGACATCGACGACGTGACGCTCTACACACCGGGATATGACTATGAAGTCGGTGGCAAGACCTTCTTCTCGTCCTCTCTCGGGGTGTCTTCGCTGCCCGTCGTAGACGGAGCGACCTATCTCATCGTTTTGATGTAAAACGGGTTTTATAAGTCGATTTGTATGCGTGAAGACCGAGTTATGCGTAATTCGCCGCGCGAAGAAGAGCCTTTCGAAGTGGCGGATGTGCGCCCGCCGAAAAAGAGGAAGGGGAGGCTTGCCGCGGAGTACGTGGTGAAAGTGGCGGTGATGTCCGCCCTGCTCACCGCGCTCAAATTCGCCCTCTCCTTTGTCCCGAACGTCGAGGTGGTGACGGTGCTCGTGATGGTGTATGCCGCCGTGTTCGGCGCGGTGTACGTCCTGCCCGCCGCCATAGTTTTTTGCGCGGTGGAAATCGCGATTTACGGTGCGGGCAGCTGGGTCATCCTTTACTTCCTCTATTGGCCGTTGCTCGCGGCGGTGTCGTGCGTGGCGTTTTCCGGGAAGCGGAACGTCATCGCGGCGGCGGCGCTGGCTGCCGTGATGTCCGCCTTTTTCGGGGTGCTTTCGGCTTGCTGCGACACTCTTTACGTCGCGGTGGGGTTCCCCGACCTCGACCTCGGCGCGTATTGGGTGGCATATTACATCCGCGGGCTGTGGTTCGACCTCGTGCATATAGTGTCCAACGTAGTTGTGGTGTCCGCGCTTTTCATCCCTCTTTGCAAGGCGGGGGACAGGATAAAGCGCGGGGGTACGCGCTCCTAGGGCGCGTGCTGGCGGCGGCGGGTTTCCGCGCCGGCATCGAAAAATGTCGCATTCCCGCGCAAAAAAGGATTTTCGCACTGCTTTTGTCGCAGCCCTCGGAATATGTGGGCTGCGGTGTTATATTGTCGGCGGAGGCAGTTATGGCAAACGTCAGACATCCCGATTGCGCGATCAGAACTCTCGCCCACGAGGCAAAGCGGCGCCTGAAAGAGGGCGCCTACGACAGGGAAGCGGCTTGTGCCCTTCCGCAGGGCGCCAGCCCGTCGCAGAAGAGGATATACATACGCCTCAAAGAGTTGCTGGACAGAGGCGAAGAGGTGATCAATCCTATCCGCCAGCTTGCCGACGCCGACCTCGTCGCCCGCCTTTCCCACGAGGAAAAGCAGCGTTATATCCTGCGGCTTGCCGCGGATTATACGGCGATGAAGAAGGAGCTGGACAGCCGTCATCCGGAGAAGCGTTCCGCTCGGTAGACCTTGTCCCTTTCCCGCGCCCACCTTTCCCCCGCACAAAGAGTCGGGGGAATTTTTTTTGCAACAGTGCGCCGAGGCGGAGCAGTCCTTTGCGCGCGAGCACGAGCGACAGCAGGAAGCTTGCTGCGCAGTAGGCGGTGACCATCCCCCGAGCACCCGTCTCGGAAGAGAGGAAGAAAGCCGCGCCTATGAGCACGGTCGCGAGAAAGTCCGCGGCGAAGCGTTCTACGGGGCGCAAGCGTATGCCGTAGAGCAGGGTGAGGGGAGACGCCGCGGCGCCGAAAGCCGCCGCCCAGAGCGCGGCGACGAGCTGTGCATCCCACGATGCTCCCGTCATTTGAATATGCGCCTGATGACGGACGAGGGGGATGCCGCGGTGGAGTAGCGCATCGCGGTGACGTAGCCCGCGGCGCTGAACCGTCCCGTCTCGAGGTCCAGCCCTTTGACGGCGAGGTCGTGTCCCGTGACGGTGAGCGACTCGCCTTCCAGCTCTATCTCGATGAGTTTTTCGGTGAAGGTGGGCACGCCCTTTACGCCCGTCACGGTGAGCAGGCGGTGCTCTGCGAGTTGCAACGAGTGAGGCGAGGTCTTTTTGCTCTCGCGGGTGTCGGATCTGTCCATTGTGTTGTTTGCCATACCCCACCATATGCGCGCGCAGAGCGCGTTATGCCCGCGATCCCGCGCGCCCGCCCTCGTCGGACATTCGATTGACAAGCGAGGATAAACATAATACAATGATTTGGCTACATTGCGCGCACGGACGCGCGAGAGGACGACGTGAAAGAGAAAGATAAGAAACTCAAAACTTACCGCTTGGACGTATCTGCGCAGTTCTATCCCATCATCTCGACCAAGCGGGCGCAGAGCCTTTTCAGGCTGACTGCGGTCATGGACGGGCAGGTGGATCCCGAGACGCTGCGCCGCGCGGCGGAGGACGTGCTGGTGCGCTTCCCCACCTTCAAGGTGAGGCTGCGGAAGGGATATGCGTGGTATTATTTTGAGGAAAATCCCGCCCCCGTCAAGGTCTTTCCGTCCACGGGCAGACTGCTGCTGCCCATCGACACCAAGGAGACGGACGGCTATCTCTTCCGCATCTCCTGCGCGGAGGACAGGATAGAGTTCGAGGTGTTCCACGCCGTGTGCGACGGCATGGCGGCGTTGGAATTTCTGAAGGCGCTCGTATGGCGCTACGCGGTGCTCTCGGGCGCGCCCGTCACGGGACACGAGGGCGTCGCGGATCTGGATCTTTCTCCCACAGACGAGGAAGCGGAGGACGCGTTCTACCGCTACTACCGCCCGATAAAATTCTCCGAAATAGACCTCAAAGGACTGATGGGCGATCTCCCGTTGCTGCTGCCCGGCACCATAGCGGAGGACGGTTACAGCGGCACGTACTGTGCCGTGGAGTCGGGAGAGATCGCGGCAAAGGCGAAGGCGGCGGGCGCGTCGTTCACCTCCTTCGTGTGCGGAGCGCTCGCGCGCACCATAGGCAGGCTGTCGGGCGGGAACCGCTCGGTGGTCATCATGGTGCCCGTCAATCTTCGCACGATGTTCCCCTCCGCGACCATGCGCAACTTCGTCAACTTCGTGCGGCTGGTCTTCACCCCCGAGGAGTGCGCGAGCGCGGAGGCGTGCATCCGCTCCGCCGCCGCCCAGCTCAAGGAGAAGGCGACCAAGGAAGAGATGGAGAAGTTCTTCGCCACCACGGTGCGCACCGAGCGCTCTCTGCTCATGCGCATAGTGCCTCTGCCCCTCAAGATATTGGGCGCGAGGATAGGGCGGTTCTTCCTGAAATCCCGCCAGACCATGATATTCAGCAACGTGGGCAGAGTGACTGTGCCGGAGGGGTGCGGGCTGAAGAGAGTGATGTTCAACCTCAACGTCTCCAAGACCTCGAAGGTCAACGTCGGCGCGGTGACCCTTGCGGGGGAGACCACCTTCGCCTTTACCCGCTCCATCAACGAGACCGACCTCGAGCACGGCTTCTACACCACGCTGGGAGAGCTGGGCATCACGGCACGCAGGCTCAATGCCTGCTAGCAAAAACGACACTTTTCCGTCAAAAACGGACAGATAAAAGAGGAATTATGAAAAAACTCGACTCTACACAACTTCGCAAGGCTTATCTCGATTTCTTCCGTGAGAGGGGACATGCCGTCATCCCCACGGCGTCTCTCATCCCCGAGAACGACCCCACCGTGCTCTTCACCACGGCGGGTATGCATCCCCTTGTGCCCTATCTTCTCGGCGAAAAGCACCCTGCGGGCAAGCGGCTCACCGACGTGCAGATATGCGTGAGGACGGGGGACATCGACGAGGTGGGCGACGCCTCGCACTGCACCTTCTTCGAGATGCTGGGCAATTGGTCGCTCGGCGACTATTTCAAGCGCGAGTCCATCACGTGGAGCTTCGAGTTCCTGACCGAAGTGCTGGGCATCCCCAAGGAGAGGCTTGCCGTCAGCGTGTTCGGCGGCGACGACGACTGCCCCCGCGACGACGAGAGCGCGGACATCTGGAAGGGTTTGGGATTGCCTGCGGACAACGTGTTCTTCCTCCCCAAGAAAAACAATTGGTGGGGTCCTGCGGGACAGACGGGTCCGTGCGGCCCTGACACCGAGATATTCCTAGACACGGGCAAGCCGAAGTGCGGCGAGGATTGCACTCCCGCCTGCGACTGCGGCAAGTATCTCGAGATCTGGAACAACGTCTTCATGCAATACTATAAGGATGCGGAAGGGAAGCTGAATCCCATGGAACACAGGAACGTGGACACCGGGATGGGGCTTGAACGCACCCTCGTCACCCTGAACGGCTATGCCTCCGTCTACGAGACGGACGTCTTCGATTTTGCGATAAAGAAACTCGAGGAGCTCTCGGGCAAAAAGCACGGCGAAGAGGAGGGGAGCACCGTCGCGATGAGGATCATCGCCGATCACACGCGCACGGCGACCTTCCTGCTCGGCGACATCAAGCCCGTCACCCCCTCCAACGTGGATCAGGGCTATGTGCTGCGCCGTCTCATCCGCCGCGCCATGCGCTACTGCCGCGTGCTGGGCGTGGAATTCGAGGCGATAGGGGAGCTTGCCATGCTCTTCGTGGACAAATACGCCGAGGTATATCCCAATCTCGCCTCTTCCCGCGCACGCATCGCAGAGGAGCTCGAGACCGAAAAGAACAAGTTCGCAAAGACGATAGAGCAGGGGCTCAAGGAATTTGACAAGATCCTGACGCACATCCCCGCGGGCACCTTCCCCGGCAAGACGGCGTTCCGCCTTTACGACACATTCGGATTCCCCATCGAGATGACGGAAGAGCTCGCGCGCGAGCGCGGCTACGTCCTCGACCGCGCGGGCTACGACAAGGCTTTCCGCGAGCATCAGGAGAAGTCCAAGGCGGGCGCGGAGCAGAAGTTCAAGGGCGGGCTCGCCGACGGCGGCGAACAGACCGCAAGGCTGCACAGCGCGACGCATCTGCTCAATTACGCCCTGAAAAAGGTGCTCGGCGACGAAGGCATCGCGCAGAGAGGGAGCAACATCACCCCCGAGAGGCTGCGCTTCGACTTCAACTTCCCCCGTCCGCTCACCGCGGAAGAGATAAAGGCAGTCGAGGACGTCGTCAACGGCGAGATCGCCTCCGCTTCCCCCGTGAAGTGCGAGGAAATGACCGTGGAAGAGGCTAGGGCACAGGGCGCCGTCGGCGTCTTCGGCGACCGCTACGGCGACGTCGTCAAGGTGTACACCATAGGGGACAGCAAAGAGATATGCGGCGGTCCGCACGCCGCGAACACCGCGGAGCTCGGGAAGTTCCGCATCGTGAAGGAGCAGAGTTCCTCCGCGGGCGTGAGAAGGATAAAGGCGGTGCTGGAATGATCCTCGTCGATTCGCACGTTCACACCCGTCACTCGTCCGACGGCAAGGACCCCGTCCGCGACATCGTCGCCGAGGCGGAGGCAAAAGGGCTGTATTACCTCGCCACCACAGATCACCTCGACTACGACCTGAAGTTCGGGCACAACCGCTCCCCGATACCGTGGAAGCACATCGACCTCGACGCCTACAAGGCGGAGTGGGAGGACAGCGCCGAGGCTCTCAAAAAGCGCGGCAGCGGGCTCAAATTCCGTTTCGGCATCGAGGCGGGGTTCTCTCCCGAGCCGCAGGTCATAGAGAAGTATCGGGAGCTGTTCGACAGGATGCGCTTCGATGTCGTGGTCAACTCCGTGCACTTCGTCAACGGCTGGGACGTCTATTTCCCCAACGCCTTCTTCTTCAAGTCGCGGCGGCGGATGTACGGGGACTATCTCGACCTCGTCCTCAAAAGCCTCGACGCGCCTTACGAGTATGATATAGTCGCCCACATCGGCTACGTCACCCGCAACGCGCCCTACAAAAAGAAGGTGCTGGAATACGCCGATTTCCCCGACAAGTTCGACGCCATCCTCCACGGCATCATCGAGCGCGGCAAAGCGCTTGAAGTCAACACCCACACCTCTCTCTTCCCCACCGAGGAGATCCTCCGCAAATATTACGAGTACGGCGGCAGAAAGCTCTCCTTCGGCTCGGACTCCCATCACGCAGAGCTTTGTAAGGATTACGAAAAGACCTGCGCTATGTTGAGGGGCATTGGTTTCACCCACTTCTCCGTATTTAGCGGACATAACGAAGAACTCGTCCCGATCTAAATTACCGAGGACGCTATTTGGCGAATAACTGCGTCAAAGCCCTTGTCTTCGGACGGGGCGTCGTACTCAAGCACGCTCCGAATATGCTGTTCGTCTCGGGGGTTATCTTGATTCCCCCCACCTTCCCTTCGGGCTTTCCTCCCCCGCTCGGAATAGGGGACAGTCCTCCTAAAATGCGGGATATACTTTTCGTCCTTTTTGATAGAGTTTGAATCTCGCATAGAGATAATCAAGCGGCGAACAGTACTCACTGAACATCGCTCGCGGGGAGAGGAAGGCGACTCGACGCGCACGGCGCCCGTGTCTACTTAATGTTTCGTTTGGCTTGCGAGGTCGCATTTCGCGCCGCGGCGTTCAAGCGGCGGCTGCGCCGCCTGTGAACGCTTGGGTGAGCGGCGCGTAAAACCGTCTCCGAAAGAGAAACATCGTGCTCAAAGACGCTCCGAACGAGTGTGCGTTGGTGAGCGGCTCCACTCCGAACAAGATAACGTCGGGTCAAGCGACGTCACGCTCAAGCGGCGCGTAAAACAATCTCCGAAAGAGAAACATCGTACTCAAAGATGTTCCGACAAGCCATTTGATGCCTGTCTGACTTGGAGAGAGTGTCTGCACCCATTCCGCTCAAAACACAAAACGCTGAGTTAAACTCCGCGTTTTGTGTAGGTAAACCTGTCGTTTGTTGTTTAGTTTGCGGGAGTGATGTCGCCGTCCGTGCAATGGACGGTGTATTTGTTCCATTCGTCGTACTTTGAGATGCTTTCCCACTGTGCGATCGTGTCCTCGTAGTTTATCTCTTTAAGGGCAGGGAGATGGTTTCTGCCGAGGATGTCGATGATGTTCCACAGAGATTTGACGTTCGTCCCGATCGTAAGGCTGACCAGCGAGGTGGCGCAATGGAAGACAGATGGGTCGAAAGATGAGACATCCACCTTGAGATGCTCAAGCGAGGTGCAATCTGTAAACACGAAGTTCCCTATGGTCACGCCTGCGGGGATCTCAAGGCTCGTCATCAAGTCCATCGACAGGCTGGGCAGAAATTGCGAGATGATCATAGACGAGTGGCGCGCCATCACCGAGAAAAAGGGCGCGGACATCCTCGTGCTCGATATGCCCCTCCTCGACACCCGCTCCAAAGAGGGCGGACTTGTCAGCAGGTTCATCTCCGACGTCGTGCTGCAAGTGCTGTCCTTCGTTGCCGAAAACGAGCGAGAGAACATCCGTGCCCGTCAGGCGGAGGGCATACGAAGCGCCCGAGAGAGGGGAGTGCGCTTCGGAAGACCGCGGAGGGAATTTTCCTCCGAGATGCGCGCCGTGGCGGAAGATTACCTCGCGGGCAGGATCACCCTCGGCGCGGCGCTTGATGCCACGGGCATGAAAAAGGACAATTTCTATTATCACCTCCGTCGCCTGAAACGCCCCGCGCGCTGACCCGTCCGTGCGTCTGCGCCTCCCGCGGCGGAAATCGTGTCTTGAAACATGGAGCAACTCATGTTATTATATAATAAACACGGAGAAGTCCAATGCGGGAGGCGTCATGAATTATTATAAGGATCGCAGCGCCGATTGGTGGAAGAAAAACGGCATAGCGGGGTATGTCGTGTCGGTGTTGTTTTCTGTGGGTGCGGTGTTGCTTTTGTGTAGGACAGGCTCCGAGGAATTTGCCCGGTACCCCCGGCAGTTTGAACTGACCCTCATGTATATTTTCTTGTCGTTCGGTACAGTCATTTTGCAGATGATCATGCAACGGTTTGGCAGGAACGGTTTTAGGAATGCTTTGTTTGCCGCGCAGGGCGAGATCGGCGCCGACAGAGTGAAACTAGTAAAATATGACGCAATTATGTGGTGGGCATGGGCTACCGATCTTGCCGTTTATATGATCATTTACGGCGCGATATTTGCAGACGATTTGGTTTTTGTCGCTTGCGGATTGCCCCCGGTCGGCGTGATCTTTATATTCATGTTGGTGCATGCCTGTGTGCGCACGGCAGACAGCAAGAAGTCGGGATCGCTTTGTAAGGGAGGCGAGGAAAGAATAAAAGCCGAGCAGTAGCAATGTGGTAATTTTGTGATCATTGGAAATTGCGTAGCCGTGTGAACGTCCGTGCGGGCGGCGGCGGAAAGAAAATGCCGAAATGCGTCACGCATTTCGGCATTCTAAACGGGTTTTCCGCGTTCTGACGCGCTATTTTACCAGCTCGATGAGGCGCAGTGCGCGCTTTAAGGCGAGCTTGCTGTTCACCTTGAATTGGAAGGGCACTTCGGCGTAGACTTTCTTGTGTCCCGTCGCGGTGTGCGGCATCTTTCCGTCGTTGAACTCGGGCGCGTCGGGGTCGAGGGGGAGATTGATGCGCAGCGATCCGCCGATGATGGTGATCTTCGCCACGATGTCGCCGTTCCTGCGATAGGTGTCGCACTGTCGGGAGATGCGGCTCTTGATCTTGGGCGTGCCCTTGGGAGTGGCGGTGAGGGCCTCTTTCAGCACGGCGTAGCGCTCCTTCACGATCTCGTCGGAGAGGGCGTACTTCTCCGCGAAGCTCAAGCTCTTCCTCGCCGCCTTTCTGCGCTTGACGTCCTCGAGGTCGATGGATTTGCCCAGCGCGGTGAGCCCTTCGTCATCGCCCACCGCCTCGCCCACGGCTTCGTCCGCAGCGCGCACGGCAGCCCTTTCGTCCTCCGCCTTTTCCGCCTCGATCATGCGCACGTAGGCGTTGGCGCAGGGCGCGTCCTCGGACTTATTGCAATAGGCGCAGTAGGCATAGCTCCCGCACAGGTCCTTGCCCGCGTTCTCGGAGTCGAGCCACTTGTCGCGATCCATCTTTTTCTGCAATTCGACGGTGTAGAGTTTTTCGGTCATACATCCACCCCAAAAATTAAGTTTTCCGCATTCTGACCGCGCGGATCGAAGCAATAATAGAGCAATCCGATGGCGCATGTCAAACGAAATGCCGTTCATTTTGGAGAATTTTCGACGAGTTTTGACGCGCCTTCCTCTCTTTTTCGCGCGGTCGGAAAATATTCGCGGGGGGAGAGGGGTCATCGTGGAGGGGTGGAAAGAGTTTTGAACGGGCGCGCGACCCCCGTCCGAGGGGAGCCGAAACATCGCAGGCGACCCCGCGCCCCGAGAAGATATTTGCTCTCGCCCGCCCGTGCGGCGGCGTATGCGGCGAGCGTCGCGGCGATGGTGCTGCTCGCCTCCGTGGACCGTTTCGGAGGCGCGTTCGCGCTGGGTTTGTTCGCGGGGCTGTGTTACGCGCGCAGCAACCTTCTCGTCGTTGCCCCCGCCTACATCCTCTCCGTCATCGCCTTTTCCCCCACGCCGTGGACCCTCCTTTGCGTTGCCGTCCCCGTCGTGCTTTACATCGGCATTTACTTCGCGTTTTACCGCCTGCGCCGCAACGTGAACATCATTTTCACCACCGCTGCGGCGGTGGCGTCGGAGCTGGTGCACGCCGTGCCCGAGATGCTCTACGGCGGCGGGGTAACGGAGGGCGTGCTCTCCGTCGTGCTCGCGGGCGTTTTTGCGTTTTGTGCACAAACCGTATGTTATGCGGTGCTTTTGCGCGGCATAAAGACCCGTTTCACGCCGGATGAGCTGGTGGCGGGAGGGCTCGTGATCGTGGTGTTCGCCTATGCCGCGGCGTGTGCGGGAGGGGACGGCTTCCGCCTCGTGTTCGTCCTCGTGCCCTTCTTCGTCATGCTTGCGGGCTTCGGCAGGTCGTGGACGGCTGCATTTGCCGTCGCCGCGCTTGCGGGCGCGGGCGGGACGCTCGCTTACGCATCCCCTTGCTTCATGGCGTACACCTGTGCTCTCGCCGCCGTATGCGCCGCGCTTTCCCCGCTCACGAAATGGGCGTCCGCGGCGGGGAGCGCAGCGGTGTATGCCGTGGTGTGGCTGGCGTTCGGCGAGGCGGGCTGGGGATGGCAGGATCTCGTCCTCACCGCGCTGGGTGCGGGTGCGTTCCTCTTCCTTCCCCGCGGCGCACTTTCGGGACTCTTCGGCGGGAAGAAGGGCACCGCCGCCGCTCTCGGCATCGTCAACCGCAACCGCACCGAGATGTCCTCGCGCCTTACGTCCGTGAGCAAGGTCTTTTGCGATATGTCCGACACCCTGCGTGCGCTTGAGAGCGGCGAGAACCGCTACACCCCCGCGAACCTCGCCGCCGAGGTGTCCCGCAACTATTGCGGCAGGTGTTCGGAGCGGGAAGGGTGTTTTGCCGCTCTCGGCGGAGGCACCGCCGCCGTCATCCTGCCCATGGCGGAGGCGGCTATGTCCCGCGGCAAGGTGACCATTCTGGATATGCCCCCCTTCGTCACGTCCCGCTGCAAAAAGATGTACAACCTCGCGGCGGTGGTGTCGAGCGCGGCGGAGGCTTACCGCAGGCGCATAGACGAGACGGGGGGTATGAACGAGACCAAACGTCTTATGTCCGAGCAGTTCGCGGGCGTGTCGCTCGTGCTGGATTCCCTTGCTCGGGAGTGCGGCGAGAGGGTGAGCTTCGGCGAAGAGGGCGAGGACGCCATCGCGGCGGAGCTGCTGCGCCACAACATCGTAGCGGGCGAGATCGTGGTGGAGGGGGAGGGCGCCGCCGTGTCCGTGGCGCTCACCGTCCGACGCTCCGACGCCGACAAAACCGTCCTTCCGCGCATAGTTTCCTCCCGCCTCGGCACGCGGCTGGAAAAGATCTCGGTCACTCCTCGCGGCGACGAGTGCGTGGTGCACCTTGCGGCGTGTTCCGTCTTCGAGGTCGCCTACGGATGCGCGGGCAAACGCCGCGGCGGCGAGCGCGTCTCGGGCGACAGCAAGACCGTGCTTTGTCCCTCCCGCAGGCGCCGCCTTTTCGCCCTGTCCGACGGCATGGGCAGCGGGGAGGATGCCGCCCGCACCAGCCGTTCCGCCATCGCAATGGTGGAGAATTTCTATCGCGCGGGCTTCGACAACGCCGTCATCCTCACCCTCGTCAACAAACTTCTGTGTCTTACGTCCGACGAGAATTTCTCCTCCCTCGACATCGCCGTCGTCGACACCGTTTCGGGAGGGCTCGACATCATCAAAATGGGCGCTGTCCCCACCTTCGTCTCCCATCGCGGAGGCGTGGAAGTCATCTCCTGCGAAGCCCCGCCCGCCGGCATCATCGAGCGCGCCGTCCCCCTCACCTGTCGCCGTCAGCTCTACGACGGCGACATGGTCGTCATGATGTCCGACGGCGTCCACGACGTCCTCGGCGAGCAAGGCGTCCTCTCCCTTCTCGACCAGACCCCCACCTCCAACCCCCAGCTTCTCGCCGACCGCCTCCTCGAAAAAGCGCTTTCACTCGGAGCGGAGGATGATTGTAGTGTTATTGTGCTCCGCCTCTACGCCCGCTGACGCTCTCATTTGGCGACCTGCTTTGTCAGAGCCACTGCCGTAGATGCTCACGTACTAATGTACGCTCCGCCTCTCGGCAGCGGCTCTTTCGCGCATCTCATCCAAATGAGAGCGTCAGACCGACAGGCGTTTGACAAGGCGTTCCCGAACCCGACGCACTCTCCGCGCGGGTGTTGCATGAGTTCACGTATAACTCCGAAACAAACGGGGACGGGGTAAAAATGTTCAACTCGGACGTACCTGTCCGAGTTGAACATTTGCGCCCCCATGCCCCGCGGGCGGGGACCCTGGCTTGACCCCGTCCCCGTTGGTTTCAACACGTTCCTGTTTTAGGTGTGTTGACGAGTAGCTTGATAGTGTGTGCTTGAACACGACGTACACCATTTCGAAGACGGTCTTACGCGCCGCTCACCCGCGTCGCAATCCGCGCGTAATCGTCGCCCTACGCCGCATTGCGGCGGTCGGCTCGTCTGTCGCGCGGTTGCTCCTTTTCGCGTCGTGAAAATGCAGAGATGCTCGTTCACTCCGCGTTTTGCAAGCAAAACTATCCGTTCACTCGCTCATTTTCACGACGCGGGAGACGAGGGCAATGCCCTCGTCATGATACGGCGGCAAAGCCGCCGCTTGAACGCCGCGGCGCGAAATGCGACCTCGCAAGCCAGATGAAACATTAAGTAGACACGGGCGCTGTGCGCGTCGAGTCGCCTTCCTCTCCCCGCGAGCGACGTTCGGTTCATACTGTTCGCCGCTCGATTATCTCTATGCGAGATTCAAACTTTATCAAAAAGGACGAAAAGTGTATCTCGCATTTTAGGAGGACTGCACTCTTCCCGAGTGGGGGAGGAACACCCGAAGGGAAGGAGGGGGAACAATATTCCCATGTCAGGGGACGTACACCTGTTAAACTAGCTTGAATACGCCGCACCCTCCGCGCGGGTGTTGCATGAGTGTGCGTATAACTCCGAAACAAACGGGGACGGACCTTAACCCCACCGAAAATACTTTCGGCGGGGACCCCGAAAAAATGTTCAACTCGGGCGCACTCGTCCGAGTTGAACATTTGCGCCCCCAAGCCCCATCAAAGATGTGGACCCCGGCTTGACCCCGTCCCCGTTGGTTTCAACACGTTCCTGTTTCGGATACGTTGACGAACAACTTGATAGAGCGTCCCCGAGCATGATGAAACCTCTTTGTGGTCTGCGAGCCTGCGCCCTCGAATCCGTCGAACCTTTTTTCACGTCCCGAGCGGGGTGTATTGCAAAGAGCCGCGTTTTGTTTTATAATAACTTTATTATGAAGACGGTCGCGGGAGAAGAGTTTCGTCTGCGTCTGCCGGAAGGGGCGCGCTTTGCGCTCGCATTTTCGGGCGGCAGGGATTCCGTCGCGCTTTTCGATCTGTTGAAGGGCGCGGGGGCGGACTTTTTCGCCGTACACGTCGAACACGGCATCAGGGGCGAGGCGTCCCTCGCGGATGCGGCGTTTGCGGAGGCGTTTTCCTCGGAGCGCGGCGTGGAGTGCAAGGTCTTTCATGTGGACGCGCCCGCGTACGCTCGGGAGCGCGGTCTTACGCTGGAGCAGGCGGCGCGGGAGCTGCGCTACGGCGTGTTGGACGGACTTGTCGGGGCGGGGGAGTGCGACTGTGTGCTGCTCGCCCATCACGCGGACGATCAGACGGAGACCATACTCATGCGTCTTCTTCGCGGCACGGGCGTGAGGGGGCTCAAGGGCATGTCCGAGGCGTCGGGGGAGAGGCTCCGCCCGCTGCTCTCGGTGCCGAGAAGCGAGATCGACGCCTATGTGGCGGAGAGAGGTTTGCCTTACCGCGAGGACGAGACCAACGGCGACGAGGCGTACACCCGCAATTTTCTGCGGGGAGAACTTGCGAGGCTGAAGGAGAGATTCCCCGCCGTGAACGCGGCGTTCGCGAGGCTCGCGCGCAGCGCGGCGGAGGCGGACGCGCTGATAGAAGAGCTCGCGCCCGTCCCCGAAGTGTGCGGGGGAGAGGCTCGGGTGCCCGTCACGGCGTTCGCGTCGCCCGTGCTTGCCAAGCGGTGCGTGCTTCGCGCCTGCCGCGCGCTGGGCGTGGAGCAGGATGTGGAAGAGAAGCACTACGAGGCGGTCATCGGGCTGATCGGGACGGAGAACGGCAGCCGCACGGAGCTCTCGCACGGCATCACCGCTCACCTCGACGGCGAATATATTGTCTTCACCCGCGGGCGGGAGGAAAGGGACGAAAGAGAGATACCTTTCCCGCAGGACGGTGAGTGTGCCGTGATGGGAGTGCGCATCGAGCGCGTGCTAGAGCGGAGCGGCGGGGAGGAAGGCGCGCTTTACGCCGACCTCGACGCCATACCGCAAGGCGCGGTGCTGCGAAAACGCCGCGACGGCGACCGCATCACCAAATTCGGAGGCGGCACCAAGAGCTTCGGCGACTTCCTCACAGACAAAAAGGTTCCCAAGAGGATGAGAGAGAGCATCACCGTATGCGCGGCGGGACACGAGATCCTGTTCGCCGCGGGAGTGGAGATCTCCGACAAAGTGCGTGTCACACCGAGCACAAGAAACGTGATCAAAATAACAGAGGATAAAAATGTACGGTAAAGAGATCGCAAAGATCCTCGTCTCGCGCGAGGACATCGCAAAGAGAGTCAAAGAGCTCGCCGAGCTCATCAACCGCGACTACGCGGGCAAACCGTTGCTGGTCGTGTGCATCCTGCGCGGCGCCACCATCTTTTTTGCGGATCTGTTCCGCGAGCTCACGGGAGACGTGGAGGTGGATTTCATCGCGGTGTCCAGCTACGGTTCGGGCGCCACGACTTCCGGCGAAGTGAAGATGCTCAAGGACTTTTCCTCGCCCGTCGCGGGCAAGCACCTGCTCATTGTCGAGGACATCATCGACACGGGCGTCACTCTCGTCTATCTCAAGAGGCTGCTGGAAGCGCGCGGTCCCGCATCGGTGAAGCTGTGCGCCCTGCTCGACAAGCCCTCCCGCAGAAAGGTGGAACTCAAGGGGGACTACATCGGCTTCGAGATCCCCAACGAATACGTCGTGGGCTATGGGCTGGATTACGCCGAAAAGTTCCGCAACCTGCCCGATGTGTGCGTGCTCGCACCCGAGGTCTATGGGGGTTGAGGGAGCGGCGCTCAAAGAGCTCGCCGCGCTCTTCGCACCGCGGGCGACCCTTTATGCCGTGGGCGGTTACAGCCGCGCGCGCATCTTGGGCGTGGCGCCGCACGACATCGACGTTTGTTCAAAACTCACGGTTGATGAGGTCAGAAAGCTGCTGTCAACCACGCGTTTTGACGTAAGCGCCAAAAGTATGCGGCTGGGGACGGCGAGGATATATACGGACGGATTCTCTGCCGAATACACCACCTTCCGCACGGACAGCTATCCCGAGGGAGGTGCGCACCGTCCCAGCGAAGTGACCTTCACGGAGGATATGCGCGCCGACGCTCTGCGGCGCGATTTCACCGCGAACGCCGTCTATTTCGATCCGTTGACCGAGGACGTCGTGGATTTCTTCGACGGAGTGGGGGACATAGGACGCGGCGTGCTCCGCGCAGTCCGCGACCCCGACGAAGTGTTCGCCGACGACGGGCTCCGCGTGCTGCGGCTGGTCAGGTTCGCGGCGGAGCTCGGTTTCGAGCCCGAGAAGGCGACGTTCGACGCCGCACGGCGCAATGCCGCGCTCGTCGGCGACATCGTGAAGGAGAGGATATTCGCGGAGCTTGAGCGCATCTTCGTCGCCGACACCGCTTATCCCGCGCTCGGCTCGGCAGACGGGCACACCCGCGGGCTCGGGCTCTTGGACGACCTCGGGCTCATAGATATGCTGCTGCCGGAGCTTGCCGCGTTGCGAGGGCTCGCGCAGCCGAAGAAACATCACGTCTATGACGCGTTCACGCATTCGTGCGTGGCTTATTCGGTGTCCGCGCCCGAGGTGCGCTGGGCGGCGCTCCTGCACGACGTGGGCAAGCGTCCCGTACACGACGCGCAGGGGAATATGCACGGGCACGAGCTCGTGAGCGAGACTCTCGTGCGCGCCAGACTTGCCGCCCTCGGTATGCCGCCGAAGCGCGTCGCAAGGACTGCGGAACTCGTGAGGTGGCACATGGTGGACCTCGCTGGGGATATGTCGGAGGGCAAACTCCGCCTGTTTCTTGCACGGCACGCGGATATCGCAGACGACCTTGTAAGGCTGAAACGCGCCGACGCTTTCGCGACGAAAGGTGTTGATCCCGGCGTGCTGCACATCGAGCAAGTGTGGGAGATGATGAAGGAGGACGGCACTCCGCTCTCCGTCACCGATCTGTCCGTGGGCGGCGACGATGCCACGGCGCTCGGTTTTTCGGGGAGGGAGATAGGCGACGCACTCGCGGCGCTTTGGCGCGAGGCGGTGCTCAACCCCGTGTTGAGGGAAAGAGAAAAGGCTCTCGCCTTCCTTGAACGGCGGGCGGCGAAGCGTCCCGAGAAGGGGACGTAAGGAAGCGTATGATATGTTCGGCGGGAGTTGCGCACTCGCGCGCCCGCACGAATATTGTCCGAAGGAGAAAGATATGTCTGTAGAGAGCATCATCACGATAGTGTTTGCGGCGGTGGCTGCCCTGTGTTCGGCGGCTGCTCTCGTCGTGTCCCTGCGTCGCAGGGGAGGGGGAGGCGCGGACGACCGCGTCCTGCGTGGCGAAAGCGACAGGTTGCAGCGCGAGCTCACCAAGGAGATAGATTTCGCGCGGCAGTATATCGCAAACTCCAACACCGACACCAGCAACGTGGTCAACAACATGCTGATGAAGTATCTCGAAAGCACGGCGGGCAGCCTCAATGCCGTGCGCGACGAGATGTCAAAGTCCCTCGCGCTGCTTGCCGAGCAGGAGAAAGCGAGCGCGGCGATGACGGACGACAAGCTGGGCAAAAATCTCGACGCCGTCAAGAACGATTTCAAGACAGGCGTCGCAGAGATGCGCTCCGACCTCTTCAAGCAGTTCACCGAGATCAGGAAGGAGCTTTCCGAAAACGTGGAAAGGATGCGCGCCGAGGTGCAGTCGCGCCTCAACGACGTGCGCAACGACAATGAGAAACAGCTTGAGAAGATGCGCGCCACCGTGGACGAGAAGCTCTCCGAGACCCTCGACAAGCGCGTGCAGGCGGCGTTCCAGCAGGTCAGCGACAGGCTGGACAGCGTGCAGAAAGGCTTCGGCGAGATGCAGCAGCTCACCGCCAAGGTCGGAGACCTCAACCGCATATTCGCCGACGTCAAGAAGCGCGGCAATTGGGGAGAAGTCGCACTGCAAAGCCTTTTCGAACAGATCTTGAGCCCCGAACAGTATGAGGTGCAGTTCCGCATTTCCCCGCATTCGCAGGAGGCGGTGGACTTCGCCATCGTCCTGCCCGGGCAGTTGGACGAGAAGGTCTATCTCCCCGTGGACGCCAAGTTCCCCCTCGAGGATTACGGCCATCTCGTGGACGCCTCCGAGACGGGGGATAAGGTGGCGGTGGAGCTCGCCCGCAAGAAGCTGTTCGACAGGGTCAAGAGCGAGGCGAAGAGCATAGCGGCAAAGTATATCAAGCCGCCGCGCACCACCAACTTCGCCGTCATGTACGTCCCCAACGAGGGATTGTATGCCGAGATCATGAGGGACGGCGCTTTCGTCAGCGACTTGCAGACGCAGTGCGGGGTGACCGTGTGCGGCCCCACCACCGTGGCGGCGTTGCTCAACAGCCTGCAAGTGGGCTTCACCACTCTCAAGATCCAGAAGCAGAGCGGCGAGATGCTGAAACTCATGGTGAAGGTGAAGAAGGACTTCGGCAAATTCACCGAGCTCATCCGCACGGTCAAGACCCGCGCGGAGAGCGTGGTCAAGGCGGTGAACGACATCGACTTCCGCAACCAGCAGATCGTGCGCAAACTCGACAAATTCGAGGACATCGAACCGCAGCTGCCCGAGGCTGCGGCAAGCACGGACGTCCCCGCGGAGGAGGAATGAAATGAAGGCGGATCTCCACGTCCACACATCCGCATCGGACGGTTTGCTCGCTCCCGCAGAGGTCGCGCGGCATATGCGCGAGCTCGGCGTCGGGCTGCTTTCCGTCACCGACCACGACACCGTGGGCGGGCTTGCGGAGGCGGAAGAAGCGTGCCGTTCCCTCGGTATGCGTTTCGTCGCGGGCATAGAGATCTCGGCACACTCCGTCAGCGAGATCCATGTTTTAGGATACAATATCGACTATAAAAACCCCGTGTTTTGTGAAGAGATCGCAAAAGTCAAGGAAATGCGCCGCGCTCGGAACATCGAGGTCGGACGTAAGCTCGCCGCCCTCGGCGTGGAGCTCGACATCGACTTCGCGGCGGACGGGCTCGGGCGCATGAACATCGCGCGGATCATGGTGGAGAAGGGGTTTGCAAAGGACATCCAAGACGCGTTCAACCGGTTCCTCGGACCCAACGGCAAGGCTTATTCCGACACCCGCCGCACCTCGCCTCTCGAGGCGGTGAAGCTCATCGCCGCTTTCGGGGGAGTGCCCGTGCTTGCGCATCCCAAGAAATATCTGCAACAAAAGACCCTCCGCTTGCTCGTCGAAGGGCTGAAGCCTTTCGGGCTCAAAGGCATCGAAACTTATTACCCCACCCATTCCAAAGAGGACGTCGATGCCATCTGTGCCGTCGCCGACCGCTACGGGCTCGTCAAGACGGGCGGCAGCGACTATCACGGCGAAGAGGACAAAGCCCTCGACTATCACCCCTCTTTCGCCACCCTCCGCGCCCTCGGCGTGAAGTGACGGTGAAGAAGCAGGGGTTCCACCCCTGCACCCCGGCGGGGATGTCATCCCCTCGACCCCTTACTTTATATAATATTGCGCCGAAGGCTGCGGTTTCCCCGCAGCCTTCGGCGCACTTTTATTATAAAAATAAGGGAGCGCGAGGGATTAAATCCCTCGCAAGGGGGTGTGGGGGAATAATTCCCCCACAACGACGTTTGTAAAAACTATGCGTTTTTGGGGGAGGTAGGTGTCACGGCGGATGCGCAGGGTGCGCACGAGGGCGCCGTCCCTGAAATATTCCAGCCAGCCTTCGGAGCGCAGCCCGTTTTTGCCTGCGGCTTCCACGCGTTCCTCGCCGGGTGCGAGGGAGGTGTCGGTGAGGCGCTCGGTCTCGAAGGGGATCTCGCCCAAGGTCTCGGAGCGGCGGCGCACGGAGAACTCGCCTTTCACGCCGTATATCTCGGCGCGGAGGTATTGTCCGTCCGCCGTCATTTTCAGGGTGACGGGCGCAGAGAGCGTGTTGACGAAGCGCAGGTCGCTCCACGAGGACACCATCGCATCGAAGGAGGGCGCGACGTAGCTCACGGGCAGGGAATGCGGGTGCACGCAGGTGACGGCAAGGTCGGCAAGCAGCGCGCAGTTATAGAGCGTGCCCGACACTTGGCACACTCCGCCGCCCACACCTTCCACGAAAGCGCCGTCGTTTATGACGAAAGCCGCCTTATAGCCGCGCTCCTCCGTGCGCGCTCCCACCGTGTCGTTGAAGGAGAATTCCTCCTCGGGCGGGAGCAGGACGCCGTCTATGGCGGAGGCGGCGAGGGCGATGTTATGTTTGCGGTTTTCGGAGCTGTCGCCGTAGTAGGTGGCAAACTTGGCGATGAGGGCGATCTCGGGCGTTTCGGCGTCCGCGGCGGAGAGAGGCAGGGTCATACCGCATGATATGCACCCGCAAAGGAAAATGAGCACCGCCCGCGCGACGCGCCCGAAATTGAGATGTGTTCCCGACGCCATACGCCTATTTTGCGCAAAGAGCCGCGGTCTACACCGAGGCAAAATCTGTGAATTGACACCCCGCGCGCGGTGTAATATAATTTTCTCATCAAAGCGAGGTGGGATATGGACTTTCTCGAAAGATACGAACAATGGCTCTCCGCGTCGGAGCTCACCGACGACGAACGGGCAAGACTTTCCGCCATGACCGACGCCGAAAAGAAGGAGTGCTTCTGGGCGCCTCTTGAGTTCGGCACCGCGGGGATGCGCGGGGTCATCGACCTCGGCGTCAACAGGATGAACCGCTTCACCGTAGGCCGCGCCACCAAAGGGCTCGCCGACTACATCTGCTCCCTTGGCGAGGACGCCAAAAAGAGGGGAGTGGTCATCGCGCGCGACACCAGAAGGAAGTCGGACGAGTTCGCCGTGCTCACGGCAAAGATCCTCGCCGCGAACGGCATCCGCGCCTACCTCTTCGAGGACGTGCGCCCCGTGCCGATGTGCTCCTTTGCCATACGTCATCTGAAAGCCGAGGCGGGCGTCATGATCACCGCTTCCCACAACCCGAAGATCTACAACGGCTATAAGGTCTACGGCGCGGACGGCGCGCAGATGTCGCCTGAAAGCACGGATAAAGTGGTCGAATTTATCGAAAGAACCCCTTATTTCGGCGTTAAAGCGCTCGACTCCGCTTTCACGCCCGAGAGCGTCAGGGGGCTGGACGGCGTTGAGGTCGCGCCTCTTATCACCGTCATAGGAGCCTCCGTTGACAGCGATTATTTCGCCGCTGTCGAGAAGCTCGGGCTCTCGCCCGACGCCGTGAAGGAGTACGGCGGCAAGGTCAGGATCGTCTACACCCCCGTGCACGGCACGGGATATATGCCCGTGACGAAAGTGCTTGCTCACATGGGCATCTCCGTCACCGTCGTCCCCGAGCAGGCGAAGCCGGACACGGAGTTCTCCACCGTGCGCGTTCCCAATCCCGAGGAGGCGGACACGCTCGCCCTCGGCGTCAGACTCGCCGACGAGATAGGCAGCGACGTCGTCATAGGCACCGACCCCGACGCGGACAGGATGGGCGTCGCCATCCGCGACGACAAGGGCGAGTTCGTCCTGCTCAACGGTAATCAGATCGGGTCGCTCATGACCGAATATATCCTCCGCCGCAGGAAGGAGAGCGGCACCCTGCCCGGAAACGGCGCCATTGTCAAGACCATCGTCACCACCGAGCTCGCGCGCAAGATCGCCGCAAGCTACGGTGTCACCACCTTCGACGTGCTGACGGGCTTCAAGTTCATCGGCGAGAAGATCAAGGAGTGGGAGGTCTCGGGCGAATATGTCTATCTCTTCGGCTTCGAGGAGAGCTACGGCTCGCTTGTCGGCACGCACGCACGCGACAAGGACGCCGTCGCCGCCGCCATGATCTTCGCCGAGATGATCTGCTACTACGACTCCGTGCACACCTCCCTATGGACGGTGTTGCAGGAGCTTTACAAAAAGTTCGGGTTCTTCGCGGAGCGTTCCGCATCCGTCGCCTTCGGCGGCGTGGACGGCATGGACAGGATGCGCGGAATAATGCAAAAACTGCGCGACACCTCGTTCGATGAGATATGCGGCACACGCGTGGAAGCGGCAAGCGACCTCGTCGCGGGCGTCAAACGCTTTGCGGACGGCAGGGAAGAGCCTACGGGGCTTCCCGTCACCAACGCGCTGAAGCTGCACCTCGCGGGCGGAGACTGGATCTGCGCGCGTCCCTCGGGCACCGAGCCCAAGCTCAAATTCTATGCCGCCGCGTCCGCTCCGTGCGCCTCGCGTGCGGAAGAGAGAGCACAGGCGTATCTCGCTTTCATGAAGAAGTTCGCGGAGTGAGCAGGCAGTTGCGGCAAGGCTTTGTCGCAGCAAAATAAAACAAAAGAAAAGCGGCACCTCGAGGTGCCGCTTTTTCAAAGACACGATGTCTACAACCGCCTGTCCGTTTTGCCCGATGCGAGGTACAAAAGGGCAAGCATCCCTTTGCCGCAATGTGCGCCGATGATGGGCCCCACGTCCGTCACTATGACGCGCGAGGCAGGGAAGCGCTCCCGCACTTTTTCCGCAAGAAGTTCCGCGTCGCCGAGGCAGTCCCCGTGTGCGACGACGATGACTTTGTTGTCAAAACCAGCACTTTCTCTCATCATTTTGGCAAGTAAAGTGCGCATTGCGGCTTTTCTGCCCATCACGTTGCCTATATGCACCAAGGCTCCGTTCTCGTCCACCATAAGGATGGGATTGAGCTTTATCGCCTGTCCCACGAGGGCGGCGCCGCGGCTGAGTCTGCCGCCGCGGTAGAGGTGTTTCAGGTCGCTCACGGTGAAGGCGTGTCCGATGTGGTCGCGGAGCTCCGTGACATATCCCGCCGTTTCGTCGAGGGTGGCGCCGCCGTCCCTCTTTTGCATGGCGTACCAAGCCAGCAGCCCCTCGCCCGAGCACGCGCTCTTGCCGTCGATGACGACGATGCGTCGTCCCGGGAAGTCCGCTTCCGCGAGTTTTGCCGCTTTCAGATAGCCGTCGAAGCAGCCCGACATCGCGGCGGGGAAGGAGATGTGCAAGACGTCCTTGCCCTCCTGCAGCATGGCGGCGAAATATTCCCGCGCGGTCTCCACGGGCACCATGGATGTGGAGGCGATGCCGCCGTTTTCGAGGGCAGTGTAGAATTCGTGCGGGGTGAGGAATGTGCGCGTTTTCCCGTCGTATTCGACGCCGTCCAGCACATAGCTCATCGGGAGTATGCGGAGATCTTCCCCGAAAAGTTCCGGGGGCATATCCGCCGTCATATCCGTTGAAACGAAGAAGTTGCTCATACACTAAAAATACCACGTCGGGAAAATGCCTGTCAAACCACGTTTTCGCGGAGGACGGAATTTATCTCCGTTTAATGTTTCGCGCGGCGGAGTTGGGGGCTATCCCTTGACATCGCTCGGGAATGTTGCTAATATAATTGAGCATTCGCCGCACGAAGTGCGTGCGGGCAAAACCTTCGGTGAGCGCGAGACGCGCTACCAAACACAAGAGAACGCTCCTATCATAGGAACAAAAGGATACGATTGAATACCATTATCGGGGTGTAGCGCAGTTTGGTAGCGCGTACGGTTCGGGACCGTAAGGCCGCGAGTTCAAATCTCGCCACTCCGACCAGAAAAAGCCGCGCGGAATGTGCGGCTTTCTCTATGTCAACGTATATGGTGAACAACATTATGTACCTAGGGCATTTGGCACAATTGCAGGAAACAACAATTTCATACAAAAACCATAAACGCTGTGCCAAAGACAAAAAGGATTGGATAGTCGTACATAACAACCACGAACCGATTATTTCGCAGGAACTATGGGACAAGGCACAAGAAAGACAGAGACACATGGCGCAGGGCAGAAGAACAAAGTCGGGATTTGTACATCCGCTTTCAGGCTTTCTCGTATGTGCGGATTGCGGAAACAAACTGAAAATGAGCGGGCATCTCAATAAAAAGAAAACGGCATATACATATCATTTTGACTGTGGTATTCATTTGAGGTGCGGAAAAACGCTCTGTTTTTCTCATTATATCTCAGCAAAAGATTTAGAAGAAATTGTGCTTGATGATATACGTAACAATGGCGCAAAGGATCGTTCTCGATGAAGAAAATATTAAAAACGAATTTATACGGCATAATGCTGAACTTGCCGACAAAGCCATAAAAACTGCCAAAAAGGAATTACAGATAAAACACAAACGCACGGAAGAATTATCTCGTCTGATGCAACTCGCTTATGAGGACAGACTGAAAGGTAAAATGCCCGAAGATATTTGCGTGAGCTTTATACGAAAATACTCTGAAGAGCAGAAAAGGCTTGAAGAAGAAATAGCAGGACTTGAAACAAAACTGAACGAAACAGAAAACACACTACAAAGCGCGGATGACTTTATACGGAATATAAAGAAATATCTTGAAGCGCCGACGCTTACCCGTGAAATGTGCTATGAACTTTTAGACAGAGTTGTGGTAGGAGGCTTGCCGAAGATAACAGGAAAAGAGCGTGAGATAGATATTGTCTATAAAGTGGATATTGCTTCCGTTTTACGCCACAAATTTAAGAAATAGGAATAAGCGTATGGGTTGTTGAACTCATACGCTTATTTTATGCCTTAATCTCTTGATTTTAGAAGTGTCCATAAAATTAAGTGATAACCTTTACTTATGACGACAAGCTCCACGACGAGGTCGCTTTCCGCAAAAAGCTGACGAATTGTCTGAGTCTGTTCAGCTCTCGCAAAAAATGGCGTTACATAGGTGTGTGGGAGCGGTCGCCAGAGAAAAACCGATTGCATTTCCATGGGGTCTTCCATATCCCCGACAGTACAATGCCGGGGGAACTTGTGGAAGTGAACGATTACAGTTTCGGCACTCGTCAAAGACAGGTGACTTTGCAGAACACTTATTTCAATAAACGCTTCGGCAGGTCGGATTTCGAACCAATCGACGAGCAATCCCGTAAAGCCGAGGCACTCGCTTACATTCTCAAATACATAGAAAAGACGGGCGAAAAGGTGGTGTATTCCAAGGGATTGTCGCAATTTTTCATATCCGACATTATGGAAGAAGATGTGGTATGTCGTGTCGGAGTGGACGACAGAAAGCTGTTGCTCTTTGACGATTTCGGGTGTTGGGACGAAGGGTGCTATGTAGGGCAGGTAAGCAAGGACGTGATAGAGCAGATGCGCCGTTGCAACTGACCGACAAAGCCGAACGGAAAGGGGAGCGCGACGGTGAAAGCGGGCGATTGCCCGAGCGGTTCAGCGGGCAACGCCGCTTCCGTCCGCACCTTTCCGACGGCGGTTCGGCGTGCGGGCGTGTGCTTGTCCTGGCGGAGCGCAGCGACGCCACTTGTACAAAGACCGTCACATATTTTTATGGACACTGTTTTTATTTTAAGTCTTTAGCCGCTTTCGATGTTTAACATTTTAAGCATCA
>CALWAF010000022.1 GCA_944372795.1 uncultured Clostridia bacterium | reverse complement strand
ATACTTTGTGCGAATTTTTTCCTGCGGCACAACTTGTTGTGAGTGGGACGCAGCGCACGCACAAAGCGGACGCGGCGGGAGATGCGGATAGCTCTGCCTTTTGCTTTTACAACACGTATCGTGTGTCTTTGGGGAATATGCAAGGTGCGTGAACGTTATATCCGCATGAAACACGATACGTGTTTCATGCGGAGGGCGGGCACCCTGCGCTCCTTGTGGGGGTATTTTACCCCCACACCCCCTTGCGAGGGATTTAATCCCTCGCGCTCCCATACTTTATTATAAAAGAGCGCCGAAGTGCGCGGACAATGCCGCGCACTTCGGTGCATTATTATATAAAAGTTTGGGGTGCGGGGATGACATCCCCGCCGGGGTGCAGGGGCGGCGCCCCTGCGGCGCAGGCTCACTTCGCGAGCATGGTGTCGAGGCACTTCACGAAGAACTGCGTGGCTTTCTCCAGCTGATCGACGTGCAGACGCTCGTTGATGCCGTGGATGCGGGACTGGTCGTCCAGCGAGTTGATGAAAGGCCCGAAACGGAACACGTTGTCCGTCAGCGGATTGTAGAACCTCGCGTCAGATGCGGCGATGAACATGTAAGGCGCCACCACGATGTCGTCGAAAGTGTTAACTATGGTGTCGCGCAGGCGATTGTACGCCGTGCAGTGGACGTCCGCCTCGGGAGACGGGTCGGAATAAGTGAGCAGGTTGACTTCCACTTTGTCGCCGAGCAGCTTGTTGAGGTATTGTTTGACCTCTTGTCCCGTTTCGCCCGTGATGATGCGGAAGTTGATGTTGGCGCGTGCCTCTTTCGGGATGACGTTGCGCGCGTCGCTGCCCCAGAGCATGGTTGGCGCGAAGGTGGAACGCACCAGCGCGTTGGTCATGGGCGCCACTTTGGTGAAGACGAATTTGAGCAGCGGCGAGAAGACGTCGCGGTTGGTGAGGATGAACTTGAAGGCGCCCTTGCAATAGGGAGAGAGAGACTTGAAGGTCTCCTTGGTCATGGGCGTCCAATAGGTCTTCATGGGATGGCTCTCCACCTTGGCGACCGCCTTTGAAAGCAGACCGACGGCGGTGGGAGGCTTGGGGTTGGATGCGTGTCCGCCCGCCTTTTTGACGACGAGTTCGAGGTCGCCGTTGCCCTTCTCGCACGCGCCTATGAGCGCGACGGTGTGCGGGATGCCGAGAAGTTTGCCGTCCAGCACGGTGCCGCCCTCGTCGATGACGAACTCCATCTCCACGCCCTTATCTTTGAGATGTTTGACGATGGAGGACGCGCCGACGGTGGAATTGCCGGGTTCCTCGTCGTGTCCGAAGCAGAGATAGAGGTCGCGGGCGAATTTCTTGCCGTGTGCGAGGTGATATTCCACCGCCTCCAGCAGCGCGATCATGTGGCTCTTCATATCCTGCGCGCCGCGCCCGTAGATGTAGCCGTCGTCGGTTAGCACGCCCTCGAAGGGGTCGTACTCCCAGCCGTCCTTGGGGGCGGGGACGACGTCGATGTGACTGAGATAACACCCGCCTTTGAGGGAAGGATCGGTGCCTTTCAGATGATAGATGATGGAGTAGCCCGCGATGATCTCGCGCTCCGCTGCCGCGTTGAGCAGGGGATAGGTCTTCTCCAGCCAATCGCGGTAGTCGATGAAGGGTTGGATGTTGTCCACGTAGTCTTCGGTCATCGAGACGGTTGGGATGCGGATCGCCTCGCGAAGGTGCTGTACGGCAGCCGCCTTGTCGATGGGCGCAAGATCCTGCGCCTTGCCGGGAGCGACCTTGGGACGGTTGAGAACGGTGCGGATGATGAGCACCGCGAAGAAGAGAACGATGAGGCCGGCTATAACGCCGCCTACGATCGCGCCTATGGTTTCGGAAGTCATGATATATCCTCCTGATGAAACTTCATAAGGATATTATACACGCGTGCGGGCGGAATTTCAAGAGGAGAAAGCGGACGGGGGCAAGGGGCGTCGGAACTTGGAAAAAGACGGCGTATCGTGCTCGGGCGCGGCATCCGTGGGCAAAGGGGGAGGAGGGGGCGGAGCGGAGCGAAAATGCCGCCCGAACCGCTCGGATCGCCGCAAAACGCGCGGGAAGAAGGAAAAGTCGCGCGCAGTGCCGAGAACACACTCACAAGAGGGAAAAGGGCAAAATCACGTCGTTTTTTGACCGCAATAAGCAAGAAATGCTTTTCGGCACTGTTTTGACCGCAGGGGAGGGCGTCAGAGCAAAAGGCGGGGCATTTCCGCTCATGCGGCGCCGAATGCCGCGGATACGCCGAATTTTTTACAAGAAGGGAGAAAAGTTCGCGCAAATTTTCCCTCCCACTGTTTGCTTACCAAAGTATTCTACATTTTTGCGATTATGAGAACAATATTTTACCTAGTCTTCTAAAAAGAGGATTTTTATAGAGAAGTCTTATCAAAATTCGCGCATTTTAGAATAGTCGTCTCCACCTCACGCCCGTCTCGCATCGCCGTCATTCGTTCCCCGCGCTGCTTCTCTTATACACGACGCACAGCCGCACCCGCGCATTCACGGTTGCCCTCCGTCCGCCGCAATTCCCGCCCGTGTCCGATTTTCGCGCAATATATGAGAAAGTAGTTTTCCGCACCTGAACTCGCGCAGACCAGTCTTTGTGTTTCGTGAGGGCTGTGGCGGGCGCGCAAAGGTTGTGTCGTTCTGGCATGTGTGCAGGCGCACGGAAGGCGGAGAGGATGGTTTCCTTCCGCCGTGCGATCGTCGATTTTGCCGAGAGACGGCGACCGAACTTCGTGCAATGCGAACGGTGTAGTGTGGATCGGTTGACAACGGAGGGGGATCGATGTATATTGTTATTGTCCTTAGCGGTGCTGACATTCGAGCGCGGCGGGCAGTTTAACGATTCGGCGGGCATCCGCATTCAGGTTTCATTCATCGGAAACGACATCCCAACAATGTGCAACCCCATTGCAACACTGTCGGTTTTGTTTGCGTGCGTTGCGCAACATCCGACGGCTCGTCGCCTCAAATGCGGCGGAAACAAAAAAAATCATGGAGAAAACATTATGCGTGAAGAAATGAGTTTTGAAATCAAGAAGGCGAATGCGATCAAATTGCTGGAAAAGTACAAGTTCAACGAAGAGGTGTTGCAGGACTACCTCGACCTTAAAGAGGATGACGAGGGAAAAGTCGTTGAGTTTGAGGTGATCGACGAGCTGAACTACCCGGACGGGCACGGAGAAAAAGAGATATTGCGTTTTATGAAGTGTAATCAGCTTGACGACTTGAGTGACAAGTATAAAGCCGAGCATTTTGAGGTCTGTCTCACCTGGGAAGAGAGCGGCATGTGACGGCGTTTAAGACAAGAAGAGAACCTCGATAAATCGAGGTTCCCATAGGCATCGGGTGACCCGCATCCTCACCATTCTTTGGGCAGCCAAGCGGTAACTTTCTGCTGTCGATGCCTCTTACACCTTCATTATATTCAAAACGGCGGAAAAGTCAAGCCTTTGAGGAAATGGGCGGAGGCGGGGGAGTTTTCAGGGGAAAAAGGTTTTGATTGACAGAGAGGGGAATCGGGTTTAATATCTTTATTAAGTGCAGGCGCGTGAGACGCGCGTCGCGCGTATGTTCTCGGTTTCATAAGATAAGCGTGTGCGCGTGCGCAGGTGCGGCGCGAGGCGCGAAGTGAAGTCGGGAGCGCAGGCACCCGCGGTGTGCGTCGCAAGCGGCAGGGCGGGGACAAAAAAGAAATCAAATTGCACGGATCCCGTGCTCGGAGGTAGAAATGAAATTCGAAAACAAAGGCCTTCAGAATTTCGTCGACGAGAGCGTCGCTCTCTGCACGCCCGACAAGGTCGTGCTCATCGACGGCAGTGAGGAACAGCTCGAAGCATTGAGAGCGGAAGCGTGCTCCACGGGTGAGATGATCAAGCTCAATCAGGAGCTGCTGCCCGGTTGCTATCTGCATCGCACGGCGGTCAACGACGTTGCGCGCGTCGAGGGTCGCACTTTCATCTGCACCGAGAAGCAGGAGGACGCAGGTCCCACCAACAACTGGATGCAGAAGGATGAGGCGTACAAGATGCTGAAGGGCATCTTCAAGGGCGCGATGAAGGGCAGGACGATGTACGTCATCCCCTATTCCATGGGCGCCGTGGGCTCTCCCTTCTCCAAGATAGGCATCGAGCTCACCGACAGCATCTATGTCGTGCTGAACATGGCGATCATGACCCGCGTGGGTCAGAAGGTGCTGGACACGCTGGGCCCCGACGGAGATTTCGTGCGCGGTCTGCACTCCAAGGCGGATATCGACGAGGAGAAGAGGTATATCTGCCAATTCCCCGAGGACAACACCATCATGTCCGTCAACTCCGGCTACGGCGGCAACGTGCTGCTGGGCAAGAAGTGCTTCGCGCTGCGTATCGCGTCCTATCAGGGCAGACAGGAAGGCTGGCTTGCGGAGCATATGCTCATCCTCGGCGTCGAGAAACCCGACGGCGAGACCAAGTATATCGCGGCGGCATTCCCCTCCGCGTGCGGCAAGACCAACCTCGCGATGCTCATTCCTCCCAAGGAATTTGCAGAGAAAGGATATAAGGTGTTCACAGTCGGCGACGATATCGCGTGGATAAGAGTGGGCGCGGACGGCAGACTGTATGCCATCAACCCCGAGAACGGCTTCTTCGGCGTCGCTCCCGGCACCAACGCGAAGTCCAACCCCAACGCGCTTGCCACCACTCGCCGCGGCACCATTTTCACCAACGTGGTGCACAATCTCGAGAACAACACCGTGTGGTGGGAAGGGCTGGATAAGAATCCTCCCAAGAACGCCATCGATTGGAAGGGCAATCCGTGGACGGAAGAGGACAGAGCAAACGGCGTGAAGGGCGCGCATCCCAACTCCCGTTTCACCGCTCCCGCGAAGAACTGCCCCTGCATCTCTCCCGAGTTCGAGAATCCGCAGGGCGTGCCCCTCGATGCCATCGTGTTCGGCGGCAGACGCGCGAAGACGGCACCCCTCGTTTACGAGGCGCGTGACTGGGCGCACGGCGTGTTCGTCGGCTCCATCATGGCGAGCGAGACCACCGCGGCGGCGAGCGGAGCAGTGGGCGTGGTGCGCCGCGATCCCATGGCGATGCTGCCTTTCTGCGGCTACAACATGGGCGACTACTTCAAGCATTGGCTGGAGATGGGCGACAAGGTCACCAAGAAGCCCAAGTTCTTCAACGTCAACTGGTTCAGGACGGACGAGGAAGGTCACTTCCTGTGGCCCGGCTTCGGCGACAACCTCCGCGTGCTGGATTGGATCCTCCGTCGCACCGAGGGCAAGGCGGAAGCGGTGGAGACCCCCATCGGCTATGTGCCGCGTCCCGAGGACATCGACCTCGCGGGGCTGGATATGACCACCGAGGATGTGGCGGATCTGCTCACCGTGGACAAGGAGCTGTGGAAAGAGGATGCCGACAACATCGCGGCGTTCTACTCCAAGTTCGGCGACAAGCTGCCCAAGGAGCTTGCGGACGAGCTCGAGACTCTGAAGAAGAATCTGCAATAATGACGACGCATCGGGCGCGCCCTTTTCGGGCGCGTCCCGAGAGCGCGAGCCGCGCGTAAGGCGCGGGACGGATGAGAAGGGGAAAATTCGGACGGAGACGTCGGATTTTCCTTTTGTGCGTTTTTGCGGGAGAGCCCGCGGGCGCGCGTCCGTGCGGGGGAGGGCAGAGCGCTCCCCGACAAAAATCAGACAAATTAAAATAATATAAGGAACAAAAATGGAACTGTACCAAAGATTTCTGACCGAAAAAGTTGATGCAAACGGGCGGCTGACGGGAGTTGACTTCCACGCCCCGGATAACTTCAATTTCGGCTTCGACGTGGTCGACTGCTACGGCACCGAGGAGCCGGAGAGAAGAGCCATGATTTGGGTGTCATCGGAGGGTGAAGAGAGGATCTTCACGTTCGGAGACATGATGCGCAAATCCGCACAGACGGCAAACTATCTCAAAGCCCTCGGCATTACGAAGGGGGACAGAGTCCTCCTCGTGCTGCGCAGACATTGGGAATTTTGGCCTATCATCGTCGCCCTGCATAAGCTGGGCGCCATCGCCATACCCGCGACAGACCAGCTCAAAGAGAAAGACTTTGTGTACCGTTTCGACGCGGCGGGAGTGAAAGCGGTCATCTGCACCACCACGGGCACCGTCATCGAGGAGGCGGAAAAAGCCGTCGCGAAGTGCCCGCAGGTCACCGTAAAGGTGTCGGCGTGCTCCGCGCGCGACGGGTGGCATTTCTACAACGACGAGTGCCTCGCGTTTTCGGAGGTGTATCCCCGCCCAACGGACGGGACTGCGCCCATGCGCGACGAGCTCATGCTGATGTACTTCACCTCCGGGACGACGGCGTATCCCAAGATCGCCGCGCACGAGCATACCTATGCGCTCGCGCATTTCCTCACCGCAAAGTGGTGGCATAACGTCAGAAAGGACGGCATCCACTTCACCGTCGCGGAGACGGGGTGGGGCAAAGCCGTGTGGGGCAAGCTCTACGGGCAGTGGCTGTGCGGTGCGTGCGTCTTCACCTACGACTTCGAGCGCTTCGATCAGGAAAAACTGCTGGGGATGATAGAGAAGTATCGCATCACCACCTTCTGCGCGCCGCCCACGATATACCGCTTTATGATCAAGGCGGACCTTTCCAAGCACGACCTTTCGTCGCTGGAGTATATCACCACGGCGGGGGAGGCGGTCAACCCCGAGGTGTTCAATCAGCTGAAGGCGGCGACCGGACATTCGCTGATGGAGGGATTCGGTCAGACGGAGACCACGCTCACCGTCGCGAACCTCGTCGGTATGACGCCAAAGCCCGGCAGTATGGGTAAGCCTACGCCGATATACAAGCTCAAACTCGTGTCCGCGGGCGGAGAGGAAACGCCGATGGGCGAGCCGGGGGAGATCTGCATCGACATCGCGGAGGGCAGACCTTACGGGCTCTTCCGCGAGTACTACCGCGACGAGGAAAGCACGAAACGTGCGATGCATGACGGGCTCTATCATACGGGCGATATGGCGTACCGCGACGAGGACGGCTATCTCTTCTTCGTCGGAAGGACGGACGACATCATCAAGTCCAGCGGCTATCGCATCGGACCGTTCGAGATCGAGAGCGTGCTGATGGAGCATCCCGCGGTGCTGGAATGCGCCGTGACGGGCGTGCCCGATCCCACGCGCGGGCAGGTGGTCAAGGCGACGATCGTGCTCACCAAGGGCTATACCGCGTCGGAGGAACTGAAAAAAGAGATCCAGACGTTCGTCAAAAATCTCACCGCGCCGTACAAATATCCGAGGGTGATCGAGTTCGTGGAAGAGCTGCCGAAGACGATCTCGGGCAAGATCAGAAGAACGGAACTGCGGAAATAACCCCTTTTTACCCGATCAAAAACGCCGCTGCTGCGGCGTTTTTCTTTTTGCCTTTTCTCACGATTTTGAACAAATAGGGACGGGCTTATTTTGTTCAAAAATTGAACAAATTAAACACGTCCCTATTTGTTCAAAAAATTAACAAAAGAAGCCCGTCCCCATTTGTTCAAACGGTGGGGTGAGTAAGGTAATATAAGGCGGTTCGTGAAATGGATAAGTGGCGCGCGATCTCGGACAGAGATATGCCTGCGGCACGAAGTTGTTCCACGGCTTTGGGCAGCAGCTCTTTATCGTGGCGGAGCAGGGCAGGCTTGTCGGTAAGGCGGGATACGATTGCTTTCGCGGTCTCTTCATGCCTTGGCGTATCCTCTTTGGTGTCAAGCCATACGGGGCAATACTCGTCTGCCGCGGCGGATTTTTCCGCCATGATCGCCTCCACGTTTTCGGCATCGATGTCGAAAAGCTCTGCGGCAATGTCAAAGTCCACGATCCCACTTCCTTCGAGATAACAGCGGAGCCCGGAATGGGTGTAATCGGCGGCGTTTTGCACAACGCCGGCTTTAACGGGATTATTGTGTATGTAAACCATGCAATTGATCGCATAGCTGTCGTCGGAGATGGCTTGGCTGGTGTATCTGTTGCGGAAGACGTAGCCCACCCTGTCTTTCAGCTTGTTGTAGGTGCCGGCGTAGCGGGTGTTCACCCTATGCATGAAGCCGGAGAGCTGCTCAATGCTCGGAGAATGGAGCAGCAAGTGGGCGTGATTGTCCATGATGCAAAAGGTGATGATGGCGACGCCGTACTCCTGCTTGAAGGTCGAGAGGATCTTCAGGTAGGTCGATTTGAACAGTGCCGATCCAAATATCTTTTCGCGGTCGATGCCTTGCACGATGACGTGGTGGAAGGGGCCTTCGGCGGCTTGGCGGGCGATGCGCGGCATGTGCGGGAACCTCCTTTGTGTTCTGCAAGACCATGATAGCGCAAACGAGCCGGGCAGTCAAGCATTTTGAACAATTGGGGACGGGCTTATTTTGTTCAAAAAATGAACAAATGAAACACGTCCCTATATGTTCAAAAAGTGAACAAAATAAGCCCGTCCCCAATTGTTCAAAAGGGAGGGGGAAGGGAGAGAGGTGAGGGTTCGGGAGGAAGGCGGCAGGGGAGGGAAAGGGAGAGGGGGAGGAAGGCGGAGATGGGCGGAGAAGGGAGGGGAGAACGGGAAGGAGGAGGGAGAAGGGATGAGGGGGAGGGAAAAGATTAAAATGCGGAGAGGGAGAGAGTGACTTTGGTTAAGGGGTTGAAAGGGGTGGGGGAATGGTGGTAAGATTAGTTTGCATATAAATAGCTTGTGCGCGCGTATGTGTGCAGGCGCAAGCAAAACGATTTTTGAAAGCAAAAGGGAAGTTGCTTTTGAGAGGTGGGATTATGAGAAAGAGCCGCAACGGGCAGAGTGGGCTTTTTGCCGCAATCACGAAATTCACGGTTTTGGCTATGTGTTTCGCCACGGTGTTCGCATTGGTGCTGACAGCGGGCGTTTTGGGCGTTGACACAAGCGCGAATGTCGCGGAGGCGGCTTATTCATTTGGCGCGGGCGTCAAGTGGGAGCCTGCCGAGGGCATTTCGGAAATACAGAAGCAATTGCATGAAACGGGAAAAGCCACCGTTACCGCAGACCTTTCCGAGGTGGATCTGCAGTCGCAAGTTTACGGTCATGCCGATTCTTCGAGGACTTCTTTCACAGAATGGAACAACAATGATCTTCCCGAGAACGGTTTCGGCGGATATGCCGAAGTCCCTGTTGGCGGAACAGCTATACAGTTTTTAATAAATGTTGGTATTCCGGATGAAATCGATTCTTTTTTGAACAGCTCGGAGGGTTGTTATAAAGTCAGCGTCGTATGGTCTGCACACTTGGCGAATAATACGAATGACAGAGCCCTTGGTATGGCGCTGTATGCGGGAGCAAGTGAGATCACCAATGCGGATGGAGTTTATACCAACAGGGACCAAACGTATCAAGTTGAAAAAACAGTAGGTGCTAGCTTCGATTTGGGCGAGTGGAAGATACCGCAAGCTTACCCGCTGAACGGTGCAGAGCATAAGTATTTGTATTTGGTAATTTGCGCAAACTCTGCGTGGCCTACTGATGCCGGTGCATATGCATTTAATAATAAACTCACGTTCACAATAGAATACAACACGGGTGAAAATGCGCCGAAGGATGCGGCGGCGCCCGGGATCATTGAAATCGACGATACGGCGGGAGCGACGACGATCACTTCCACGCTGGGAGACAACCTCGGGACTTACCTCAATCAGAAAAGCGGGCTGTACGGCAACATCGCGGGCAATCTGCCCGAGGATAACGTGACGCTTGTGGGCAACACTATCAAGATGACGGGGGTTGCCGTGCGCAAAGGCGTGCTGCCTGCCGACGAGAACGGTGTCTTGGGATACTCCAAAAAACTGACGCTGAACATCGCCGATTATACGGACACCGGTGCGCCTGCCGACGACGAGGAGGCATGGTATTATTCCGGGCTGGCGTCGGTGGCGGCATCAGACGGAAGCAGTGTCGGGGTAGGCACGACGAGCGCGGGATTTTCTTATGGCAGCCCGACCGAAGACAGCAGCGAGAACGGATTGATAGTCTGGAACCTTGCCGCGCCGAGAGACGAGGCGACGGTCACCATCTATTTCAAGGATAACACGCCTGTGGAGGGCGTGGAATTCACCATCAAGGACGCCAACGACAACGCATATAGCTTCAATGTCGTCGTGGACGGGATCATGGAAGAGGCTAGCGACATCAGCGGAGTCGACATCACGAGCACGTGGGAGACCGGCGAGCCGTTGATGGGCAACAGCTTCGACGCCGTGGAATGGGCGTACGGAGCGTTCGAGCCCATATTCACCAATCCCGGCAACGGCAAGGATGCTTTGATCTGGTTCTTTGATGTGGAATACAGCGCGGCCGATCCCAACGCATTCGGGGGGACGGCGCCCAAGCTTTCGCAGGGGAGCGTAACAAGCTATCATCCGTTTACATATTCCGTGGTGGGCAGCCCGGAAGTGGACGGCGTGTACAACTTCTCGGGCGAGAACGCAGGGAAGTTCTTCGGCTATCCCACAGCGAACGGCGCGGCAGGCGCCACGGGGACGGGGTATTACCGCTTTACGTTCTATGCGATGAACTATGCGGGATATATCACGGAGACGGGCATTTCGAGATATGTGAAGGCGGACATCACGAACCCCAAAAATGAAGCGGTGGTCACGTATGAATATGATCCCGGCGGAGATAAGCCTCACGCCGCGGGCGACACAGGAAACTTCGGCACGATAGACTTCAGCGAAAGGGGCGCATACGTCAATGAGCCGCTGACGGTGACGATAACTTGGCGAGAGAACCTCTCGGGCAACAGGGTGCAGATCATCGGTGCGGACGGGATGGAGCGTCACGTCTTCGTGAAGGACGGCAAGATCACGCAGATCGTGGATCTGTCTTCCGGCGCAGTCATAATAAGTAAGCCCGCAAACAACGAATGCGTGTTGCCGACGAGTAACGCAGACATGTTCGAGAGCGTGAAGATAAAATTGACTGCGGAGGGAGAGGATAGGACCCTTGCGGTGACGTATACGCTGAAAGACGGCAACGATTACGCCGAGGCGGCGCTCTTCACGGTGTACAGCAACGCCGATATGGATACAGGCACCACCGCCTACGGCTCCATTTATGAACAATCCGTATGGAGCGACAGCGACACGTGGGGCATCGAAGGCGTCTATGTCTACATCGACCGCTATGCCTTCGAGGCGGACGAGGTCGATCTCACGAATGAAGGCGAGCAGATCGAGCGCAATGAAGAGCTTGACGAAAATGGTAAATTGCTCATACCCGCGGGTGAGGGCAGGAATTGGTATACCTCCGCGTGGGAGATGCTCGCGTCCCTCACCGTGCCCACGGACGATGACCGGGCAAAAGCATATTACATCACCAAGTATTACAAGAATGACGCAGACTTCAATGCCGGTTGGGAAAGGATCAAGACCGCGCAACAGGGCTGGAGTTTCATAAACAATGCCTCTCAAGAAGGATGGAGCGTCTATGACACCACTCAAGGCGGTGTGGCACCAATCACGCTGGAGTTCGGCAGTGACGCGGGATATTACGTGACGTACGTCATTTTGGTGGACGGCGCGATGAACAAGAGCGATGTGGCTGTGTTCGGCGTGCTGGTGGATGCCAATGAGTATCGTTTGAGTGCCGTTTATGCCGAAGGGTATCAGGATAAACTCGGCGCGCCTTACGTCATCGGGTTTGTGGGGGCGGACGGCAAACCCGTGACCGCGGACACCATTTTCCATCGCGGAGACGAGGTGACCTTCTCCGCGACGCTCGGTAACGCGTACACGGGCGCGTACGTACCTTATAAATTGGAGAAGAAGGATGCGAACGGGAACATCCTCGGGGACATTTACAAGCATCCGTATGACAACAACAAGGCGGCGTTCACGACGGACGGCATCCAAGACGACTACGCGTATATCAGGGTGGAAAGCGACGTCACGCTGAAACTCGATGTGGACCGCAACAGCGTGGAGAAGCTCCCGATGCTGAGTGCAGAAGGCGGCGGCAATTACGCGCAGATAGTCTTCTCCTACCGCAAATTGGTGGACGTCAAGCCCACCACGGATATGACGGACTACACGGGCACCGAGATCACTCCGCAGTTCAGCGTGACCGACCTCACCGAGAACAAAGGCTCCGTCACGTTCGAGGTCGGGGAGTCTCCGTATCGATACAGCGTGGATTATCCCGAAGGGCACCCCAAGAGCATCCTGCACGCGGGCACTTACACCATAGAGGTCACTTACTCCGAAAAAGAGTCCGAGTTCTATGTCCTTAATGCGCCGGACAAGTATGACTACACCGTCAACAAGGGCAGCATCGAGATGGAAGTCGGATTCAAAGAGGGGTCCTACACCTACGGCGATGTGACTGCGGAAGGTGTGATGGGACTCATCAAGTACACCATAAAGTCCGGGCTCGTCGAGGCGGACAATGGCAAGAGCTTCACCAACCTCTTCGGCGCGAGCGCGAAGTTCTCTCTGCCGGGAGGCACGGGATATATCCCCGCGGGCAGCTATGAAGTGAACGCGGTCTTTACCGCGAACGACTACGACGTCACCGTCAAGTGGACGGGCAGCAACAAGCTCACCATCGGAAAACGCGGACTTACCGTCACGGCGGCAGAGAACTCGTGGACTTACGGCGACGCGCTGCCTTCGACCTATCAGGTGACGGTGCAAAAGAGTGCGTTCACGTTCGACACGCTCGGACTGTTCGACTCCGCAGAGGAGATCGCCAATGTGTTCGGAGTGGAATCCTCCGCCGTGGCGGACGGCGGCAGCGTGTGGAAGGTGACGGTGACGGCTTCCGCGCTGCGCAGCAATGCGGCGGCAAACAGCTTCGGCTATGTGAAAGCGGGAACTTACGACTTCACGGAGTTCAACGCTTCCGCGCTCAAATTCAATGCGAACTTCTCCGCGGAACTCGCGTCCGCCGGCAACGGACAGATCAAAGTTTCTCCCGTTACGGTGACGGTAAGACCGGTCGACAATCCCGCGCCTGTCCGTGTTAATGATCCGGAGGAGCTTCTTTCGGTTGAAATAAGTTTCCGTCCGTCAGACAACACGAATAAGTTCGGCGTGAGCGGTTGTTTGTACATTGATACGGATAGCGCGAGCGGATCCGGAAATTACTCGATAAGCGCAGACAGACATAACTTGGTTTCTTCGCACAACTTCGGCGAATATGAGAATGTTCGGTTTGTTGTTGAGCCCGGTAGTGTTACGGTACGCGTGTCGTTCGAAACGGCGTCCGGTACATTCACCATACAGTACAATTCATCGATCGGGTTTACCACGCAGTACGGTACGTTCTGGGACGTGACGCGCTTGTACTATAACTCTATCAGCGCGAACCGCAATTATACGGTAACATACGTTGACGGCACGGGAGCTTCAGCTGCTCTGCCGGCGAATCCCATATTCAGCGTTACTGTTGTAAGCTATGACGGAACGGATGAAAACGTCCTGTCCAACAGCGTAGGTTCATATCCCATCGACTTCGGAGTAACAGGTTTTGACGGTACTACTGAAGCGAATTATGCGGATTATGACTTCCGGTTTGTAGATTCCGAGGGAAATATCATTACCTCTCTCACCGTTGTGCCGGCGGAGGTGACGGTCACTTCCGCGACGCTCGATCAGGGACAGGCTTCCAAGGTGTACGGCGACCTCGAGCCTGCGGAACTCTCATTCGAGTTCGGCTTCAGCGGACTGCCCGCAGGGTATGAGTCCCGTTTCGGACTGCCTGAGATCGGCAACATCCACCGCGCCAACGCCGACGGCACCGGCGCGGGCGGCAGATACGACAGCGTCAGAGATTACGGCGTCTTCTGGAGTGGTTACACCACCGACGCCGAGGACTCCAACCTTAACATCACCTTCGCGGAGGGCGTGTTCGACTCCGTGACCATATCCATTACGCCCAGGCCCATCGACCTCGAAGGCAGCGGCGTGACCATATTCGGCACGAACAAGACTTACGACGGCGACAGCACCGCGCCCGACGCGAGCATCACCCTCGACAACACCGTCATCCTGAACGGCGACGACGTCAAGGTGATCTTCACCGCTGCCGATTACTACAACGGCACCGAGATCACGGGCAAGATAGGCTCCGGCTACTCCGTCCTCTTCACGGGGGTGGCGCTTGACGGCACAGACACGGGCAACTACGAGCTCATCCTCTCGACCGAGGGTCAATTCATATACGGAGACGGCTTCAAGATCGAGCCCAATCCCATCGTCATCGCGCTCGACCACTTCACGGTGGGCAAGACTTACGACGCGGGCACGGGCAAGGGGGACACCAAGGTGTCCATCGCCGCCATCTCGGAGCTTTACGGCAAGGATTTCACGATCGTGAGCGTGACTTACGAGAGTGCGGATGCCGGCAGTGTCGTGGTGACGGTCGTGCTCGGCTTCGCGGGGCTCAATTATCCCGAGGGCGAGGATCTTGCAAACTACTACAACCTCGGCAGCGGCGTCTCCATCGAGGCGGCGGGCGAGAAGGCGACCGACGGCGTGAACATCACGATCAGCGGCATCACGGGCACCATCGCGCAAAGAGAGATCACGCTCGACGACATCAAGTTCCTCTTTGGCGAGGAGGGTAGCACTTACCGCACCAAGGTGTATGACGGGACAGAATCCGTCGTCGTACCCTTCGACTTCGAGGACACCTTCAAGGGTCATTTCGCGGAAGGCTTCGACGTGAAGGCGGATGCGGCGCTCAAGTTTGCGGCGGGCACCGTCACGAGTGAGGGCGCGGTGGCGAATGTCGGCAAGGGCTATCTCATCGACGTCACGAACGTCACGCTCGACAGCGCCAACTACAAGCTGGCGGATGCCATCAAGGCGGACGGTCATAAGGCGGTCGAAGGCAAGATCGGCGGCACGTTTGCCATCAACGCGCGTCCCATCGAGCTCGAAATCGATATCGAGGGCAAGACGTACGATCAATTCTCCGATGCCGAAGGCAGTGCATGGTTCGGCGCAGCGGCGGAGGGCGAGAGTGTGTCCATCGACACTCAAGATTATGAATTTGTCCGCAATGTCAACGCGGGCACAGCGGATGCGGCGTCCTACGTGGCCTTCCCGTATGTGCAGATAGGCAATCTCGACAGCGGGCACTACTGGCATGATGTCAAAGTCACCATCACGTTCACGACGGGCGGAAGCTTTGATTGGAGCAACTACGACCTGCAGGGCTACGACGACGACGAGGTGAAGGAGGGCGAGATCGTCATAGTGCTCGAAAAGGCGGCGTATCTCGATCCCGTGACGATCAGCCTCACGACAGAGAATATCAAGGCAGAAAGCAAGGCGTACGACGGCAATACCTCCGCTACGCTTGACGTCAGCACGGCGTATGAAACGAGTGCTTTCTTGTCCAGTGGTGACGCGGATGCGGTGAAGCTCACGTACACCGCAGTGTTTGCGTCGCCGAATGCGGGCACGGGCATAGGCATCACCGCAAGCGGGTTCAAGTTTGTCGCAAAGGACAGCACCGACGAGAACGCGCAGTTCATCGCCGACAGCTATAAGACTTACACCGGTACGCTCACCGAGCACAAAGGTCTCAAAGCCGACATCACGCCCAAGGTGTTGACGGCTACGGCGACGCTGCCCGGGAAGACGTATGACGGCACCGCGTACGGCGGCGTAGACGAGAGCAAGATCGTGTGGGAGCTGTCGGGATTCGTCGGCTCCGATGCGAACAACTATTCCGTCGAGGTGCTTGCCGCGGGTTACGAGGGTGCGGACGTCGATGCGGACGGCAACCCCAACAAAGGCTTCGTGTACGACTACTATCTCGTCAACAATGCGCAGAAGGGTGTCATGAACTACACCATCGAGGCGGATGCGACGAAAGAGTACAATGTGTACTCCGCGAATACGGGGGCGGAGCCCTTCTCCGCAGAGCTCAACAAGATCATCGTCGCGGAATACACCACGGAGAACGGTGCGGTGCGCTATCTCATCCCCGTGGAATCCATCCCGACGGCAACGGAAGACGCTCCTTTGACGCAGGAAGAGCAGGAGCTTGTGAAGGAGATCGAAGATAAACTCACGCTCAAAGAACCGAAAGTCTCCCTCAACAGCTTCACCGCGTCGGGCAAGATCGACCCCGCGCAGCTCATCTTCACGGTCCAGATCGTGGAGGACAGCCCGGCGTGGACAAAGACGTTCGACGACACCGTCAATGTCTATAACGCGAAATACGGCGACAACTTCAAGGTCGAACTCAAGGATCCCGCTTCCGGCGGGCAGGCGCTGGTCGGCATCGATCTTACGAAGGCGGAATTCTCCGTCAGTTTCGCGGACGCCAACGTCGGCACGGGGAAGGACATCATCTTCACCGTGAACGCCGGAGGAGAGCAGTCGAACAACAACAACTTCATCTTCAATGAGTCAAACAGCTACACCGTGAAGGGGAAGGGCGCCATCAATGCGGGCAATGATAATATGCGTGTCGGGTATGACCCGGGCGATAGCATCAAAGCCACTTACGGCGACGCCGGCAGCGCGCTTCTCGGCTTCACATATCAGCTGGGCAGCTATAATATCCTCGTGGATGCGGACGGCTACGCCTACATCCTGTCGACGCAGTGGAATGCAGCGTTCGGCAGAAATGATACTAGCACCGAGCTGCCTCTCCCGACGGACAGGCTCTACATCAAGAATACGGACGGCACCTTCACCCAAGTGGAAGGATCGGCGGAGGGTGAGAAGTATGTCCGCATCAACGGCAGATTCACCGACCTCAACGTCCTCGCCAATGACGGGAGCAGGCTCATCAATGCAGACGGACTTATTTCCGCGAAGGCGGGGACCTATGAGAACGCGAAGGCTCACGTCGTCAACGCGAACTTCGACATCGTCGAGGGCACGCCGGCGACCGTGACCGTGAATAAGGCGGAACTCACCGTCACCACGGACAAGGATGCCTATGATGCCGTCTACTGGACGGGCACCATGCCTACGCCCGTCTTCACGGTGGCGGCAGGAAACGCGTCCTTCGATGATCCCGCGGCGCTCGCGAAAGCCATCAAGTGGGCGTTCAAGGGTGAGGACGACGTCGCGGCAACGGTGCAGTCCAAGCCAAACAGCGAGGGAAGCAGCTATAAGCTCACCGTCGATGAGCTTGACAACTACACGGTCACGATCGTGAATGCGGAGGGCGAGACCGTCGAACCCGCGCTCACCATCACCATCCCAGCGCTCGACACCACGGTGTATTCCGCGGTGGCGAGCGGCACGCGTCCTGTGGAACTTGACACGGACGGAAACGCGATCGCGCTGGACGAGACCGATCTCATCCGCGGTGTGACCAATGCGGACGTGGTGGTCATCAAATGGTCCACGACGGACGGCGTCGACCTCGGGACGAACGCGCCTGCGAATGCCGGTTCCTACACTTGGACCGCCACCATCACGCGCAAGATAGGGAATTACCACTACGTCGGAGAAGCCATTCTTGAAGGCACCTTTGAGATCACCAAGCGCAACGTCATCGTGTCGCTGAAGGCGGGTTCGCTCTCCTTCGTGTTCGAGGAAGGCAAGACCTACACAGTCTCCGCCTCCGACCTCGTCGCCGTGGACGCCGAGACGGGCGCTGCGGTCGAGAACTTCGTCGACGTGCTCGGGATCGGCTACTCCAAGGACGGCGTCTCCGTAGACGGTATGACGACTGCCGGCGCTTATAACCTCGTGCTCACCATGGGTGATGAGTTTGAGGTCAATTATGCGCTGGTCGACCGCGTGAACGCCATCCGCGTCACCCCCAAGGCGGTCACCGTCACCGTGGAGGACACCTCCAAGTCCCACAACGTCACTACGTCCGATGCGGATTACGCCGGCATAGTCTTCGATTCCGCGGGCTTTGAGAACCTCACCGTCACTTACCGCGACGGCAGCGGAAAGGTCATCGGCTCTACGCCCAAGACCCCCGGCATCTACACCTACACCATCAGCAGCACCGATCCCAACTACACCGTCAGCGGCAACACTACGGGCACCATCAGGATCGTGGTCAGCGAGGTCTCCTTCGTCAAGGACGGCGTCACCTACGCCACCGTGTCCTTCACGAACCCCGTCGCCACCAACTACGTGCTCTCCGACACCACGGTGTCGCCCAACGGCAACTATTGGAACATCATCGATCAGAACGTCGCGGCTCTCGCCGGTGAGGACGAGGTGCTCTCCACCTCCGGCATCGTGCGCGTCGCCCTCTCTGCGGGCGGCAACCACACATCCGGTCTCTCCGAAAAGGTCACCGTCACCGCGCGTATCCCCGACGGCGTCGCGGCAGGATTCGATGTCTACTACGTCACCGCGTCCGGCAAGCTCGCGCCTCTGTCGGAGCTCGACCCCGAGTTCAGGATCGAGGGCGGGAACATCGTCTACACCACCGACTATGTCTCCAACCTCATCTTCGTCAACAGCTCCGCGCCCGGGTTCAATTGGTGGATAATCCCGCTCATCGCGGCGGCGCTCATCCTCATCCTCGCACTGGCGATCCTCATCGGCGTGCTCGTCAAACTGCACCGTGCGCCCGATCCCGTGCCCGTTGAGGTCGCGCCCATCGACTCCATCATGCCCGAGCCTCCCGTCGTCGCTCCCGTCGCCGCAGCCCCCGCGCCCGTATTCGAGCCCGCTCCCGCTGCCGACATCGAGCCTGCGACCTATGACGCGCCTGCGGCTGTGAGTAAGCATGGGCAGCCGCCCATCATCGGCATCCGCTAAACGGCGCTATTTAGCGAATAACTTCGTCAAAGGCATCCTTGCGGCGGGGCACGTACGAAAAGTACGCTAACCCCTTGCAAGGGTGCCTTTTCCTTGTTCTTCATCTAAATATCGCCGTTTAGTTGATAGAGTATTCGGCGCGCGCATCTCATCTAAATGAGAGCGTCAGCGTAATATGGAGTAAGCACCGAGGCAACGTCATGCTCAAAGGCGAGAACAGAGTTTCCGTCTCGCGGGGAATGCTGTTCCCCCTCCTTCCGGGGACCCCACAAAATTGCCAGCGGCGATTTTGCGGGGAGCCCCATTCGGGCTTTCCTCCCCCACTCGTGAAGAGTTCAGTCCTCCTAAAATGCGGGATATGCTTTTCGTCCTTTTTGATAAAGTTGGAATCTCGCATAGAGATAATCGAGCGGCGAACAGTATAAACTAAACGTCGCTCGCGGGGAGAGGAAGGCGACTCGACGCGCACTACGCCCGTGTCTACTTAATTATCCGTCTAGCTTGCGAGGTCGCACGTCTTTACCCCACCGAAAATACTTTCGGCGGGGACCCCGAATTGCCGCGGCGTTCAAGCGGCAGTTGCGCCGCCTGTGAACGCTTGGGTGAGCGGCGCGTAATTCCGTCTTCGCAAGAGTGTGCGTCGTGTTCAGGTGCGCTCTATCAAGCTATTCGTCAACTCGCCCGAAAAAGGAACGCATTGAAACCAACGGGGACGGGGTAAAGCCGGGGTCCCCGCCTGTGGGGCATGGGGGCGCAAATGTTCAACTCGGACAGATTCGTCCGAGATTGAACATTTTTACCCCGTCCCCGTTTGTTTCGGAGTTTTACGCGAGCTCATGCAACACCCGCTCGGAGGGCGCGTCGTGCTCAAACGCGAAATAGGGTGCACGTCTCGCGGGGAATGCTGTTCCCCCTCCTTCCCTTCGGGCTTTCCTCCCCCGCTCGTGAAGAGTGCGATCCTCCTAAAATGCGGGATATACTTTTCGTCATTTTGATAAAGTTTGAATCTCGCATAGAGATAATCAAGCGGCGAACAGTACTGACCGAACATCGCGCGCGGGGAGAGGAAGGCGACTCGACGCGCACTACGCCCGTGTCTACTTAATTATCCGTCTAGCTTGCGAGGTCGCGGAGCGCGCCGCGACTTGCAAGAGCGGGCGCAAACGCCCGCTGTGCAAGTTTGAGTGAGCGGCGCGTGATTTCGTCTTCGAAAAAGGTTTCGTCGTGTTCAAAGACGCTCTATCAAGCTATTCGTCAACGTATCCGAAACAGGAACGCATTGAAACTAACGGGGACGGGGTCAAGCCGGGGTCCCCCGCCTGTGGGGCATGGGGGCGCAAATGTTCAACTCGGACAGATTCGTCCGAGATTGAACATTTTTACCCCGTCCCCGTTTGTTTCGGAGTTTTACGCGAGCTCATGCAACACCCGCTCGGAGGGCGCGTCGTGCTCAAGCGACGTCACGTGCGGAGTTTACGTAAAACAGACGCTTTACTCCAACACGGCATCTTTTTAACTCACGTCCCGCAATAGTATGGGGGTGTGGGGGTGCTAGCGCACGGCTGACTATTGTGTCATTTCACGCATGACAGCCATTTATTTCACGTCCCGCGACAACGTGGGGGTGTGGGGGTATAATACCCCCACAAGTGCACGTTATTTGTGCGGGGAGGGAAATTCCCTCTTGCATAGGGCGGGGGAGTGGAGTATAATTAACTTATCAACCAAAAGGGGTGAATTTATGAAAGTTGCAATCGGATGCGATCACGGCGGTATCGTCCTCAAACCCGCGGTCAAAGAGACCCTAGAAGCGCTGGGCGCAGAGGTCGTCGACCTCGGCACCTACACCGACGAGTCGGTGGATTATCCCGTCTTCGGGCTCAAAGTCGCCGAAGCGGTGGCTTCGGGCGAGTGTGATGCGGGCGTGCTGATGTGCGGCACGGGCATCGGCATCTCTATCTCGGCAAACAAGGTCAGGGGCATTCGCGCCGCCGTCGTCACCAACACCTTCATGGCGGAGATGACCAAGCGTCACAACAACGCCAACATCATCGCTCTCGGCGGCAGGGTGGTCACTCCCGACGAGGCGCGCGACATCGTGACGGCGTGGTTCGAGGCGGAATATGAGGGCGGCAGACATCAGCGCCGTCTGGATATGATCGCCGACATCGAGGACAAATATTTCAAGTGAGCCTTTGGCGGCACCCGTGCGGTGAGATGGCATGGAGCCGCCGCATCTTGTGAGAAAAAAGACCCCTGACTTGCGTCAGGGGTCTTTGTTTTGCATTCATTCGTGCGGGATGCCGTCGGGGAAGCCGCAGCCGCAGTAGTGCTGGCGGTAGAGCCCCAGCTCCCGGCACAAGCGCACCGAGGTGAGCCAACCGTCGTGTTTTTTGAAGTCGGAGGTGAGATAACCCACGCCGCACTCTTCCGCCACTTTCGCGCCCACGGTGTTGATGAGGGCAGCGTTCTTGCGCGGGCTCACGGTGAGGGTGGTGGCGAAAGCGTCGTATTCCCCACTGTGCTCCGAAAGAAACTCCGCCGTCCGTTTCAGGCGCAGCGCGAAGCACGCCGAGCATCTTTCTCCCCCTTCGGGGAGAGCCTCCATACCCCGCGCGACGGCAAAAAACTCATCCGCACTTTGCTCGGGCACGATGAGCCCCACGTCGGGAAAGTGCATAAGAAGCTGTTTAAGTGTGTCAAGGCGTCGGATGAACTCCGTTTTCGGCAAAATGTTGGGATCATAGAAGAACAGGGTGACGTCGAAGTGCGGTGCGACGCGGGGGAGCACTCCCGCGGCGCACGGACCGCAGCAGACGTGCAGGAGCAGACGGAGTTTTTCTCCGCCGCTCTCGTGCCGCGCGATCTCGCGGTCGATGTCGCATCCGAAACGTCTTTCGTCCATATCTACATCATAGCACTTCGGCGGGATTTTGCAAATCCCCGCGCCCGTGTTTTCGGAGGGCGGCGCATTCTTTTATCAAAAGGACAAGGGCAAAGTTTGGGTTGAGTTACGCGCGCGCGTATGTTAAAATGATAGGGCATAGAGGTGACTATGGGATCTTTCGTTCTCCAAGCCAAAGACATCAGGAAGTCCTACACCGTAGGCGACGTGACCGCCGAGGTGTTGAAGGGAGTGGATATAGCCGTCGAGGACGGCGAGTTCGTCGCGGTGCTGGGGGAGTCCGGCTCCGGAAAGTCCACGCTTCTTTACATCCTCGCGGGCATAGACAAGCCCACCGCGGGGAGTGTGGAGCTGCTCGGGCGCGATCTTGCCTCCGTCTCTGACGAGGAGCTCGCCGCCATGCGCAGACGAGAGGTGTCTTTCGTCTATCAGTTCGACAATCTCGTGCCCCATCTCACCGCCTACGAGAACATCATCCTCCCCCTGCGCCTCGATGGCAAGAAGGAGAAGGAGTGCAGGGACATCGCCCTCGATGTGTGCGAGTTTCTGGGAGTGGGGGAGAGACTGAACAATCTGCCGAGGCAGCTCTCGGGCGGCGAGCAGCAGCGCGTGGCGCTCGCCCGCGCCCTTGCCACCGACCCCAAGGTCATCTTCCTTGACGAGCCCACGGGCTCTCTCGACCGTGAGAGGGGACGTCAGGTGATGGAGCTGCTCGGGCGCATCAACCGCGAAAAGGGCGTGGCGCTCGTGATGGTCACGCACTCCGCCGCGCACGCCGCATACGCGTCGCGCAGGGTGGAGATCTCGGACGGAGTCGTTGTGAAATGACGCTTTGGCTCGCGCTGAAAAACATAAAAGCGAAGCCTCTGGGCACGCTGGCATCCGTCATTGCGATCGCGGTCGCGGTGGCAATGTTTTTCTGCATGTTTTCGTTCAAAGACGCGGTTTATAATTACGTTTTTGATGTTGAAACCGCCGATTTCGGCGACAGCGACCTTATGATATATGCAAAGAGCGGCGGCGACAGGATAGCCTTCGTCGAGCCGCTTTACGATGTCGAAGGCGTGGAGGAAGTGGTCGCAACGGTGTCCGTCTACGCGCAGGCGGAGAGGACGGGCGGCGAGGACGAGTACGTCCGTCTGCGCGGGTTCGGCGGCGGGGACGTCACGGCTCTGGGCGGAGTGGAAGTCGCAGAGGGCGACCTTTCCCTCATGGACGCCAATGTCGATTACGTCGTCGTTTCGCGCGCCATGGCGGAACACTTCGGTCTGCGCGTGGGCGACAGGCTGTCCGTCCGCGGGATGACTTCGGCGGGACGGAGCGTCAATTTCTATGTCGCGGCGGTGGCGGAGAACACGGGCTGTTTCGCCGCCGATTCGCCTTATACGGTGCTGGGTCACGCCGAGCGCGTTTCCTCCGTGATGATAAGCGGCGGCACCGTGTACAACGAGATTTTCGTGTCCGCGTCGGAGGGGACGGACGTCGGGGAGCTGCGCGAGAGGATCGCGGCGATGCCCGAGTATTCCGCGCTCACCGTCGCGGAGTGTCTTGACCTCGGCTATATCTCCACGAGGGCAAATAACCTTGCGGCTCCCGTGACCATCGCGGGGGCGGCGGTGGCGTTGCTCGCGCTGGTGGGCGTGGTGCTGGTGTTCACGTCGGGCATACGCGCAAGGCGCGCGAACGCCGCACGGCTCGCGCTCGTCGGTGCGACGAAGAAGCGCATCCTCGCCGTCTTTTCCATCGAGAGCGCGGTGGTCTGTGTGACGGGCGCTGCCGTCGGAGCCGCGCTTGCGGTGGGCGTATTCGCGCTGATGCTGCGCATAGTGCTGTCCTCGCTTTCGGCGTTTTCGGTGGACGGAGCGTTGCTGGTCGCTGCGGCGGCAGCGGGCGGAGCAGCCGCGTTTGTCGCGTCGCTTTATCCTCTCGTCAAGGTGTTCGCATCCACCGCGCGCGAAAATCTGCACGGGGCGCCCGACAAGGGGAGGCTCGTGACCGTGCTTTCCTTTGTTATGTTTGCGCTGACTGCGGTGCTGCTCATCGTCGAGAACGTCGTTCCCGGCGCAAAGGGGGCGCTCTCTGCCGTAGATCTCGTGCTTGTCGTCGCGTGCGCTGGGCTCGCCGCGCCTCTTATTGCCAGGCTTGCTGGCAAGCTCCTCACGCACTCGCGCAACGCGTCCGTGCTCACCGCCGGTTACGCCGCAGTGAGGGAGAGAAGGGTAGCCTCCGCCTCCCGCATTCTTGCCGTCGGGATGACGGTGTCCATGCTCCTGTTCACGGCGTGGGCGCTGACCACCTCGGTGTTCTCGGGGTTCACGGCGGAGTTCAGGCGGATGATCCTCGTCACCAACGTTTCTTCCTCCGTGGACACGGCGGAATTCACCGCCATCGAGGGCGTGGACGGCGCGCATCTCATGGTGTGGCGGCAGGCGGATCTTTCCGCGGAGGGGCAGGACGAGCACTCCGTCAACATTTTGGGCAGCGCGGATGCGCTTGACCTTGCGGATTTTGAATGGATCACGTCGCGCGAGGACGCGGATGCAGCCCTTGCGGAGGGCAAACTTGTGTTGGACTATTCCATGCGCGAGCTGTACGGCATAGACGTCGGAAGCTCCGTCGCACTCACCGTGGACGGCGTGTCACGCGAGTTCGAGGTGGGCGCGCTGGTCAGGCACAACCTCTTCAACGGCGCGTACGTCATCGTGTCTTCCGAGGCGTTGAACGCGGCTTTCGGGCTGTCGCCCGACACCGTGGTGCTGACGGCGGACGGCGATGTCGGCGAGGTGGCGGACGAGGTCCGTTCCGTTTTTGCTGACCGCAACTATTACGCCTTGCCCGCACTCGAAGCGTACGAGTGGGACACCAAGTCGCTGGGCAACGTCTTCGACCTCATCGCGGCGCTCGCGTTCGTGCTCACGCTGCTTGCGTTCGCGGTGGCGGTGGCGCAGGTCTTTGCGGGCAGAGCACACACCGAGGGGACGCGCAGTACGCTGCTTTGCGCGGGACTGTCAAAGCGAGGGTTGCTCCTTGCAGAGACCTTCGCGCACGCGCTTTCGGCGGCGAGCGCATTCCTCTTCGCGCTGCCCGTCAGCGCGCTTGCGGCGATGTGTCTGATAAATGCCCTTCGGATGTTCGGGCTGTATTTCGGATTTATGTATAATGCGGGCGCGGCGGTGGCGGCGGGACTTGCCGTCGCTGCGGCTTACACCCTCGTCCCCGTCGTGTTCGGGTTCGGACGAGGCTACGGAATGAGGAGGTCGTGATGAAAGGCTTTGCAAAGTCGGGCATATCCTGCCGCAGTACGGCAAGGGCGGTGGCGGTGCTGCTCGTCATGGTGTTCGCCGTGCTTTCTGCGGCGGCGCTTTCGGCGTGCAACAAAAAGCCGCCCGCTCCCATCCCCGAGGAAGAGAGGGCGGACGCCGTCGCGCAGTTCAGGGTGAACGTGCTTGCCGCTCTCGGAGAGGGTTGGCGCACCGACCTTTCCGACGAGGAGATCATAGAGCTGCCCGACTGCGGGAGCTATGTGGAGGCGAAGCTGTGGACGGAGGAGATCGCCGAAGCGCTGGACGCGTCCTCCCTTGCCACGGCAAAGATACGTTTCGTGGCGGAGTTCGCCGTCACCGACGAGGGGAAGGCGATGCTCTCGGGCGTCAGCGACAACTTCGACACAGTGCTCGACTTTGTCGCCGCGGTGGGATTCACTTCCGCCGACATCGGCGAGCTGGGGATGGGGCTGCTGCGCAAGCTCATGACGGACATCCTCCCCGGCTACTACGACGTCGCAGCCGAGCTGGGCAGATTGGAAGGGATGGTGATCGGCGGCGGTCAGCAGGACATCGCCGCGGCACGCGAGCGGGTGGAGAGAGTGACCGCAGCCTTGGGGGATACCCGCGAGGAATGCGTGGATAACTTCGTCGGCGTGCTCGCGTCGCTTGACGAGGCGGAGGACGGGCTGCGTACGCTGTTCGAGTTCGCCTTCGACACCGAGCAGACCCTCGGCACGGGCGCTGCGGGCGAGGGTCTCACCTCGCTGTTGCAGAGCGCGGCGGACGGATCGGGCGCGCTTGCCGACGTCTCGGACAACGAAATGTTGGTGTGGCTGGACGGCGTGCTCTCCGGGCTGGATAAACTTTCGGCGACCATGACGGCGGAGAAACTCGCGCAGGTGAAAGCAGCTCTTTCCGCCGTGAAGGAGAGTTTCGACGGATTCTCCCTGCCCGTGGATTCCGTGCACGACATCATCGGATCGCTGGGATATTTGAGCTCATATGTAGATGAGTTGCCCCTGTTGCTTTCCTACATCGAGGCGGCGTGCGCCGTCGTCTACGAGAGGGGAGAGGACGAGAATTACGACTATTCCTTCATCCGCAAGCTGAAAGCGTTCGCGGCGGAAGAGGACGAGGCGCTTGCAGAGATCAACGGCTATATCCTCGCGGCGGAGCTTACTGCATCCTTTGCCGACGCCGTGTCCGCCGAGGATCTGAAGGCGGAGCTCAAACGCATCGGCGAGGAAGGCGACAGATATAAGAACGTTGCCCTGTATCTTGCGGCGTTGATGGCGCTCATGCCCGAAGAGGGCGGCGAGGCGGAGCTGACGGATTCCCTTACCGCCATGCTCGCGGTGCTGCTCACCGAGATGTTCGACAGCGCCTTCGACAACGCGTGGAGGAGATATACCCTCGATCCCGAGAACGGAGCGAACAGGCTGCGCGTGATGTCCGGGCTGGTGCTCGACTTCGCGGGGGCGATCAACGAATTGCTGCGTGAGGAAGGCTTGCCCGAGGTGGAGATCACGGTGGATCTGTCCGGACCGTACACCGCAGAGTGGCGGGCGGAAGTGTCGCGCATCGCGGCGGAGGCGGTGGCAGCCGCCGACGTTATGGTGGGCGAACCGTTGCCCTCCGTCGCAGTCTCCGCCATAGGGGAGAAGATAGACGAGGCGTATGCGCATATGGACGGCATACGCAAGGTCGCCGCCATGGACTATGTGACCGACGCGTCCTCCGTGGACGCGGAAGCGGTGAAAGCGGAGGTCGCGGGGAACCCCGTCTTCCTCCTCATCACGTCGTTGTTTATGAGTCTGCTGTGACCTGCGGCTCGCAAACGGCGAAACGCTTCGCGGCGCTTGACAATCGGTGCCGCAGTGGTATAATCGAATCGTCCCAAACGATGAGTTTTCGGAGTGCAAGACGACGGCAACAAAGATCTGCGCGCCTATGGCGCGGTTTGCCGGCGTCTTTCGGGACGTCGGTTTTTTTGTCCCGACGCTCGCAGGCACGACGGGTCGAAGCGCGCCCTAGGGCTAAAATCTCCGATTTTCGGTCGTGGTCACAATCTCGGGGTCCCCGGGCGAAAATCTCTGATTTTCGGCTGGGGCAATCTCGGGGTCCCCG
>CALWAF010000021.1 GCA_944372795.1 uncultured Clostridia bacterium | reverse complement strand
CGCAGCCCTCTTGAAAGTCGCGGCGCGAAATGCGACCTCGCAAGCCGGACGGATAATTAAGCAGACACGGGCGCTGTGCGCGTCGAGTCGCCCTCCTCGCCCCACGAGCGACGTTCGGTCGGTACTGTTCGCCGCTCGATTATCTCCATGCGAGATAAAACTTTGTCAAAAGGACGAGAAATTTATCCCGCATTTTAGGAGGACTGAACTCTTTCCGAGTGGGGGAGGAGTCCCGAAGGGGAGGAGGGGGAACAATACTCCAATGTCAGGGGACTACACCCTAACCCGCAGCAAGGGGTGTAAACAATACTCCCATGTCAGTGGACTGCACCCTATCCCGCAGGCGAGAGCACAACGCTCCGTGCGTGTGGGCAGACTCGCAAACTAGTGCAAAACAAGGGCTTTATTGCACGAAAATGACATATAAAACCGGTGAAATGCGCAAGACTTGCGCTTTCATATAACATCAAAAACTCATAGAATGGAGGAAAGATTATGAGCAAACTTTTCAGGAAAAGCAAGAAGGGCTTCACGCTCGTCGAGCTGATCGTCGTCATCGCCATCATCGGCGTGCTGGCTGCGATCATCGTCCCCACCACGCTCCACTTCGTCAACGAGGGTAGAGTAGAAGCGGCAAATGAGCAGCTTGTTCGCGTTCGCGATTCCATCAACAACGGCATGACTGCATTGGCGAGAAAGCAGGGCTACATTTCCGCGTTGGACATAAAGTCAATTCTTGAGGAAGCCGGTGTGACCTCTTCGGAAAATGACATCACTATTACGCTCAACACAACCGACAATAACATTCAAATGTCCATTGAAAATGGTGATGCTCCCCAAACTCTTCCCGTCGGCGATCTCGTTATCGTGACCGGTAACAGCTATGATGCCGATGGCGATGGTCCCGGCACCGCCATTACTCTTACTGGCAATGGGACGACCGTTACTATTGCGGAGGATATTGACATCACCACTCCTCCAGCAGCCTCGGAAGGCTAAGGCGAATAAAAACATCTTCATCGGGCATAACGCCCGCAGCATTTGATCAAAGGCTTCAAGCACAACCCGCATCGGGTTGTGCTTGGGGCGTTGTGAAAGGGGAAGGGAAGTGAGAGCAAAATCGAGATATGCCCGCCGCGGGTTCACCCTTGTGGAGCTCATCGTGGTCATCGCCATCATCGGCGTGCTTGCCGCCATCATCGTGCCCACCACTTTGCATTTTGTGGGGGAGGCGCGCGTCGAGGCGGCGCGTGTCGAGGTGCGCTCCGTCATGAGCAGCATCGAGACGGGCGTCCTTTCCGTGGTGGGCAAGTACGATCCCGATGCGACGGAGCCGCTTGCAATCAATGCCGCGACAGCCATCGCCATCCTCGACCGCGACAACATCGATGCCTCCGATGGCACCATGCTTTCGCTGGAGTTTGACGAGGCTGCGGGCACCATCACCGTCACCGTCACCCACACCCAAACGGAAGACGACGGCAGCGCCATTGCGCAGTCCAAGACTTTCGCGCGTCCCGCAGGTGTGACGGTGGAGGGGTTCCACCTCCGTTTCAACGGCGGCGAGTGGGAGTAATTTGAACCTTTAACGTGATCACATGACACTTCGCACGACGACATCGCCCATCAAAAAGCGCGGCTTCACCTTGGTGGAGCTTCTTGTCGTCATTGCCGTCATGGCGATCCTCGCTTCCATCGTCGTGCCCGTCACCATCCACTACATCGACGACGCGCAGCAGGCCGCAGACACCGTCTATACGCAGGACGTTGCCGCATGGGCGACTTCCGTCATCATCGACCTCCGCGCAAGACAGGGCTCCGACAGCGTCGGCAGCGAGAACGACTCCGTAGGCGACAACGTCGAGTCCGCAATCGAAGTCACTCCCGCCAATGTCTGCCGCGAGATAGTCCGCCTCTACGGCGACCAGTTCCCCTACGCCCTCGGCTACTACAGCAGCGGTTCCACCGATTTCGACGACCCCGGCCTCGGCGACGACCTCGTGTTCATCGACGCTCCCGAGGGCTTTGACAAGACCACTGGCGACTTCATCGCCATCGCCCTCACCTCCGGCACCCTCACCGTCTACCACTTCAAAGGCGGGTCAGAGGTCACCTCCCAGCGCGTCACCCGCGTCATCCCGGGATAACTTACACCCCACGCGAAAAATCAAGGATTTTCCCCGTCCCCGTTTGTTTCAATGCGTTCCACATAAGGAGGGCGGCAGCAAAAAAGAAAAAGTGCACGAATTTGAAAAATAGCGCGCAATCCGCTTGCGCGCAAGAGTTTTTTATGCTATTATCACAAAGCAAACGCGGTACGCCCTCATGGTCAAGCGGTTAAGACGTCGCCCTCTCACGGCGGAATCTGGGGTTCGATTCCCCATGAGGGTACCAATGAAAAAACACCGAATGCTCGGTGTTTTTTCATGTCTTCCCTCAATAAGGGTACCAATGAAAAAACACCGAATACTCGGTGTTTTTTTATGTCTTCCCTCAATAGGGGTACCAATGAAAAAACACCGAATGCTCGGTGTTTTTTTATGTCTTCCCTCAATAGGGGTACCAATCAACAGACAGCACAGATGTGCTGTCTTTTGATTTTTTCCCACATAAAAGGGGGATACAACACCCGCGCAGAGAGTGCGGCGTGCTCAAGCGTGGGATAGGGTACACGTTCCTGGCATGGGAGTGTTGCTTACCCCCTTCCTGCGGGATAGGGTGCACGTCCCCTGACATGGGAGTATTGTTCCCCCTCCTTCCCTTCGGGCTTTCCTCCCCCACTCGGAATAGGGGACAATCCTCCTAAAATGCGGGATATACTTTTCGTTCTTTTGATAAAGTTTGAATCTCGCATAGAGATAATCGAGCGGCGAACAGTATAAACTGAACGTCGCTCGCGGGGAGAGGAAGGCGACTCGACGCGCACGGCGCCCGTGTCTACTTAATGTTTCATCTGGCTTGCGAGGTCGCATTTCGCGCCGCGGCGTTCAAGCGGCGGCTGCGCCGCCTGTGAACGCTTGGCTGAGCGGCGCGTAAGACCGTCTTCGAAAGAGGTTTCATCGTATTCAAATACGCTCTATCAAGCTGCTCGTCAACACGCCCGAAGCAGGAACGTATTGAAACTAATGGGGACGGGGTCAAGCCGGGGTCCCCGCCGAAAGTATTTTCGGTGGGGTTAAGTCCCGTCCCCGTTTGTTTCGGAGTTATAAATCACGGTGTTTATTTGATCAACACTTGAAGTGTAATCACACTTGTGTTATCATATTAAAAAAGCATTAAATAATGCGAGGGACAATTATGATCTTTTCCAAACTTTCCGAGAAGAGCAGGGTGGTCATCGCCGTCGTGCTCTTTGTCGCGGTGTTTGCGGGTCTGCTCATCGCCGCGTCTTTCACCGACCTCGAGGTCAGCGACATCCTCACCAAGGACGCGCTCGCGGACGGCGAATATCTCTCCCACGACGTGTTCGGCGTCACTTTCGAGGTGTTCGGCTCCTCGCCCATCTACGTCATCGCGGGCGTGTGCGTGGTGCTGCTCATGCTCTACATCTGGCGCACCCTGAAGCTCCGCCCCATGCGCGAGATCATTTGCGCGCTGCTGTTTGCGGGCTCGGTGGTGGCGTTCTGGTTCTTCTTTGACGATATGTTCGGCTACATCGGCGAGCACGCGCACGCAGAAGACACCTATCTCGAGACCGTGATGACTGTCATTGCCGTCATCTGCGCGCTGATGACCTCGGGCGTCGTGACGGCGGCTTTCCTGCGCATCAAGGACGATACGCTGAAAAAGCTCATGAAATTCGTCATCGCCTTCATCATCATGGCTGTGGTGGCGAACGTCCTTATCATGATAATCAAGGACCCCGTCGGCAGGATGCGCTACCGCGCCATGAACAGCGACGTGGGGCAGGCGATGGGCGGCTTTGCCAATTTCCAAAACTGGTATGAGTCCCGCGGCAGTCAGCCCGAGGAGCTCTCCGCCGCTTTCGAGAGCGCCTACGGCGTGACCGACGCCTTCAAGTCCTTCCCCTCGGGGCACACCTGCGCCGCGGGTATGACCTACGCGCTCATCATGCTCCCCGACGTCCTCGGCACCCGGAACAAGGGGCTCCGCGCTCTTTGCTGGATCTTCCCCGTCCTGTTCACCGGCATCGTCGCGATCAGCCGCATCGTCGTCGGGGCTCACTTCTTCTCCGACGTGCTTATGGGCGGCACCATCGCGTTCGTGTGCATGATGTTCGCGCGCGAGGCGGTCATCTTCCGCTTCAGCCACTTCAAGTGCTTCGGCAAAAACTACGTGCCCGCTCCCGCAGAGGATGCGGAATGATGCGCTTCCCGCACGTTGCTGGGGAGAGCGCATAATGCGCGGATAGACACTTTATCGCTATGAAAAAGAAATATAAAGTTTTGTTCGGTGTGATGCTGGGGTTATTCATCCTCTTCTTCGGGGTGAGCTGCTGCGTCATCGGCATCGCGGATTGCGACATCGAAAAGCACTACTTCGAAGGCGTCACCAATCCTTACATCGCGGATGACGTCGCCATGGTGTCCGCCCATCGCGCGGGCAGCATAGTCGCACCCGAGAACACCCTCAACGCCTTCAAACTCGGCATCGAGGAGGCGACCACGGGCGGGTATACCGTGGACATCTGGGAGTTCGACCTCCACATCACCAAGGACGGCGAGCTCATCCTTTTGCACGACCACACCCTCGACCGCACATCCAACTCCCGTCAGGTCTTCGGCGTAAAGGACGCCCGCCCCGAGGACTACACCCTCGAGCAGCTTCGTGAGCTCAATATGGGCTACAACTTCGAGCTGGACGGCGAGTATCCCTTCCGCGACCTCGCTGCCGCCGACATCACGGCGCAGGACCTCCGCGTCTGCACCCTCGAAGAGGTGTTGGATTATATGAGCTCCGACGAGGCGACGGCTGCCGCTCCCGCCGAGTTCGGCAAATTCCGCTATATCATCGAGATCAAGAACAGCGGTAAGCTGGGCGAAAAAGCCGCCGATATCCTCTATGACACCCTTGTCGAGTACGGCATACTCGAAGACGTGGTGTTCGGCACCTTCAATCAGAACGTCACCGACTACGTGGACGAGAACTATCCCGATATGCTCCGCTCCTCCTCCATCTGCGAGGTGCTCGACTTCTGGTTCGCCTATCTCACCGGCGCAGACCTTTCGAAGAGGGGAGTGGGCTATTGCGCGCTGCAGATCCCGTACAGCAAGACGATAAGTTTCCTCGGTACGAAAGGGCTCATCGAGTACGCGCACAAATACAACATCGCGGTGCAGTTCTGGACCATCAACGAGTCCGATGACGTGGAATATCTCCAATCCGTCGGCGCCGATTGCATCATGTCCGACTCGCCCGATATGTGCTACGACGTCCTGAAAGGCTGAACTCGTCGGGCGTTTTGAGCGTTCATGGCGGTTTGTATCGCAAATTGTGTCAAATCCGTTGATTTTTCCGTGTGGGTTTGCTATAATCCGAAAGCACGGTAAGCTGGTGTGGCTCAGCAGGCAGAGCGATTCACTCGTAATGAATAGGTCGGCGGTTCGAATCCGCCCACCAGCTCCACACAGCCGCAAGGCATCATGAGCAACACCCCCGCAAAGATTTGCGGGGGTGTTTGCGTTTATGCCTGCGGCTGTGTTTCCGCAAAAGGTAAATGCGAGACGTTCGCTTGCTCCGCGTTTTCTCGCTCTGCTCGAAAACTATCCGCCGCTCACTCATTTCCCTTTTGCGATGTGGGCGGCTCGCGCCGCCTGTTTCGCGCAAGGCATCATGAGCAACACCCCCGCAAAGATTTGCGGGGGTGTTTGCGTTTATGCCCCACCGAAAATACTTTCGGCGGGGCCCCCGTATGTGCCTGCGGCTGTGTTAACGCGTCGCAAAAATGCGGACGTTCGCCCCACTTCGCGTTTCTCCGCGTTACTCCGAAACTATCGCGTTGCTCTCTGATTTTTGCTCCGCGGAATCAGCGGGTTTTCTTGTACGCCGTGGGCGGATTCTTACCTGACGCTGACGCGATTGACGCTTTGCGTAGCAATCGCTATACCTTCGGTGCGGCACGACGCGATTGGTGCGGAGCGCAGCAATCGCTGGACCTTCGGTTCGGGCACTTTTATCCGCTTTTATCCGCTTTCATACACGCGGAGTGAAAATGAGCGAGCTTCGCGACAGTTCCGCAGGAACGAGGAGCGAAGCGAGCGTCTCCGCATTTTCACGACGCGAAGAGGAGCAATCGCGCGGCAGACAAGCCGACCGCCGCAGAGCGGCGTAGGGCGACGATTACGCGCGGATTGCGACGAGGCTCCACTCCGAATCAGATAACGTCGGGTTAGGCGACGTCACGTTCGGGGTGCACGTAAGAACGTCTTTGAAAGAGTGTGCGTCGGGTTCAGGTACACTCCGAACAAGTCAAGTCGGACTTTGTGTGCGATTTAATATTATGTTTATGGTGTAATGTAAAGCTGTTTTTAGACGTTCCGTTGTGCGCTATAAAAAAATTGCGTCATTTTGTCTCAAAACCGTTGACATTTGGCAGACAAAGAAATATACTGTTAGCAGTCGGAGTGATTGAGTGCTAGCACTCCGATGGCGAAAGAGGACGCTATGAGCAAGGAACTGAGCGAAAGAAAAAAGAAGATCCTGCATGCGCTCGTCGATGTCTACATCGCGACGGGGCAGCCCGTGTCCAGCGCCGACATCCAGAAGGGCTACATGCCCGAGGTCAGCTCGGCGACCATCAGGGCGGAGCTCAGCGCACTCGAGGCGCTCGGCTATGTGGATCAGCCGCACACCTCCGCGGGGCGTGTGCCTTTGAAGCCCGCCTATCAGCTCTATGTCGGCAACATCGAGCACACGGGGGAGGGCGCGCTCACCGATGCCGAGACGGCGTTCATACGCAGCAGATTCGCCGACAAGCTCTCCGAGGTGCGCGACATCTCCAAGCGCGCGGCGGAGATAATCAGCGACGTCACGAACTACACCTCCTTTTTCGTGTCCAACCGCGGCGGCAGCGTGATGATCGACGAGATCAAGCTGGTGCCACTCAAGGGCGGCACGGCGCTGGTGCTCATCGTGACGGACGGCGGCATCATCGCCGACAAGACCATCGAAGTCGCAGACGTCCAGCATGAGTATCTCGACACCGCCACCCGCATGCTCAACAACGTGTTTGCGGGCAGGACGATAGGGGAGCTGGAGGGTATGGATCTTGACCGCGAGCTCAATGCGGAGTCGGACGGGTTCCGCGAGATATTCGACGCGGTGCTCGCCGTCATCCAGACCTATATGGCGGAGCACGGCGACGACGTCGTGGTCGAGGGCGCGCTCAAGATGCTGGACTATCCCGAGTACAACAACGTCGAGGACGCCAAAAACTTCCTCGCCGTCATCTCCGATCACGACAGCGTGTCCGAGCTGCTTGCGGGAGACGAGGACAGCATAGAGTTCTCGGTGCGCATAGGCAAAGAGGACAGCGGCGTGGACAAATGCGCCATCATCACAGCCGCCTACAAGGTTGGCGACGAGGTGGTGGGCAGAGCGGGCGTCATCGGGCCCGAGCGCATGGACTATAAGAAAGTCATCGGCGTGCTCGACTATATGAAGAAGGCACTTGGTACGGTGCTTGACGACAAGGACAACGACAATGAAGAGTAAGGAAAACAAAGACAAGAATGCAAAGCAAACCGCTCCCGAAGAGGAAGCGGTGGCGGAAAGCGCGGCGGAGAACGCGTCCGCAGAGGACGTCATCGACCGCGAGAACATGAGCGACGAAGAGTATATCGCGGCGCTGGAAGAGAAGGTGGGCAAGTGTGTCGCCGAAACGGTGTCGGCAAAGAACGTTGCCATGCGCCTTCAGGCGGACTTCGACAACTATCGCAAGCGCAATGCGGCGCTTTCGGAAGAGATGAAGTCGCTGGGCAAAGCCATGGTCATCGAGAAGATGCTGACCGTGCTGGACAACTGCGATCTCGCGCGCAAGTATCTTACCGACGAGGCGGCGCTGACCGGCTTCAACATGATGGAGAGGCAGATCCTCGACGCGCTGGAGTCCTTCGGTCTGAAAGAGATCGAGGCGGAAGGCAAGGAGTTCGATGCCAACGTCATGTCCGCGGTGGAGCGCGAGAAGGCGGAAGGCAGCGAGGGCAAGGTGCTTGCCGTGCTGGCTAAAGGGTATACGCTGAACGGCAAGGTGTTGCGTCCCGCAAGCGTCAAAGTCGGGGGTTGAACGTCACAAAACGACAGATAAACCTCCGAAAACACAAAATAATAACGAAAACATTCACCGCGAAAGCGGCGAGATAAAGATTTGAAAGGAGAACCGTTATGGGAAAGATCATAGGTATAGACCTCGGAACAACCAATAGCTGTATGGCAGTCATGGAGGGCGGCGAACCCGTCGTCATCCCCAATGCGGAGGGTATGCGCACCACTCCGTCCGTCGTGGCGTTCGCCAAGGACGGCGAGAGGCTGGTGGGCGAGATCGCGAAGCGTCAGGCGGTCGCGAACCCCGAGCACACCGTCATCTCCATCAAGAGAGAGATGGGAAGCGATCACAGAGTGAAGATCGAAGGCAAAGAGTACACTCCGCAGGAGATCTCCGCAATGATCCTCACAAAGCTCAAGAACGATGCGGAAAAATATCTCGGCGAGAAGGTCACCGAGGCGGTCATCACCGTCCCCGCCTACTTCACCGACTCGCAGCGTCAGGCGACCAAGGACGCGGGTAAGATCGCGGGCTTGGAAGTCAAGCGTATCATCAACGAGCCCACTGCGGCGGCTCTCGCCTACGGCATCGACAAGGATGAGAACAAGCAGCAGAAAGTGCTCATCTTCGACCTCGGCGGCGGCACGTTCGACGTGAGTGTTTTGGAGCTGGGCGACGGCGTCTTCGAAGTGCTGGCGACCTCGGGCAACAACCGTCTCGGCGGCGACGACTTCGACAAGCGCGTCATGGATTGGATCGTGTCCGAATTCAAAGCGAAGGAAGGCGTGGATCTGTCCTCGGACAAGATGGCGATGCAGCGCATCAAGGAAGCGGCGGAAAAGGCGAAGATCGACCTCTCCGGCGTGACCAAAGCCAAGATCTCGCTGCCTTTTATCACGATGGCGAACGGCACCCCCAAGCACCTCGATATGGACCTCACGAGAGCGAAGTTCGACTCCCTCACCGAGGATCTCGTCGAGAAGACCATGACCCCCACAAAGCAGGCGTTGAAGGACGCGGGACTGTCCGTCGGCGACATCGCCAAGGTCATCATGGTGGGCGGCTCCACGCGTATCCCCGCAGTCTACGAGGCAGTGAAGAAGTTCATCGGCAAGGATCCTTACAAGGGAATCAACCCCGATGAGTGCGTCGCGATAGGCGCAGCCATCCAAGCGGGCGTGCTCGCGGGCGAAGTGAAGGATATGCTTCTTCTGGACGTCACGCCTCTGTCTCTCGGCATCGAGACTTTGGGCGGCGTGTTCACCAAACTCATCGACCGCAACACCACCATCCCCACCAGCAAGTCGCAGATCTTCTCTACAGCTGCAGACCATCAGACCTCTGTGGACATCCACGTGCTGCAGGGCGAGAGAAAGTTCGCACGCGACAATAAGACGCTGGGCAGATTCGAGCTCACCGGCATCGCTCCCGCACCCCGCGGAGTGCCGCAGATCGAAGTCACCTTCGACATCGACGCCAACGGCATAGTGTCCGTCAAGGCGGTGGACAAGGGCACCAACAAGTCGCAGTCCATCACCATCACCGCATCTTCAAACCTCTCCGAGAGCGACATCGAGGCTGCCATCAAGGACGCAGAGAAGTACGCCGAAGAGGACGAGAAGCGCAAGAACCTCGTCGAGGCGAAGAATAATGCGGAGCAGTTCATCTTCGTCATCGAGAAGTTCATGAGCGACAACTCCGACAAGATCGCGGACGCGGACAAGACCTCCCTCAACGACGCCGTCAAAGAGGCGCGTGAAGCCCTCGAGAAGGCGGAGACGGACGAGGCGGTCAAGGACATCGTCGCAAAGCTCGGCAAGGTTAGCGACCCCATCTTCACCAAGTTCTATCAGGAGAACCCCGAGGCGGCGGCAGAAGCGGCAAAGGCTGCGGGATTCGACCCGAGCGCCGCAGGCGGCGCGCAGGGCGGAGCGGACGGCGTCGTCAACGACGACAACATGACTCCTCCCGAAGGCGGCTGGGAAGACTGACGGGGCAGGGAGACCCTTCCCGATGTAAAGACCCTATCGGTGCAGGGCGCTGTGTGCGTCCTGCACCGAGGTATATCCGCCGCATCGTGACAGGCGCGCGGCGGGCACCGGAGGAGACCTCTCCTTCGGAAGGAAGATATGGCAGACAAGAGTTATTACGAGATCTTGGGCGTGGAAAAGAACGCGAGCGCGGATGAGCTGAAATCCGCCTATCGCAAACTCGCGAAAAAGTACCACCCCGATATGTACGCGAGCGCAAGCGACGCCGAAAAGAAAAACGCCGAGGCGAAGTTCAAGGAGATCAATCACGCCTACGACGTCCTTTCCGACCCCCAGAAACGCGCGGCTTACGACACCTACGGCTCCGAGAACGGGCCCATGGGCGGCGGAGCGGACGGCGGATTCGGCGGTTTCGGAGGCTTCGGCGGACACGGGACGCAGGGGTTCGGCTTCGATATGGACGACATCTTCTCGTCCATATTCAGCGGCTTCGGCGCAGGCGGCTCGCGCAGGGCAAACGCCAACGCTCCGCAGCGCGGCGCCGACATCAGGGTCGGGCTCACCCTCACTTTCGAGGAAGCGGCGTTCGGCGTGCAAAAGAAGGTAAACGTGCGTCGCGTCGAGACTTGCACCGATTGCGGCGGCACGGGTGCAAAAGACGGCAAGGCGTTCAAGAAATGCACAAACTGCGGCGGGACGGGACGCGTCACGCAAGTGCAGCGCACCCCATTCGGGCAGTTCAGCAGCACGGGAGTTTGTCCGACGTGCAGAGGCACGGGCAGGATAATCACGGAGCCGTGCAAGAGCTGCGGCGGACAGGGCAGAGTGGAGCGCGCAAGAGAGATCACCATCAACGTGCCCGCAGGCATCGACAACGGACAGACCATCACCTACGGCGGAGAAGGCAACGGCGGCAGGAACGGCGGCGAACGCGGTTCGCTGGTGGTCGAGATCACAGTCAAGCCCCACAAGCTGTTCAAGCGCGTGGGCAGCGATCTGCAGCTGGAAGTGCCCGTCACCATCTCCGAGGCGGCGCTCGGCTGCACCCTTGCCATCCCTACCCTCAAAGGTTCACAGGACCTCAAGATCCCCGAAGGCACGCAGTCGGGGACGGTGTTCAGGATGAAAAACTGCGGCGTGAAAAAGCTGCGCTCCTCCGATAACGGCGACCTCTATGTCAAGGTGGTGGTCGAAGTGCCCAAGAGCCTCACACGCGAGCAAAAGGATCTCATGCGCAGGCTGGATGCCGCCTTCGAGACCAAGCAGTTCCCCAAGAGGAAAGAGTACAGAGAAAAACTGTAAAACGCGGTTTATCTGTCGTGACAGGCAGATAAACCGTCTTTTTTGTCAAAATGAAGTATAAGCTCATCACTGTCATAACCGATCACGACAACGCCGACCTCGTGGCGAGCGCCATGTTCGACGCGGGCGCGGAAGGGGTAAGCATCCTCGACAGGCAGGACTTCGCGGACCTCATCAGGAGCGATGTGGTTTGGGACTACGTCGACGACGAACTGTTGCTTGCGGGCAGCGAGGTCAAGGTGTCCGCCGTCACCTCCGAGGATGACGCGGAGTTCCTCCCCGCGCTCGAAAGGCGTCTTGCCGAAATGGCGGAGATGGGTGTCGCTTACGGCGAGATCTCTTCCTCTTGCATCGACGAGGCGGATTGGGCGAACGAGTGGAAGAAATATTATAAGCCCATCGTCACGAAAGCCGTCACCGTCGTGCCCACGTGGATAAAGTATTCGCCGCGTGAGGGCGAGAAGGTCATGCGGCTCGACCCCGGCATGGCGTTCGGCACGGGGGAGCACGCCACCACGAGGATGTGCCTCGAGATGGCGGATGCCGCGGGCAAGAGCGTCATCGACGTCGGGTGCGGTAGCGGCATTTTGGGCATCGCCGCGGCGCTTACGGGCGCGCGCTCGGTGTATATGTGCGACATCGACGCCCAAGCCGTGGAAGCGGCGAAGGCGAACGCCGCCCTAAACGGCGTGGACTGCGTCATAGAGCAGGCGGATCTCGCCTACGGTGCGGAAATGGCGGACCTCGTGTTCGCAAATCTCACGGCGGATATATTGAAGAGGCTTGCGCCCACGGTGGGCGCGCATATAAACGCGGGCGGCGAACTCATCGTCTCCGGCATCATCGCCGAGAGGGCGGACGAGGTCAGAGCCGCTTTCGCAGCACAGGGGTTCGAAGTCAGAGATGCGAGAGCCGAGGGCGACTGGTGCGCGTTCAGGCTCGGGAGGTGACATGGAGCTTCGGCGGTTTTTCGTGAACAAAGAGGACATCGTCGGGACGGAGATCAGGGTGCGCGGAGAGGAATTCGAGCACATGACCAGAGTGCTCCGCATGAAGCCCGGCTATAAGGTCATCGTGTGCGCCGACGACGGCGTCGAGAGATATTGCGTCATCCGTTCCGTAGACGGCGGCGAAGCCGTGCTCGACACGGAAAACGAGGTGAGGGTGGACAGCAAGTCGGTGTCTCTCACCCTGTTTGCCGGGCTGCTCAAAAACGCCAAGCTCGACCTCGTCGTGCAAAAGGCGGTGGAGCTCGGTGTGGACGTCGTGGTGCCTTTCGTGTCCGAGAATACCGTGGAGAAGAAGTTCAACGCCGCAAGAGCCTGCCGCATCGCGCTGGAAGCCGCAAAACAGTGCGGGTCGCCGTGGTTGAGCAGGGTGGAGGACGCGGTCACTTTCCGCGACGTGCTCTCCCGCGTGAAAGAGTTCGACACCGTTTGTTTTGCCTACGAAAAGGAGAAGTCGGTCACCGTCTCGGATGCCGCGGTCCGCGGCGCGGGGAAGGTCGCGCTCATCGTGGGCAGCGAGGGAGGGTTCACTCCCGAGGAAGCCGAAGCCGCCGTGCGTGCGGGAGCCCGTTCGGTCACTCTCGGCAGACGCGTGCTGCGTGCGGAGACCGCCGACATCGTCGGATGCGCCCTCCTTTTGAACGCTTTGGGAGAATTGGATCATGAAAGATAAACCCACGGTCGCTTTTCTCACCTTGGGATGCAAGGTCAATCAATACGACGCCGACGCCATGCGCGCCGTGCTCGATTACGGCGGTTTCCGCGTGTGCGAAGCGGGTGACGTCGCCGACGTCTATGTCGTCAACACCTGCGCCGTGACCGCGGAGGCGGAACGCAAGTCCCGTCAGGCGATCACCCGCATCCTGAAACTCAATCCCGAGGCGGAGATATACGTCTGCGGCTGCGCTTCGCAGAACAATTTCAGCCAATTCGCGCGCGACGGCGTGAAGTTCATCTCGGGCACGAGAGGCAAGCTCACCCTAGCGGAAGAGCTCGTTAAAAAGTACGGGGGAGAGGACGACGGATTCTTTGACAAGATCGTCACCTCCGACTTCGAGACGGGGGATAAGTACGAAGAGTTCCGCGGGACGCTCACCATGCGCACCCGCCATTACATAAAGATACAGGACGGCTGCAACAACTTTTGCGCCTATTGCATAGTGCCTTATCTTCGCGGCAGAAGCAGATCGCGCTCGATGAGCGGAGTGCTCAAAGAGATCGCCACGGCGGAGACTTCCTGCCGCGAGATAGTGCTCACGGGCATCAACCTTTCCGCCTACGGCAGGGACATCGGCACTTCGCTTGCCGACCTGCTCCTAGCCCTGCAAAGTTGCGATCTGCGCGTGCGTCTGGGCTCCCTCGAGGCGGGCGTCATCGACGAGAAGTTTCTTGATGCGGCAAAGGGAATGAAGAATTTCTGTCCGCACTTCCACCTCTCTCTGCAAAGCGGGGACGACGGCGTGCTCAAAGATATGAACCGTCGCTATACCACAGCGCAGTATCTCGAGAAGGTCGCGCTCATACGTTCGGCATTTCCCGACGCCGCAGTCACCACGGACGTCATCGTAGGTTATCCCACGGAGACGGCGGACGCTTTCGAGCGCAGCCTTGCCTTCTGCAAGGAAGCGGGATTTGCGGATATGCACGTCTTCCCGTACTCTTCGAGGAAGGGGACGGCAGCCGGCAAACTGCCCGTGCTGCCATCCTCCGAAGTCGCCGAACGAGGGCGCAGGATGACGGAGTTAAAGCACGTGCTTTCGACCGAATATAGACTTAAACAGCTCGGAAAGAGCGTTGAAGTGCTGTTTGAGACAAAAGAAGACGGGCTGTGGTGCGGGCACGCGCCCAATTACGTCAAGGTCTACGCGATGGACGGAGCTCGCAATACCGTGGCGAGCGTGGTGCCCACGGCGCTCTTCGGAGACGGCGTCAGAGTGTGATGTTGCGCCCGTCTGCGCAGCTTTTGCTTGCGGGTCCTCGCTCGAGGTGCTATCATTTTCAAAAAGGATCGCGGAGCGTGTGATGAAACGTGTGCCGCAAAAGGAGAATTATGGAAGATTGTGTTTTCTGCAAGATCATAAGAGGGGAGATTCCTTCCACAAAGTTGTACGAAGATGACGATATGGTCATCGTCAAGGACATCGCGCCGCAGGCGCCCGTGCATCTTCTGCTCCTGCCCAAGGAGCATTATGCCAACATCGTCGAAATGTCCGACGCGCAGGCGCAGACTCTCGCACGCTGCCTCAAAAAGCTCTCCGCCATGGTGGACGAGCTGGGTCTTTCGGGCGGTTTCCGTCTGGTGTCCAACAAGGGCGCGGATGCCTGCCAGTCCGTGGAGCACCTGCACATCCACATCCTCGGCGGCGCGCAGCTCGCAGACAAAATGGCGTGACCGGGCGGGGTGCAGGGCGTTTTGCCCGCCCGCTTACAGCGACTTTCCGCCCGCGTTTCAAGCGCGTTTTCGGAGGATAAAAAATTTGCCTCGTCGGAGGGCGTGTTTCGGTTGACAAATCCGCGCCGACGTGTATAATTAGTATCACTTGCATCAAAAGGAGGTGAAGAAGATGTCTACTGTCAGAGTCGGTGAAAACGAGAGTTTGGACAATGCGATCCGCCGCTTCAAGAGAAAGTGCGCGCGCGACGGCATCATCGGCGACCTCCGCAAGAGAGAAGCCTACGAGAAGCCCAGCGTCAAACGCAAGAAAAAGGCGGAAGCCGCTCGCAAGAGAGCTTACAAAAACTAAACATCACAAGGGAGCCACCTCCCTTACGGGGGCATAGCCCAGTCGGTTAGAGCGCTTGTTTCACATACAAGAGGTCACAGGTTCGAGTCCTGTTGTCCCCACCAGAAAGCCCACTGTTTAGTGGGTTTTTTCATACCCCGAAAATCGTTCACTTTGTAAACTTGACATCAAAATCGCACCGAAATGATGTCAAAAATGATGTCAAATTTGATGTCGGAATTCCGGGAGAGAATCGCCGTACAATTCGCGTATATCGGCTGCCGTAACGTCCGGGCTATATGTAGTATAGACGTCGTTGGTTATGCGACTCCCGCCAATGTGTATCATATCAATGAGTCGGTTTTATGCTTTTGGAATATGCCATTTTTGTATTAGAGAAGTTTTATCTTCATTTTTTTATTGATACTAATAGAAGAAATACAAACGACATAACCCTGCAGCGGTGTATTACAGTCGAATATTCCGTCGGCGGGACATTTTAGAATGCAGTGTGAGCACGGGAGGACTGTTAGCGCTTGACGTTAGGGGCGGCATCAGGGGAAAAGAGTGCGCTATGATATGCTGCAGGTTGCACGGTATAGGTGGGGAGGAGGGACGTGCAAGGAGAGGACTTTTTAAGGTTTTTTGATGGGAAGGGAAGAATTTTAAGGTTTCGGTGAAAAATTTTCGGGCTTAATTTGAGGAGAGTGGGTGTTGAAGTAGGCGCAAAATAAGGGGAAACGGGCACTTAACAAACGACAGGTGTCGTTAAGTTCGGGGAATTGGGGTATTGACATGTGAAATTTTAAGCCGATATAATTGAAGTAACTTAATCGGTTAAGTTATGCCGATTGTATGATAATGGAGGTGAATTATGAAAAAGAAATGGTTTGTCCTGCTGATCGTTCTCGCGCTTGTGGGCATACTTGCGTTCACTCTAGCAGCGTGCAACGATGACGAAGAAGGTCCTCCCGCGGACGATGGCAAAGTCACCGTCACTTTCGTGCAGGAAGATAAGACTCTCAGGACGGAGCAGGTGGAGAAGGGCAGTGCGGCTGCGGCATTCAAGGACTATGTCCCCGAGATCGAGGGCTACGATTTCCTCGGCTGGTATGCGGCACCCTCACTGATGATCCCCTTCGATTTTGACACGGTGGTGTTCAACGAGAACACGACCATTTTCGCCAAGGCGGCGAGCACCGACCAGCCCGTCGACGACAGGACTTGGTATATCGCTGGTTCCGGCAAAGGCGAAGTGCTCATTGCGAGCAACTGGGGCGCGGACCTCAAGGGTGACGATGCGGAAGCGAAGGCTCTCTTCGAGCTGGAAAAGGTGGAGGGCAAGGTCAACGAGTTCAGCATCACGCTGGATCTCTTTGAAGGCGACCAGTTCCAGTTCCTGACCGGTTTCGGCGGCTCGACGGGCACCTATTGGCTGAACCAGCACGGCGCGGGCTATCTGACCACTCGCACCGGTGCCGACGGCGAGGAATATTTCTCCGCGCAGGGCGGTCTCGGAGACACCAGCACCAAGATCCAGAACATCAATGTGCTCGTGGACGGCAACTACACTCTGACGCTCAAGACCTATCCCGCGGATGACTACGAGAACGTGGATAAGAGCGACTATGACGCCGAATATCCCGATGCGTTTTTCCTGAGCGATGTCGACTACATCAGTTGGGTGCGCAACGGTGATCCCGTGAGCGGTCCCGCCGTGGACGACACCCCTTATGATTTCTACATCAAGGGCGAGTTAATCACAGAGTGGGGTTCTCCCAAAGATGCACAATACAAGATGACGGAAACGGACGGCGTCTACACTCTGACCATTGAACTTCAGGCGAACGACAACTTTATGTTCTACAGCTACGATCCTGTCGAAGAGGCGGACGGTGCGCTCTTTATCAAGGCGGAGAACCTTGACAGGGAGAGCAGCGCGGAAGAGATCCTCGACTCGCCCGAAAGCGGCAACCTCACGGTGAGTGCCGCGGGAACTTACACTTTCACCTGGACGAGAAGCACCGGGGTGCTGGTGGTCACAAAAGCATGACAAACAAATGCGCGCCGAGGCTGACCTCGGCGCGCGCCTTATCCGCGTGAGATGTCAGACGAAGATGTCGTGGGTGAGGGCGGGAGTGCGGTCTATGGCATGATGTATGCAACTGCCGACGGCATCCACCTTCTCATCCGAAAAGCGCGGGAAGAGCGTGTACTCCCGTCCCTGCGCCAGCAGGGGAAACAGTGAGGCGATCTCCTCACCGAAGATGACGGTGGGGAGGTCGCCCGAAGACAGGACGGCATCGCGTATGTCCGCAAACGAAGACAGGAATACGGCGCGGGGGAAGCTCCTCGTTATCAACTCTTTGAGTTCGGCATTGCGAGTGTCGGCGCACAGAAAGACGTAACGCCCTTCGCCGTACTTCCCGTCGGCGGCGGCGCGCATGGCGGGGAAGTCGGAATTGACCTTGAAAAAGAGGGGATTGTCCAGCAGACAGTCCACCGCGACGACGGGTATCATGTTCGCGTCCGCGATGTGCTTGAATCGCTCAGAGGAGACTCCGAAGAGGACGAGAGCGCAGGCATCCGAAAGGTTTTCGGCGGCGTCCGTCTTCACATAGGAGAGCTTTTTGCCGAAGGCGGCGAGCTTTCCGGAAAAGGCTTTCATGAAGCAAAACACCGCCGCGTCACCGAGTTCGCCTACGGTGTCCGCGGCAACGGCGACATAGTCGTCACCGCCCTTTGCGAGGGTGTAAGCGGAACGGTTGCGGGAGTAGCCGAGCAGGTTGACGATCTGCATGATCTTCTTCCTGGTCGCGTCGCTGATCTTTTGGTCGTCGCGTCCGTTTATCACATAGGAAACAGTCGCAGCCGACACGCCCGCTTCGCGGGCAACATCGTAAATTGTCGGGCGTTTCATAGAAAAAGTTTATACAATATTCCCTTTCTCGTCAAGAGGGAGGGAAGGAAAGGAGAGATATGCTGCCGCACGAAGACGCCATCCTGCACGCATCGGATTCCAAGTTCTGTTTCGCCGTTTCCGACGACGAAGTGGTGCTGCGCCTTCGTCTTGCGCGCGGGTGCGTCCCCGACAGAGTGGAAGCGGTGTACGGCGGCAAATACGAGTACGCCGAAAGGCGGGAGAGCGCGGAGATGAAACGTGCTTTCGAGGACGGGCTTTTTGCCTGGTACACGGTGCGGCTCAAGCTCTCGGACGTCCGCCTCGTCTATGTTTTCAGGCTCACGTACGAGGGCAGGATCTACTACTTTTCCGAGGACGGGCTGACGGAAGATTATGACTTTTCGTTGAGCTATTACAACTCCTTCCAACTGCCGTATATCAACCCGATCGATGTTTTACACCGCGTAAAGTGGATGAAAAACACCGTTTTTTATCAAATCTTTGTCGATCGCTTCAACATCGGACGGCGGGACAAGGACATGAGTTATGTCACCGTAAAGTGGGGCGATCCGGTCAACGCGCACTCATTCGCCGGAGGGGACATCAAAGGAATCACCGAAAAACTGGACTACATAAAGAGCGTGGGTGCGAACGCAGTTTATCTCACTCCCGTGTTCAAGGCACCGTCAAATCACAAGTACGATATCGAGGACTATAAGGCGATCGATCCTGCTTTCGGCACGACCGATGACCTCAAAGAGCTTGTAGCGCAGGCGCACGCCCGCGGGATGTATGTGGTGTTGGACGCGGTGTTCAACCATTGCAGCTCGCGCATAATGCAGTTCCGCGACGTGTTGGAGAAAGGGAAAAGATCCCGCTATTTCGATTGGTTCGTCATCCACGGCGACAGGGCGGACATGCAAGCTCTCAACTATGAGTGTTTCGCATCCTGTCCGTATATGCCGAAGTGGAACACCTCAAACCCCGAAGTGGCGGACTATCTCACCGACATCGCGCTCTATTGGATCAGAGAGGCGGACATCGACGGCTGGCGGCTGGATGTCTCGGACGAGGTCAGCCACGCTTTTTGGAGAAAGATGCGCCTGAGTGTCAAAGCATTGAAGCCGGAGTGCGTGCTCATAGGCGAAAATTGGCATGACGCGGGCAGTTATCTTGCGGGGGATCAGTTTGACAGCATAATGAACTATGCCTTCACCAAAGCCGCCATGGACTTTTTCGCATTCGGAAAGTTCGGCGCAAAGGGAATGGCGGACAAGCTCTCCTCGCTTCTTATGCGCAACGGCGACAACGTCAACTTCATGATGCTGAACCTACTCGACTCCCACGATACGCATCGCTTCCTCACGCGGGTGGGGGGAGACAGACGCAAATTGCTCTCGGCATTTGCGCTGTCCGTGTTTTTCACGGGAGTGCCTTTCATCTATTACGGCACGGAGATCGCCATGGAAGGCGGTTACGATCCCGACTGTCGCCGCACCATGGATTGGGAACGGGCGGCAAAAAGAGGAGAGGTCTTTGACGCCATAAGGGAGCTTGCGGAGCTTCGCCGCAACAGCGACGCGCTTCGTGACGGAGACATCGCCGTCCGCGCTGAAGGCGAACTGCTCATCGTGACGCGCAGGACGGAAAGAGAGACGGCGGTGCTTGCCGTCAACAATACGCCGAATGCGGCGGTCTTTGAAGGGGAGAGCATCCCGCCATTCGGATACCGCATTCAGAGGAGGTGGCTGTGAAGATCAAAACCATCGCGCTTGCGACATGTCTCGTGATGCTGTTCTGCCTCGCCGCGCTCGCGGTCACGGCGTGCGACTTTTCCGACCTCAGGCAGTTTTACAGCACGGAGACTTTCACCAAATTCGACGGAGAGATCGAACGCAATGTCACGATAAGGGTGCTGGAGAACGACACCGCGATCTCCGTCGGCTATTTTGACGAGCTGCTCGACGCGTTCAACGAGGCGTATGCCGAGTACGGCATCACGGCGGTGGACGCCAATATGGACTCTTACACCGACCTCGCGTTGGACGGACCTTTCGGATATGGTCCCGACGTCCTTTATCAGGCGAACGACGTTTTGATGGAATTCGCCGCAGACAAGCATGTTCTGCCTCTCCCCGCGGAAGAAATGGAGTGCTATCAGTACATCCCGGAAGCCGCTTGGGATGCGTATGAGGCGAATATCGAGGGAGGCATCTACACCTGCGGCGTCCCCGTCAACATCCAGGCACCGATGCTCTACTACCGCAAGGACCTGCTCCCCGAGGATTGGGAGACCACCTATGACGACAATGCGAACGGGATCCCGGATATGGTGGAGAGCTGGAATGCGCTTTACCGTTACAGTCAGAAGATCCGCAGCGAGACGCCCGACAAGTACGGTTATATGAAGTCTCTCAGCGACTCCTATTTCGCGCTCGGCTATCTGTTCTCTTATGGCGGCTATGTCTTCGGCGACAACAATACCAACGCCCGCGACATCGGCATCGCCGCGGGACAGGCGGAGATCGGTGCGCGCATAATACAGCAGCTCGCCTCCGTCATGAATATGGAGACGGTGGACGATTCCATCACGCTCAACTCTTATTCACGCCTCGGAGACGGCACCTATTTTGCCACCATGACCACGCCGGACGTTTATACGATGTTCATCAGAGAGATGGAGGCGGACTACACCCGCAGAGGTTACAGCGCGAGCGAAGCCGCCGCAATGGCGGAGGAGAACCTTGTCATGACCGACGTCCCCACATTGCCCGTGAACGGCGACCTCGAGGATGACGATGCGGAACAGATGGGCATGACGGTCATGGGCGGCGTCAACGGCTATGCCATCTCATCGTACACAAAGGCCCCCAAGGCGTGCCTCGCATTTGTGGAATTTGCCACGAGCTATGAGATGGTCATGCTGCGCAACGAGTATCTCGGCATCGCGCCCGCACGAAGCGATGTGGCGGCTGAGCTGGGCGGCCTGAGCGAACGTCTTTTCGAGAAACTGGATGCGGGCGAAATCGTCGTTATGCCGTCTATCAGCGCGGTGGGACAGCTTTGGGATCCGCTTGCGACTATGTTCGGCGACATCGCAGAAGACGCTTTCAGGGACGAGCCTAAATATCCCACTCTCGAAGCGTTGAAGAGGGAGTTGCAAGACACCGCGGACGGCATTTATTCCGCGATATTCACTTTGCAATGACGGAATAAGGGGGAAAGACAATGGAAAATAAAGCCGTTGACACCGGAAGCGCAGGCAAAAGCCCCGCCGTCTTCTTCGGGAAGGTGAGGGATAAGTTGCGCGCAAAGATCCGCGGCGCGGCGGAGAGCGTCCGTACTTTCTTCCGCACCGCTAACTCCAACACTTTCGCGTCCATGTGCTTCATGGGAGCGGGACAGCTCATGTACAAACAATGGGCGAAAGGGCTGATCTATCTCGGCATCGAAGTGCTGTTCATAGTGCTCATTGCACTTTGGGGAGGGGAGGCGATCTACGGCTTCTTCACACTCGGTCTCGTGCGCGGTGATCCGTGGACGGGTGTGGAAGGGGACAACTCCGTTGTCATGCTCCTCATGGGCATCCTCGCGTGGTTCGTGCTGATCGCTTTCGTCTGCACCTATTTTGCGAACATCAAGGATTGCTACCGCACTCAACAGGACGTCGCGGCAGGCAAGTGTCCCGCGAAGTTCCTCGACGAGGCGAAGGGGCTGTTGGACAAGAAGTTTTACAAGACCGTGCTCTTCCTGCCCGTGGTCGGAGTGCTTGTATTCAATGTCCTGCCGATAGTGTTCATGATCTTCGTCGCCTTCACGGATTACGGCGGCGAGACCGTGCCGCCCGAACTCGTGAGCTGGGTGGGGTTGGAAAATTTCGAGAAATTGGTCGCTCTTGCCGACATCGCGGACAGCTTCTTTAAGATCCTCGGCTGGAACATCCTTTGGGCGGTGCTTTCCACTTTCATCAATTACTTCCTCGGGCTGGGGCTTGCGTTGCTCCTCAACAAGAAGTGTGTGAAAGGCAAGGCGTTCTGGCGCGCGTTTCCCGTGCTTGCTTATGCCGTGCCGGGGTTCATCACGCTGCTCGGGTTCAAATTCATGCTTTCGTACGGAGGACCGATCAACCAGCTCATCATAGAGCACGGCGGAGAGGCGATAGGCTTCCTCGGCAGAGATGCGAAGTGGATGGCGAGGTTCATCGGCATAGCCGTCAATGCGTGGATGAGCGTACCCACCACCATGCTGCTCGCAACGGGCATCCTCTCCAACATGAACACCGATCTTTACGAGGCGGCAAAGATAGACGGCGCGGGCGCGTGGAAACAGTTTACCCGCATCACGCTGCCTTTCGTGGTGTTCTCAACGACGCCTGTTCTTATCAGTCAATTCATCTCCAACTTCAACAACTTCGGAATCTTCTACTTCCTAAGGGGAGGACTGACGCTGGACGGCTACTTCGAGGCGAGCGATACGGACTTGCTCATCAACTGGCTATACAATCTTTCCATAGACAACAACTATTACAGCATAGGCGCGGCGATAAGCCTCGTGATCTTCGTCATCACGTCCGTCATATCGCTTGCAGTCTATGTCAGGTCGTCGGCTTATAAGCGGGAGGATATGTTCAGATGAGGTCGTACATGAAAAAGCCTGTCGGCATGCTCAAATTCAAAAAGGCGGCGGATGTAGGGCTGACCTACGCGCTGCTCATATTGGTCGGAATCATTTTCGTGTTCCCCTGCCTTTGGCTGGTGCTGGCGTCATTCAGCAAGACGGGCAGTCTCTATTCATTCGACGGATTCTTCCCGCCCGATTACAGTCTGGACAGTTTCAAGACGCTGTTTACGGATACGGCGATGTACAACTATCCGCAATGGTTTCTCAACACATTGCTCGTCGCGTCCATGAGCTGCATCATAGGGACGCTGCTTGTCATCCTCACCGCCTACACCATCTCGCGCTTTGAATTTAAGGCGAGGAAACCGCTCATGAAGATAACGCTCGTGCTCGGGATGTTCCCGTCGTTCATGGGCATGACTGCGGTTTACATCCTCATGACGCAGTTCAATATGATCAACAATCATTGGGGGCTTATCCTCATATACAGCGCGGGCGCGCCCATGGGATACCTGGTGCAGAAGGGCTTTTTCGACACCATCCCCAACTCTATCTACGAGGCGGCGAGGATAGACGGTGCGACCAATGCAAGAGTGTTCTGCAAGATCACATTGCCCCTTTCAAAACCCATCATAGTCTACACGGCACTCACATCATTTGCTTGGCCGTGGAGCGACTTTATCCTGCCGAAACTGTTGCTTAAAGAGCGGGATATGTACACAACAGCCGTCGGACTCATGAGTCTGCCGGAGACGGAATTCGCACGATTTGCCGCAGGTGCGATCTTTATCGCGGTGCCTATCGTCGTGCTGTATTTCTGCCTTATCAAATATATGATCAACGGTATGACCGCGGGTGCGGTGAAACAATGAGAGGTGTCCTATGGCGAATGCGGAACTGAAAAACGTATGCAAGATCTATGAGGGCGGCGTCAAAGCCGTCAACGACTTCAACCTGGCGATAGACGACAAGGAGTTCGTCGTTTTCGTAGGACCGTCCGGATGCGGCAAGTCCACCACGCTCAGAATGATCGCGGGACTTGAGGAGATCACGTCCGGCACGCTCTACATCGACGGCGTGCTCATGAACGATGTCGAGCCTAAGGACAGAGACATTTCCATGGTCTTCCAAAACTACGCGCTTTATCCTCATATGTCCGTGTATGAGAATATGGCGTTCTCCTTGCGCATAAAGAAGCTCCCGAAGGACGAGATAGACCGCCGCGTCAAAGAGGCGGCGGAGATACTCGGCATTACGGAGTATCTCGATCGCAAGCCCAAGGCGCTTTCAGGCGGTCAGCGTCAGCGCGTCGCGCTCGGAAGGGCAATAGTACGCGAACCGAAGCTTTTCCTCCTGGACGAGCCGCTTTCCAACCTTGACGCCAAACTCCGTGTGCAGATGCGCTCCGAGATCATCAAGCTCCACCAAAGGCTTCAGACCACGTTCGTCTATGTCACTCACGATCAGACGGAAGCCATGACCATGGGCACTCGCATCGTCGTTATGAAGGACGGCTACATCATGCAGGTGGACACCCCGTCAAATCTCTACGACCATCCCGCCAACGACTTTGTCGCCACTTTCCTCGGTTCGCCGCAGATGAATCTCTTTGACGCCGTCATTGAAAGGGCAGGGGAAGGACTTGTTGTCAGACTTGCAGAGTTTGACGACGATGGCAACGAGATCCCGTCGGAGAAAAACATCACGCTCAAAGTGCCGCCCCTCAAAGCGGGACAACTTGTGGATGAAAGTTATATCGGGAAGAAAGTCACTTTCGGCATTCGTCCCGAAGACATCAAGGAGAGCGAAGAAGGCGTCGACGGAGCCATCGGCGTCACGGCGGAGATCGTTGAAAAGCTCGGCAACGAGACGCTCGTTTATACGCACATCACGGGCAGGAAGGACTACGCCATCGCAAGCTACGCCGCTCGCACACCCGTTCTCATCGACGGCGTGTCGTATATGCGCTTTGACATGGATCGTATGCATCTCTTTGATGCAAAGAGCGGTGAATCGCTGCTGCGCATTCCCGAGGTGAATCTTCTCGACGTCGATGTGAAATGCGAAGAGGATGCGGTCGTGCTCTCCGAGGGCAGGTTCCGCTCCGAGGAGTTGAAAAACCGTCTCGTAATGTCCGCCGGCGAGGACGCAAAGATCGGTTTGCGCTCGGAAGGCATAGGGTTTTTGGAACGCGAAAACGCACTTGCCGTTCCCGTTACGGTCGACGAGGTGATAGATTACGGCGCGTACAAAGCGGTCTATTCGCATACGGCGGCAGGGCAGCGCGTGGTCGTCAAAGCCGATGCGGAGGCTCTTGTCCCCTCTGAAGGGGAGGCGACGGTCTATGCTCCCGTCGAAGCCATCGACATATTTGCCGCAGACGGATCGAGACTCACCGCACGGCGCGAGTTTGCTCATCCCGTACATGAGGATGCCGCCGTCGTGCGCAGCGGCAGAGTATATCGCATCAATGCTGTCGTCGAAGGCGTTAAGCGTAGCCTCGCTTGTCGGGTCACAGCCCTCGATGTGTTCGGCGAAAAGACGCTCATGACTGTGCGCGCGAACAAGAGCGGGGAGGTCTATTCCTTCGCCGTGCCAACCGATACTGCTTATTATGAAGGCATGGCGATCTACATCACCCCGCCGCGCCAAAAATGACCTCTGTCGAGCCGACATAGCAACAACGGCAGTTCCGACGCCGTAGATAACGATATAGCCTTTGCGCGGTGCCTCGCCTTTGGTCAGGCAATGCCGCCTGTCACTGCGTGTGGTCAACACCCGGCGCGTCCTACGACCGGCCGCGCAAAATAAATTCCTGCATCTCATATTTTCCCCCTCGGCGGCGGACGCTTCCCTCCTTATAATGCGCCCGCCGCCGTTCTATGATTCGATTTTCTATCCTTACGTTCCACCACACAGCCGCAAGGCATCATTAGCAACACCCCGCAAGATTTTGCGGGGTGTTTGCGTTTGTGCCTGCGGCTGTGTCTACGCGTCGCAAAAATACGGACGTTCGCCCCGCTCCTCGTTCCTCTGCGTTGCGCCGAAACTATCGCGTTGCTCTCTGATTTTTGCTCCGCGGGGTGGGCGGCTCACGCCGCCTGTATGCGCTCACGGGTCTCGGTCACGTACGCCAAGTACGCTCCCTCATCCTCGCACTTAAAATGACGCAAATCGCATCCCCTCATTGCGTTTGGGTAATCAGATAGGTTCGATTTTCTGTCGATTTACTCCACCACACGAAACCTAAAACGAACCACTTTGAGTGCAAGTCGTTTTGGGTTTTATTATTATGTTTTGCGGGAGGGGGGATGAACGCGTAGAGGGAAGGCGACGGTTTGATCGGTGCGGAGGTAGGGGGAGGCAAGATGTGATTTATCTTTTTTCTCGGGAGGTGAGGATGGCGGCGGCGGAAAATGGCTCTTGATTTCGGGGGTGAGTGGGAGTATCATGGGGGATGGAGGGCGTGAGAGCGTCTGGGAAAGGAAGGAGCGATGAGCGTAAAGCAGAGCAGACTCGCAAAGAGCAAACTTTTCGGTGCGGCGGCAATGCTGCTGGGCATCTTCGGATTTCTGGTCATCATACACAGGCTGTGCTGCTATGTGTACGAGTATGACGCGGAGTTCAGCCCTGTGGACTACGGAAGGTTCAACGTGCTTTCCTTTTTCACCATCCAATCGAATGTATTTGTTTATATTTACCTTATATGCGCGGGGCTCGCGGCGTTCGGCGTAAAGAGGGCGGGGAAGCTCGCCTACGAGCCCGTGGTGGGCGCCATGGCGACGACATACATCCTCGTCACGGGTGTGGTGTACACGGCGGGCATCCCGATGGGGTTCACGCCGCCGTTCACGTGGCACGACTCCTATCACGCGATGAACAGTTTCATCCAAGTCTACTTTCACATGATCATCCCGCCGCTCATGCTGATCCTATGGTTCTTCCCGCTGACGGACAAGCGCGCCGCACACCGCGACGTGTGGTGGTTCGCGCTCTATCCGCTGGCGTACTCCGTCTTTTCGATCATCAGAGGCGCGGTGGGGAAAATGCACTTTTACCCTTACCCCTTCTACCGCCCAGAGTTCATATGGTCGCTGTTTGCGGGGAGCGCGGAAGTCGATTACGGGCTTGCGTACTTCCTCATGGCGCTGGTGCTGGTGGTGGGAGTGATGCTTTTTGTGGGCATAGGCAGGCTGATGATGCTCATCAACGATACGATGGTCAAGCAGATGTTCTGGCAGCCGCCCTACAAGCGCGAGCCGAGAGAAGCGCCGTCCTGCGGCGGAGGGGAGGTAGAGATATGAAGACCGCAGTGGCAGGCATAGGCGTCATAGGCAGGGTGCACGTCGAGGTCCTTCGGGAGCTGGGACGCGCGCCCGCAGCCGTCTGTGACGTGATCCCGGAGCGCAGAGAGAGTGTCGCGGGCGCGAAAGGGTATGGCGACTTTTCGGAGATGCTCGAGAAGGAGACGCCCGACGTCGTGCACATCTGCACCCCGCATATGCTGCACGCGGATATGATCGTCGAGGCGCTGGGCAGGGATATAAACGTGCTGTGTGAGAAGCCGCTGTGCATAAAGGCGGAGGACATCCCGCGCATCCTCGAGGCGGAGAAAAATTCGCGAGGGATGCTGGGCGTCTGTTTGCAGAACAGATACAACGCGTCATCACTGTTCGCAAAGAGTTTTTTTGAGAAAAAGAAGCCCGATTTTGCTTTCGGCAGTGTGCTGTGGCACCGCGACGCGGCGTACTACGCCACGGGAGAATGGCGCGGCAAATGGGCGACGGAGGGAGGCGGCGTGCTCATCAACCAAGCCATCCACACCGTCGATCTGCTGCAATGGATATGTGGCGATCCCGAGAGCGTCACGGGAGAGATATTCCTGCCTTTGCTTAACCTCGCCCGAACACTTTTGAACAGCAGCATTCATTGATTTTTCTCCTATATCTCAATCAAAACG
>CALWAF010000020.1 GCA_944372795.1 uncultured Clostridia bacterium | reverse complement strand
TTTTCGGCTGGGGCAATCTCGGGGTCCCCGGGCGAAAATCTTTGATTTTCGGCTGGGGCAATCTCGGGGTCCCCGGGCGAAAATCTTTGATTTTCGGCTGGGGCAATCTCGGGGTCCCCGGGTGAAAATCTCCGATTTTCAGCTGGGGTATTAAACGGGGTCCCCGGGCGAAAATCTCTGATTTTTCGCGTGGGGTAAAAATAAGGAGGATATATGAAAAGGATAGGTGTTGTGGGCATAGTGCTCAAAGGCGACCGCGAGACGGTGATGGAGATGCAGAGCGTGCTCTCCGATTTTGCCGACATCATAGTGGGCAGGATGGGGGTGCCGCGCGACGGCGCAAACGCCATCGCCCTCATCGTGGAGGGTTCGCCCGAGCGCGTCTCGGCGCTCACGGGAAGGCTGGGCAAGTTCCCGTCGCTCTCGGTAAAATCCGCGATGACCGCGTTTGAAGTCACGGAATAAAACGAGGCAAAATCACCGAATAAGGTGTTGACACTACAAAAATAATACTTAAAGAGGCATATTATGAAAAAAGTGCTGAAAGCAATCATGGCAGTTTTCATGGTCGCCGCGCTCGTCGCGGTGTTCGCGGTGGGGCTTGCCGCCTGCAACGACGACAAGGACGTCGCACCCGATACCCTGCAACTTTACGTCCCCGACGGCGCGCCCGCGCTCGCGGTGGCGAAGTTTATCGCAGAGAAGGACACCCTCACTGTCGCGGGGTATAAGATCGCGGTCAACATCGTGCCCGCGAACCAGATCGCCGCGCATATGGCGAAGGCGGACGGTGACATCGTCATCATGCCCGCAAATGCGGGGATGAACCTCATCTCGAAGGGGGCGGGATATGAATTCGTGTGCTCCAACACGCGCGGCATACTCTATATGCTCTCCCTCGAACAGGGCACCGTCACTCCCGCGGATCTTGCAGGCAAGAAGGTGGGGTGCATAGGCGAGGGCGCCGTGCCCGAGTACGCGCTGATGACAGTCCTTGAAGCAAACGGTGTCGCGGATGACGTCGATGTGCAGTTCTTTGCCGACGGTGCGGCGGTGCAGGCGGCGCTCAAAGCGGGCACCATCGACTTCGGCATCGTGGGCGAACCCGCAGCAACGGCGGGCGCGTCGAAGGGATTCTTCACCGTCATGGATATGCAAGCCGAGTTCAACGAAGCCACCGACAGCGAGAGCGGCTTCCCCATGTCTTCCACCTTCGTGAGCGAGGCGCTCGCGGGAGAGGACGGGTTCGTCGAGGCGCTGGTCGCGGCGTTGGAGGACAACGTGGACTACATCGCCGAGAACGCAGCAGGGATGACCGCGCTCCTGCAGGGTGCGGGCAGCACTTCGGCTTATCCCGCTGCCAGCATCCCGCGCTGCAATGTCGGAGTCTACACGGGCGCCGACGTGGACGACGCCATCGCGGATATGATGGATTTCTTCGCGCAGAAGTAAAGTGAAAACGGCGGCAAAAAAGAGGAAGATCCCTGCCGCGGCAGCCAACGTCCTTTATCCCGTCTGCGCCCTAGGCGTGGTGCTGGCGGTGTGGGCGGCGGTCTCTGCGGCAAAGGACATCCCCCTGCTCATCCCGCAGCTGGACGAGATATTCGCCGAGCTCGGGCATGTGCTGGGAGGGAGCGAAACGTGGCGCGCCATAGGGCTCACTGCGGGCAGAGTGGCGGGCAGTTTCCTGCTGTCTTTCGTCTTTGCCGCTGCGCTTTCGGCGCTGGGCGCCGTGTTCAAGCCTTTGCACCGCGTTCTTTCCCCCGTGGTTACAGTGTTGCAGGCGGCGCCCACCATGGCGGTCATCCTCATCGTCGCGGTGTGGCTGGACAGGGGAGAAGTGCCGCTGCTCATCGGCTTCCTCATCTGTTTTCCGCTGCTTTATAACGCGATGCACTCCGCGATCGCGGGAGTGGATGTGGGGCTCGTCGAGATGGCGCGCGTCTATCGCATCCGCCCTTTGGACAGGCTGACGGGGCTATATCTTCCCTCCGTGCTGCCCGCTGTTGCGGACGGGTGCAGGAGCGCGGTGTCGCTGTGCGTCAAGGTGGTCATCGCCGCCGAGGTGCTGGCGCAGACGGCGGGGAGCATAGGCATCGAGATGCAGCGGGCGAGCGTGGTCTTCGAGATCGCGCGGCTGATGGCATGGACGCTGGTCGCCATCGTGATGAGCTTCCTCTTCGAAGGGATCGTCGCGGGGCTGAAAAAACTGTGGGAGGGGAGAAGAAGATGGACGGCATCAAAGTGAAAGGGCTCTCGGTCGCCTATGGCGAGAACAGGGTCTTCGACGGCTTCGACATCACCTTTCCCGCAGGAGAGATAAGCGTCGTGATGGGCAGCTCCGGAGTGGGCAAGAGCACCTTGCTTGGTGCGATCGCGGGGCTCACCCCTTACGAAGGGGAGATAGAGAAACCGGAGGGCGGGATCTCCTTCATTTTTCAAAAAGACAGATTGATCCCCTCGATCAGTGTGCATAAAAACCTTGATCTGGTGCTTCGCGGCGTCATCCGCGACAAGACGGAGAGGAGAGAGCGCATCGCCGATATGCTGGAAAGGTTGGAGATCGGCGACAAGGCGGAGAAGCTCCCCGCAGAGCTGTCGGGAGGCGAGAGCCTGCGCGTCGCGATGGCGAGAGCCTTCCTTTTCCCCTCGGAGGTGCTCCTTATGGACGAGCCCTTCCGCGCCCTCGACATCGGGCTGAAAATGCGCCTTTCGGAGGAACTTCACGGGCTGCTTGCGGACTCGCCGCGCACCGTGGTCTACGTCACTCACGATCCCGACGAGTGTCTGCTGTCTGCGGACGGCTGGACGGTGCTTGCGGGCTCTCCCGCGCGCGTCATCGGGTCGGGGAGGATAGACCTTGCCAGGAAGGGGAGGGAGCTCGCTTCCCCCGCGATCGCGGAAGAGAGAGCGAAGATATTTTCCCTCATCGCCGCACGAAAGGACGGAGTGTGACGAAATTCGCTTGACAGCGGCGTCGCGTGTGCTATAATAAAGAAACTTTATGTCATATGCGCGTAGCTCCTGCCCTGCGAGGTAGGGACCTCGAAGGGATACATTGGCGCGTGTGGGCGTAAAAATACGAAACAGGAGTGAACAATGAAAGAAGGCATCCATCCGGATTATCACACCGCAACGGTGCAGTGTGCCTGCGGGAACACGTTCCTCACCGGCACCACGAAGAAGACGGACGTCATCAAGGTCGAGATCTGCTCCAAATGCCATCCTTACTTCACCGGCAAGCAGAAACTCGTTGACACCGGCGGCCGCGTCGACAAGTTCAAGAAGAGATACAATCTCGACTGACGGGATGGAGATGCAGGCACTACGGTCTGCATTTTCATTATTGCGCGCGCAGGCGCGCAACACATTGCGCGGGGCGCCCGAGGGCGCGCCGCGCGAGCCGCATCAAGGTGACGCCTTCGCGGCGAGGGAGAAACTTTGTCACATTCGGGCAGCGCAGAGCGCGCGGGACACAAAAAAGAGAAGCAGGGCAAGATCGTCCGCCGCACCTATATAGGCGGACAGGCGGTCATCGAGGGCGTCATGATGAAAGGGCGCACCTCGCTTGCCACTGCCGTGAGGACGGAGTCGGGTGAGATCACCGTGGAGGCAAAGCGCGTCAGGGACGCCTCGACGCGCAGCTTCTTCCTGCGTCTTCCCTTCGTGCGCGGGGTGGTGAACCTCGTCACACAGCTCTTCATGGGCGTGGGGGTGCTGATGCGCTCCGCCGAGGTCTTCGGCGACTATGCCGAACCCACCAAGTTCGACAAGTGGATGGCGGAGAAGTTCAAGGTCAATCCCATGCACATCCTGACGGCGGTCTCCCTCGTTTTGGGGCTGGCGCTTGCCGTCGGGCTCTTCGTATTTCTGCCCAACTTCCTCACCGGGCTCATCTTCGAGATCCCGGGCACCAACGATCATCCCGCGCTCCTCAGCCTGTGCGAAGCGGCGATCATGCTGGTCATCTTCATAGGGTATATCCTCTCCATCACGCTGATGAAGGACATTCGCCGCGTCTTCATGTATCACGGCGCGGAGCACAAGGTCATCAGCTGCTATGAGCACGGGCTGGAGCTCACGGTGGAGAACGCGAGAAAGATGCGCACCGAACACAGCCGTTGCGGCACGACGTTCATCTTTTTCGTGGTGGCGGTGAGCATCATCGTCTTCGCCCTCGTCAACTGGATGCTGGACGCCCTCGGCTGGACGGGGTTCGACAGCGTGGTCAACGCCCTCATACGCCTCGCCGTGAAACTCGTCTTCCTGCCCGTCGTCGCGGGCATATCCTACGAGCTTCTGAAGCTGCTCGCGCGCTCGGACTGTCTGTTGTTCAGAGTGTTGCGCGCGCCCGGTATGCTCATGCAGAAACTCACCACCAAGCAGCCCACCGACGATATGCTGGAGGTCAGCCTCACCGCCTTCAAGACGGTGCTCGCCATGGACGCGGATCCTAGCATTCCCGAGCGCAAGTTCGAGTTCGGCGTGCCGACGGAGACGGCAAGGAAGAGACTTTCGGAGCTCGCGCCCTCCGCAGACGAGAGCGACATCGACTGGATCCTCGTGGAAGTCACGGGCAAGAAGAGAGGGGAGCTTGCGGGCGTGAAGTCCCTCACCAAAGAGCAGTTCGAGGCGGCGCGCGCCGTCGCGGAGAAGATGAAAGAGGGTATGCCTTTGCAGTACGCCCTCGGGAATACGGAATTTTTCGGCATACGCATCGCAGTCGATCCCGCCGTGCTCATCCCCCGTCCCGAGACGGAGGAGCTGGCGGAGAAGGTCATCGCGGAAGTGAAGGCGAGAGGGGGAGCGGACGTGCTGGATCTTTGCACGGGCAGCGGCGCCGTCGCGGTCGCCGTGGCGAAGCTCGCTCCCGCCCGCGTCACCGCCTCCGACATCTCGGAAGGCGCGTGTGCCGTGGCTCGCGCGAACGCACTCAACGCGGGTGCGGAAGTGCGCGTGCTTTCGGGCGATATGTTCGCCGCCGTAGGCGAGGAAAGGTTCGACGTCATAGTCTGCAATCCGCCCTACATCCCGCACGGCGACATCGCTTCGCTCGATGACAGGGTGAAGAAATTCGAGCCTCTTTCCGCGCTGGACGGCGGGAAGGACGGGCTGGACTTTTACCGCATTATCGCGGAGGAAGCGCCCGCGCATCTTGCGGAGGACGGAGTGATCTTCCTCGAGCTGGGCGTGGGGCAGGCGGAGGCTGTGAAGGAGCTGTTCGGCGCTTTCGACGTGACCGTGCATAAGGACATCGAGGGCGTGGAAAGGATGCTGGAAGCAAGACGCGGAGGTGTGCGCGGATGAAGATGAGCGAAGGTCTGCTTTCCCGCCTATACAAGCTCCGCGCCCGCTACGAAGAGCTGGGCGGGATGCTCGCGCGTCCCGAAGTGGTGTCCGATCAGAGTGCGTTCAAGGCGCTCTCAAAGGAGCACTCCGAGCTGCAGCCCGCGGCGGAAAAGTTCGAGGGATACCTCGCGCACAAGCGCGACCTCGAGGAATGCGAGAAGCTGCTTGCCGCAGAAGGCGACCATGATATGCGCGATATGCTGAAAGAGGAGCTGAAGGAGCTTGCGGACGCCATGGACCGCGACACCGACGAGCTGCGCATAGCCCTTCTTCCCAAGGACCCCGACGAGGACAACAACGTCATAATGGAGATCCGCGCGGGAGCGGGCGGCGACGAAGCCGCGCTCTTCGGCACCGAGCTCATGAAGATGTACCGCCATTACGCCGACAGAAAGCGCTGGAAGGTGGAAGAGATCAACATGAATTACACCGAGCTCGGCGGCGCCAAGGAGCTCACTTTCATGATCACGGGCAAGGGCGCGTGGGGGGATCTGAAGTTCGAGAGCGGCGTGCACCGCGTACAGCGCGTGCCCGAGACGGAGTCGCAGGGGAGGATACACACGTCCACGGTGACGGTGGCGGTGCTGCCCGAGGCGAAGGACGTCGAGGTGAACATCAACGAGAACGACCTCAAGATCGACACCTATCGCAGCGGCGGCGCGGGAGGACAGCACGTCAACAAGACGGAGTCCGCCATCCGCATCACGCACATCCCCACGGGAATCGTGGTGGAGTGTCAGGACGAGCGCAGCCAGATCAAAAACCGCGAGAAGGCGATGAAAGTGCTGAAAAGCAGGCTGTACGAACACTACCGTTCGCAGGCGGACAAGGAGTACAGCGAGGCGCGGAGGGCGCAGATCGGCACGGGAGACCGCAGCGAGCGCATCCGCACTTATAACTTCCCGCAGGGGCGGGTCACGGATCACCGCATAGGCTTCACGCTCTATGCGCTGGACCGCTTCATGCTGGGGGAGATGGACGAAATGATAGCGGCGCTCAAACTCGCGCTGCAAAACAAATTGCTCGAGAACATCGAGTAGGGAGGGGTTATGATCATCCGCTACAACAAGAACCATCACGTCATCGAGGAACACGCCTACAAGCCCAATTTGCAGGACGTGCCCCATCCCAATCTTCACCGCAAGATATTCACCTACGGCGAGATTCCGAAGATCGCGTTCAACATGCGTCACGTGCCCATGGAGTGCCCGAAGGACATCTACATCACGGACACCACCTTCCGCGACGGACAGCAGGCGACCAAACCCTTTGCCGTAAAAGACATCGTGGCACTTTACAAGATGCTGCACCGTCTGGGAGGGCCCAACGGCATCGTCAGACAGAGCGAGTTCTTCCTGTACAGCGAGAAGGACCGCGAGGCGGTGGAGAAGTGTCTGGAGCTCGGCTACGAGTTCCCGCAGGTGACGTCGTGGATACGCGCCAACGAGAAGGATTTCGAGCTGGTCAAGCAGTTCGGCATCAAGGAGACGGGCATCCTCGTGAGTTGCTCGGACTATCACATCTTCAAGAAGATGAACCTCACCCGCGCGCAGGCGATGGACAAATATCTCACTATCGTGAAGAAGGCGTTGGAGCGCGGCATCGTGCCCCGCTGCCACTTCGAGGACATCACGCGCGCGGACTACTTCGGATTCGTCGTGCCCTTCGCCATCGAGCTCATGAAGCTCTCCCGCGAGAGCGGCATCCCCATCAAGATCAGGGCGTGCGACACCATGGGCTACGGCGTGACCTATCCCGGCACATCCCTTCCCCGCAGCGTGCAGGGCATAATCTACGGCTTCCGCTATTATGCCGAGATCCCCTCGGAGCAGCTGGAGTGGCACGGTCACAACGACTTTTACAAGGCGGTCACCAACTCCGCCACGGCGTGGCTGTACGGCTGCTCCGCCGTCAACACGACCCTGCTCGGCATAGGTGAGCGCACGGGCAACACCCCCCTCGAGGCGATGGCGATAGAGTACGCATCTCTGCGCGGCGGCACGGGCGGGATGGACCTTTCGGTCATCACCGAGATCGCGGACTACTTCGAGCACGAGATGGGCTTCGAGATCCCGGAGCGCACCCCGTTCGTGGGCAAGAACTTCAACGTCACGAAGGCGGGCATCCACGCCGATGGCATGTTGAAGGATCAGGAGATATACAACATCTTCGACACCGAGAAGATACTCCACCGTCCCGCACGCGTGGTGGTGGACTCTTTCAGCGGCGTGGCGGGGATAGCGTTCTGGATCAATTCCTACTACTCGGTGCCCGCAGAGATGCACATCGACAAGCGCGATCCCGTCATCCTCGGCATAAAGGAGCGCGTGGACGCGCAGTACGCCGAGGGCAGGACCACCGTCATCAGCGACGGCGAGCTGGACGCCATGTTCCGCGAGCTCGATCCCGAAAGGCACGCGCGCTTCAAAAAGTTTGCATGAAAGGGAAATTAAATCCCCGCGAAGGGAAATCCGCTCTTGTATTTGCGCGGGTTTTCCTGTAAGATATAAGCGGAGGTGAATATGATAAAACTCATCACCGGGGCAAAAGGTACCGGCAAGACCAAGATCATCATCAACATGGCCAACGACAACGTCGAGACCGCCAAGGGAGACATCGTCTTCCTCACCGATACGGACAGGTATATGTACTCCCTCCGCTATCAGGTCAGGGTCATCAACACCGATTGCCTGCAGAGGGCGGGGCAGTCCGCCGTGGACGAGAGAGAGCTCATCGGCTTCATCCGCGGTATCCTTGCCGGCAACCACGACATAGAGAGCTTCTATATCGACGGCGCGCACCGTATGCTCGCGCGTCCCGTCGCCGAGATGGAGGACTTCTTCACCGACATCTACGCCATCGCGAAGACCACCGACACGAAGTTCATCCTCACCGTCAGCGAGAATGAGGAAAACTTCCCGGAATTTCTGAAAAAGTATCAGGCGGAATAATGAAATACGTTTCCACACGCGACCGCATGCGCACTTACACCGCTGCGGAAGCCATCGTAAAAGGCATCTCGGATGACGGCGGACTCATCGTTCCGTCGTCTTTCCCCGTTTTGGATGAGGCAAAATTCGACGCGCTGCTCGGCATGGACTATCCCGAACGCGCGGCGAGCGTGCTCTCCGAATACCTCGACGGCTTCTCTTTCGAGGAGCTGCTCGACTATGCGAACAGGGCATATTCCCGCTTCGACGGTGACGACCCGTGCCCCCTCGTCAAGGTGGACGACGGACTCTTTATGCTGGAACTGTGGCACGGGCCCACCTACGCCTTCAAGGATATGGCGCTCACGCTGCTGCCCTATCTCATGGTGGCGTCCAAGCGCAAGCTCGGAGACGAGAGCAAGACCCTCATCCTCGTCGCCACCAGCGGCGATACGGGCAAGGCGGCGCTCGAAGGCTTCCGCGACGTCGAGGGGACGGAGATCGTCGTCTTCTATCCCGTGGACGGCGTCAGCGCCATGCAAAAGAGACAGATGATCACCCAGCAGGGCGAAAACGTCCACGTCGCGGGCATAAAGGGCAACTTCGACGACGCCCAGACCGCGGTGAAGAGAGTGTTCACCGACGCGGAGGTCATCGCAAAGCTCAAAGAGCACGGCATCGAGATGTCGTCGGCGAACTCCATCAACTGGGGGAGACTTGCGCCGCAGATCGCCTACTATATCTCCGCCTACTGCGACCTCGTCAATGCCGGCGAGATAAGCAGGGGAGAAAAGATCAACTTCGTCGTGCCCACGGGCAATTTCGGCAACATACTCGCGGGCTACTACGCCTACCGCATGGGGCTGCCCGTCCACAAGCTCATCGTGGCGAGCAACGCCAACAACATCCTCTCGGACTTCTTCAACACGGGGAAGTACGACGTCAACCGCAAGTTCTTCAAGACCATGTCGCCCTCAATGGACATCCTCGTGTCCTCCAATCTCGAGCGCCTCATCTTCGAGGTGACGGGGAGGGACAGCGCAAAGGTCAGGAAGATATACGACGATCTGAAAAAGGACGGCAGGTTCGAGCTGGATATGAGCGAGCTAGACCTCGACGTCTTCGAAGCGGGCTGGGCGGACGAGGAGGACACCCGTGAGGCGATGTTCAATTTCTTCGACCTCGACGACGTGGTGCTCGACCCTCACACCGCGGTGGCGGCGAGCGTGTACAGCGAGTACGCCGACGAGACGGAGGACGAGACCACTTCGGTCATCGTGTCCACGGCAAGCCCGTATAAGTTCGCCTGTGACGTCTACAACGCCATCGCGGGAGCGAAAGAGAAGGACCCCGACAAGGCGGTGATGAAGCTGCACGCCTTCACTGCGGCGGAGTGTCCCGACGGCATCCTCGCCCTCAACTCCCTGCCCGTGCGCCATACGAGCGTCATAGAGCGCGACGGCGTGAAACAGGCGGTGTACGACTTCGTCCTCGGGGAGGAGAAGTGACGCGGTCTGCGCCGAGTGCGCTGCCGCATAAAATGCAGAAAACGGTGTTTATATGGCAGAAATGAACGATAAAGTGCAAGCAGAGCGCAAAAAGGTCGTGCTCTCGGGCATCCAGCCCACGGGGACGATCACGCTCGGGAATTACGTCGGCGCAGTGCGCAATTGGGGGAAGATGCAGGAGGAATACGACTCTGTCTTCTTCATCGCGGATCTGCACGCCCTCACCGTCCGCCGCGATCCCGCGGAGTTCAGACAGGGGTGCATGAGCTTTTTCGCGCAGCTGCTCGCCTGCGGCATAGACCCCGCAAGATCCGTGCTCTACTTCCAATCCCACGTCCCCGCGCATACGGAGCTTATGTGGATCCTCAACTGCAACACCTATGTCGGCGAGGCGTCCAGAATGACGCAGTTCAAGGATAAGAGCGCGAAGCACGCCGACAACATCAACATGGGGCTCATGGATTATCCCGTGCTCATGGCGGCGGATATACTGCTTTTCCGCTCCGACCTAGTGCCCGTGGGCATAGATCAGAAGCAGCATCTGGAGCTCGCGCGCGATATCGCCATACGCTTCAACAACCGCTACGGCGCCACCTTCGTGGTGCCCGAGGGCTACATCCCCAAGACGGGCGCGAAGATATGTTCGCTGCAAGATCCAACCGCAAAGATGTCCAAGTCCGACCCCGACCCCAACGGCTGGGTGTCCGTCATCGAGGACGAGGCGTCCATCATGCGCAAGTTCAAGCGCGCGGTCACGGACAGCGGCAACGAGATAGTCGCCCGTGAGGACAAACCCGGCATCAGCAACCTGCTCGCCATTTACTCCGTCATGACGGACAAGACCGTCGAAGAGGCGGAGAGGGAGTTTGCGGGATGCGGCTACGGCACCTTCAAAACCGCGGTCGGCGAGGCGGTGGCGGCAAAGTTCAAGCCCATAAGAGAGGAATACGCGCGATATCTCGCGGACAAGGCGTACATCGCCGAGGTCGCGAAAGCGGGCGCGGAGAAGGCGGCGCGCATCGCCGCGCGCACCCTCGCCAAGGTCAAACGCAAGGTGGGGCTCGTTTCCTTCGACAAGTGAGCGGCTTTAAGCGTCGTTCAAGCATCATCCGCTAATGTGAGGGGCAGAGTACGGCATGTTCGGCTACGTCATACCCGACAAAAACAATATGTACATCAAGGACTTCAACGTCTTTCAGGCGTACTATTGCGGGCTGTGCAAGGCGCTCTCGCGTTCGGGCAGCCAGCTCACGCGGCTGTGCACCAACTATGACACGACCTTCTACAACGCCTTGGTGCATTCCCTCACCGACACGGAGGTAAAATTCGAGCGCAGGCTCTGCCTCATCAACGGCAGGAAGAAGACCGTCGTCGTCACGGACGAGCTCACTCGCAAGGTGGCGGATCTTTCGGTGCTGCTGGTATACTACAACGCCGTAGACGACGTGCACGACGGCAAGAAGTCCCGTGCGGCGGTGGCGGGAGTGCTGGCGGCAAGAAAGCGAGCGGCGGCAAGACGCCTTCCGCAGGCGGACGCGCTGATGAAGGAGAGCTTCAGAAAGCTGTCCGTGCTTGAGAAGAGGAACGAGCGCAATATCGACCTCGTTGCGGACTGTTTCGCCTCTCTGATGCGCGACGTCACGAGGACGCTCATCCCCGCGGACGAGAACACGGACACTTTCATGTACAATCTCGGCAGGCTGGTCTACCTCTTCGATGCGGTGGACGACGTGGAGAAGGACGCGAAGAAGGGGAGGTATAACCCTCTCGTCGCGGCATACGGGAAGTGCGGCACCAAAGCCGAATTTTTGGAGAAGAATGCGCAGGAACTCGACTTTTTGCTGCGTTCGACCTATAATAAGATCGTAGGAGCATACAACTCCATGCATATCGTGGTCAGCGAAGGGATGCTGTCCAACACCGTCTATCTCGGGCTGAATATGCAGATGGAGAAGCTGCTCAAAGGAGAAGATAAATGCCAAGTGACCCGTTTGTGATCCTCGGTGTCAAGGAGGGAGCCTCCCAAAGCGAGATCCTCGAGGCGTATAAGGCGAAACGCGCTTACTATCAGCAGCACGTCTTCGACGAAGGCGAGGCGGGCGCCGATGCCGCGCGTATGCTCGAAGTGCTGGACAACGCCTATCAGGACGCGATGAGCCGCACCCACGAGGCGGCGGAGATAGGCGGCGACGCGGACAGCGAACAGAGCCGCTATCAGGACGTCCGCGCAGCCATCTCGTCCAAAAATTTCGAGAAGGCGCAGTCGCTGCTGGACGATATGTACTATCGCGGCGGGGAGTGGCATTACTTTCAGGCGATCATCTTCTATGAGAAGAACTGGTTGAACGAGAGCAAGAAACAGCTGGAGCTCGCCGTAGACCTCGAGCCCGAAAACGAAAAATATAAGCGTGCCCTCGAAAACATGAAGAAAAAGATCGACGGCACGGGCGCTTTTGCCGGCAACGCTCAACCGCAGAACGGGGGGCAGTTCACCTCCGACGGCGGCGGACAGAGCTATGCCACGCAGAGAAGCTATCAACAGCAGGGTCAGCCCACCGCGGCGGACGGCTGCTGCACGGCATGTCAGTGCGCCATCTGCGCGGACTGCTGCTGCGAGTGCATGGGCGGAGATCTCATCCGCTGCTGCTGATGAAACGGAGAAGTCGCATCTCCGCACGAAAGACTGCTTACGCGCTTGCGCTGGCGGGTATCTCCGCCGCGCTGGCGCTTTTGTTTGTTTGGCTGGGCGTGGTGGTGCGCTACGTCACCGTCGCGATGTTCGCGGCGGCGGGCATAGCCGTCATGGCTCCCGTCACCAAGCATTACTACGCCTCCGCCGTCTTCGCCTACATCGTGTCCGCGGGGCTCGGCTTCCTCGTTGGCGACGTCACCGCCGTCGCGGGCTATGCCGTCTATTTCGGTCCCATGGCGCTCATCTCCGCCGTGATGTGGGAGAAAAAGGTCAAGTGGTTCATCGCCTATCCCGTCAAGATCGTCTTCATCAACGCCGCCCTCGCCGCCCTCTACTACGGCTTGCAGGGGCTCGAAGTGCTCGCTCCCGACGTCGTCGCCGTCTTTGACTATTGGGCGATCGCCATCCTCGGCACCGTCGCTCTTCTACTCATCGACCTCTTCATGTGCTATGTCTATCGCACCCTCCGCCACATCCTCGCCAAAGTCCTGCGCGACAAAGACGCAAGCCCCGTCACGCAAGAGGAGATAGAGAAGGAGGATGAGGAAAGCAGCAGCCCGTTTGACGAATTGGATAATTAAAAAACATTCGAATAGGATCGGTTGTACATACGCCCGCCGTTTGGCGGGCGTATGTGTTACAATCCCAAGAATTTTACGCCGGCGAACATCACGTCTTCGATCTTGCGGTTTTTGAGAGAGTAGTAGACGATCTTGCCGTCGCGTCGTTGGGTGACGATCTCCGCCGCGCGCAGCAGTCGGAGCTGGTGGGAACACGTCGTTTGGTTGAGCCCCAGCACGCGCGCGAGGTCGCCTACGCACATCTCGGAGATGGAGAGGGCGCAGATGATCTTGGTGCGCGTCGCGTCCGCACACGCCCCGAAAAACTCCGAGAGCATATGCAGGGTGGCGTTGCGCGGCACATATTCTCGGACGAGTTCGGCCGTGCCGGGGTCAAGCAAGGTTTCCATAGCCGAATTATAATTCCATCCGCTGCGCGCAAATTGACGTCCTTTGGTGAGGAATATCTCTTTGAGGGGATTTTTGACTTAAAGGTGTGCGAGGCGTCAGTCGAAGTCGCGGTCGGCAAGCTCGTCGAGAGAGATGCCGTAAAAATCCGCAAGCCGTATGCAGTCCGCAAGGTTCGGGATGTGGGTGCCCGTCTCCCGGCGCGACAGGTTCTGTTGCGAGATCCCCGTTTCGCGGGCGAGCTGTTGCTGCGTGAGCCCCCGTGCGAGCCGCAGCGATTTGAGGCTTTCCGCGATGTGAATGCTGTTTCCCATACCCTCCTTTTACACGATTGCGTGTAAAATTATTGACATTGCACGAAATCGTGTATTATCATCATATATAGAAAAGCATAGAAGCGCCGCGTAGCACGTGCGCACGGAAGTCCTAGTGACAGTGACGGGATCATCCTCCCTCACATATTCAGGCAGGCGATGCCGCCGCATCTTCGGGTGCGGCGGTGTCGTTTTTCGGGGCGCGTCGGGCGGGCAGGCACACTTTGAGGGAAAGCGTCATAGATTGGTGCGGGAGTGGGCTATGGGTTTCAACGAAAACTGGTTTCTCTTTCTGCTCATCGTGATGGCGGTGTTCGCGTCGGACGGCAAGGTGTCATCCACCGAGACCGCCGTGATGATCGCCGTGCTTTTCGCGCTCACGGTGGCGGGTCCCACCCTCGTTCCCCGCGACGAAGAGTCGGGGGAGAGTGCCTCCGGACGGGCGGGCACGGGAGGCTGCGGCGGCTGACTTCCCCGCGAACTCGGTCAAATCGCACTCAACCGTTTACTAAACGCGCGGCGTTAGAGAGTGTGGAGCAGTTTAAGGCACGTACAGCAGGCAATGTTAAGGAAGGCGTACGTGCTGGCAATCTGCGAGTTTGTAAAACCAAAGCAAAAATTCGGTATTTGACGCATCTTATGTGTTGATATGCGATATATGCAAGTCTCGCATTACTGCGCCAAGCCATAATCCTTTTTTGTGAAATGTTCAACTATATTGCTCGTAGTGTTTGCAAAATAGTTTGATGTTGATTTTAAGGATTATTCAGCACTAACTATTAAGTAATTGTGCAAAGATAAATTATCATAATTAATATCATGATAAATATAAAAGATGAAGGAATGAGCAAATGGATAAGAAGGCGCTTTTGGTATTTTTCAAAAGATGATTTTGAAATATAATATTTATTGCCGATTTTGATTGCCGACAAAGTTCCATCATGTATTAGATTATAGATAGTAGATTTGCTTCTTTTTAACTTCTGGCATATTTCGTTAACGGTATATATGTATTCATCTTGTTGTTTATTGAGATTGTCGGCACTATCTTTTTGTGGAAGCGAATGCAAGGTTTTTATGCCATCAGCACTTAATGCCGTCGGAGGTACTGCTGTATGGCCATTTTTATTTTCAGTCTTTAGTGTCAACAATTTATTTGCCGTGCGTTCATTGTGATATGTTTGAACACTATATCCCAGCAACTGCATTATTTTTAATTCATCAATAGCATCTAAAAGCGCATTGTGAGTTTCGCGATAGGCGGCACGGCCAGATAAAAGCCGCATCATGCTTTCTACACCGTAATTGCATTTTAATCTGCCTGATTTGCAAAACTCGGCGTCGCTTGGTATCTTCTGATTATATTGGCGATATGCCGCCAACCCCATAATGTCATACCACATATAGTGAGAAAACTCAGGCAGATGGTTGAAATCAAATAGGGCGTTATATGCAAAAATATGTTTAATTTGGTATTTATTTAAAAGGTGTTCAATAGCACCTATAGCATAATTACGGTTGCATATTGCGGAATGGCTCTTATATTTAGTTGACTGCTCCCGTCGAAGAGCCATCGAATACATTCCCATGACTCGACACTCTGGATCTATAACGCGGTATAAGTAGTCTACGCAAGAATAAGTTTGCGCGTCGGCGATCACAATTCCTATGGATATTACTTGATTGGAAAAGTTTGTTTCCGTATCTATTATTGCGAAGTGTTTAGCCATCTCAAACGCCGGTGGAGGTGATGCTGGCGTGGGTGTGCTTGCTTTTCTTTTTGAGATGGTTTTCAGCACGCAATCTAAGAATGATTCTCGATCCGGGATCTCAATTTCATACATTGCATTGTTTCGTGTGTTCCAAAGTCGACCCGTCTTGACCCCTAATGCTAACACATAACAAGCGCATTGTAGGAAATGTTCATGTTTCAGTTCGGAAACAAATTTTAATTCATATACGATATTATTATAAAAAGCGTCTAAGCGCCCAACCGCACACAACTTTTTATTTTGGTTTGAGCTTACAGGGAATTGTAGGAAACAATCAAGTTGAACAGCGGCATCTCGCGGGAGTTGTTCACTCAGACGTTGCATCAACGAATCTCGTTCGTCGGAAGAAACAAATGGGATTTCAACTTGCGTTTTGTATCTATTTTGTTTGGTTTCTAGGGCGGTCAGATACAGGATTTTAGAATCAAGACTCATATCGTCTTTATTAATGTGGTATCTTACCCAATCTCTTTTCCGCTTGGCCAACTTATAATATATATAATCGTCGATTTTATAATTTGAGAAGAACATTGCTTCTTGATATACACCAATGCATGGGGACACATCGATCAAGCCATCTTTGTTGTTTATTTTAATAGATGTTTGTTCATCGGGAGATTGCAGCGTTTTTATTGAAAGTAATGAATAACATTCTTCTATGTCTTCCTGATATTTAAAGTCGAACATGGTAGAAATGTTAAACTGTGGATCCTGGTTTGTTTCCGTTGGCTTGGTTTTAAGTGTGGTCTCTGACAGGAGTGCCTCATCATTTTTGACGAAAATTATGCGCTCTTTTCCGCGACTTGCAGCGACACAGAAAATATTGCGCAGTATTTCATAAGACTGTAACGGCTGTTCTATTCTAACCGCCCAGTAACTTTCAGTGAAATCGAAAACCACGCATATTTTTCGTTCAAGGCCTTTACTGCTGTCGAATGTAGTGAATATGGCACAAGAGGAATTGGGTTGGGTAGCGCCAGCGTCATCCGTGTCGGATATACTGGCATATACCGTTTTTTTGTTGAATTTATCAGGATAGCAGTTTTCCAATATATTCAAAACATCGGTCATGTCACCTTTACGTGCGCCCAAACATAAAATGTCGCGTGGCGATTGATTCGATAGAAATTCGGCAACTTCTTCGCGTGACATGGTCTCTACTAGACAATTCTGATTTACCCCGATAATCGTTTTATCCCAGACTCGTCCGAGTTTTTGTGCGAAATCTGCGGATAGCCGGAAACAGTTTGTAAATGAGAGCTCAACATGCTCTTCCAAGAACGTGCAAATGAATTGTCGTGCGTCAAGTGTTGTTTTGTCGTAGATTTTTTGTCTCATATCGCCGACCGCTATAATTTGCATCGAACGATTTGTTTCTTTTATGTATGTCAACAGATCAGCCAATTCTTGTTCTATATCTTGGTACTCATCTATTATGAGAACATCATAAACAGGAATTTGCGGCTGCTCATGGATAAAACGTTGTATAAGTTCCGGTTGGGCAACTTTTATGCCGATTTTATTTAAAGTCCACGAGGCAAATCCATGATAATTTGTTACAAAGACGTTTTTATTTTTTATTTTAGATTTAGCATCGATTTTAAGAAGACGATTGTATGTAAGATACAAAATAGACTTGTCGGATGGTAAAGCATTGCAGAGATATTGTATGGCAGTAGTTTTACCGCTACCCACACACGCATCCACGAGGATATTTTTTTGCTGCATGGCTATTGCAATAAACTCTTCTTGTTCGGATGACAAATGAATGTCACCGGGATCAATGTTGTTAAAGCCCATCCGTTCCATTTCGTCGACCTTAATAAAAATTGTAATTGCAAAGCAATCTCTAAAATATAATATAAACTAAAATCCTAATGTTTATCAAATGCACAGGAGCCATTTCCTTACTTTAATTTACTTATTTTTATGGGTGGGGTATAATGACTTCGTGGACTTCAAGGCGAAACTGAAAGACGTGCCGGAAAACCCCGGCGTGTATATGATGCTGGACAAGGACGGCGAGATCATCTACGTCGGCAAAGCCAAGCGCCTGCGCGCGAGGCTTCGGCAGTATTTCTATCAGTCCGGCAACAAGACCGCCAAGGTGATGGCGATGCTCGAGCACGTCGCCGATTTTCGCTATATCATTTGTCCCAGCGAAGTGGACGCTCTCGTCACCGAGAACAACCTCATCAAAAAATATACGCCCAAGTATAACATCCTGCTGAAGGACGACAAGTCTTATCCGTTTTTACGCATAGACATGCACGAGGATTTCCCCACCGTGCGGCTGGTGCGCAGGCTAAAGAACGACGGCGCGCAATATTTCGGGCCGTATATGCAGTCCGTCAACATCCGCGACATCACCGATCTCATCCACACCGCATTCAAGGTGCGTGATTGCTCGCGCGATCTCGAAAAGCCCTCCCGCCCCTGTCTTAACTTCCATCTGGGCAGGTGCCTTGCGCCCTGCTCGGGCAAGGTGAGTTCGGAAGAGTATAAGGAGGAGATGGGAAAGGTCATCTCCTTCCTCAAAGGCAACGACAGGGAGGTGGAGCGCATCCTCACCGAACGTATGATGCAGTTCGCCGAAGAGGAAAACTTCGAGGTTGCTCTCGGCTATAAGCACAAGCTCAAGGTGCTGGACAACCTCGTCAGAAAGCAGGTAAGCGCCCTTCCGAAGGATCTGAACCTCGACATCTTTGCCTACGAGAGCAACGGGGTGCTGGGCGCGGTGAATATGCTGGTCGTGCGCGCGGGCAAGCTGGTCGGCGGCGACAACAGAGTGTTCGACACTGCGGACGAGGATATCTCGTCGTACATCTACCAATTCTATGCCGCGAGCCCGCCCGTGTGCGATGAGATCGTCACGGACAGCGCCGCGGACGCCGACGCGCTGGAAGCGGCGGTCAATTCCGTAGCAGGTCACACCGTGCGCGTCATTGAGCCCAAACAGGGCGTGCGCAGACAGCTTCTCGATCTGTCGCATTCCAACGCCGCCGACGCCCTCGAGAAGTACGGCAGCAGGGAAGAGCGCAGATTGATGCGCACCGAAGGCGCGGTGAAACAGCTTGCGGAACTCCTTTCGCTGCCCATCCTTCCCAACCGTATCGAGGCGTACGACATCTCGCACATCTCGGGCACGGACAAGGTGGCGAGCATGGTCGTCTTCGAGGGCGGGGAACCCAAGAAGGCGCACTACCGCAAGTTCCGCATAAAGACCGTGGAGGGCAACAACGATTTCGCGTGCATGAAAGAGGCTCTGACCAGACGCCTCATGCGCCTGAAAGAAGGGGTGGACGAGAGTTTCGCCACTCCGCCCGATCTCATCCTCATCGACGGCGGCAAGGGGCAGCTCGCCTATGCCAAAGAGGCGCTCGCCGAATGCGGAGCGGAGGACCTTGAGATACTTTCCCTTGCAAAGCGCGAGGAAGAGGTCTTTTTGGGCAGCGCGCCCAAGACTTCCGTGCTGCTGCCTAGGGACAGCGTGGCGTTGCAGATGTTGCAGCGCGTCCGCGACGAAGCCCACCGTTTTGCCATCACCTATCACCGCACTTTGCGCGGCAGGCACATGTCCGAGACGGAGCTCACCCGCGTGCCCGGCATAGGCAAGGAGAAGGCGGCGGAACTCATCAAAGCCTTCGGCTCGGCAGAGAACGTGCGGCACGCGGATGCGGAGCAGATCGCGCGGCTCAAAGGCTTTTCGCTCGCGTCGGCGAGGAAATTGCTGGACGCCTTGAACGAGCAGAAAGCCGCAGATGAAGCATCAAAAAACGCAGATAAACCCCGTCCTAGTGCGGATGAGCACGCGGACGGCGACAAATAGAGCACGCGGCGGAGCCGCAGGAGGAGCTATGGTCAAAGACACCGTAAGAAAGAGCCAAGTGGCGATCAGGGCGGAGAAATTCGCCGCCGATCTCGACCTCGAGATCGTCTACACTCCCGCAAGCGAGATCACCTTCCGATCCACGGCGACCAACCGTCCGGGGCTTCTCTTTGCGGGCTTCGACGAGTTCTTCCCCGAGCACCGCATCCAGATCCTCGGCAACGCCGAGATGGCGTATCTCGATTCGCTGGACGTCAAAAAGCGCGATGTGCAGCTGGAGCGTCTCTTCTCCAAGGGGGTGCCCTGCGTCATCATCACGCACAAGCACGCCGTCACCGAGGGCATGGAGAAAATGGCGGAAAAATATGCCACGCCTCTCTTCGTCAGCATAGAGTCCACCGCCGCCATCGAGAGCGACGTGGTGCATTATCTCACCACCGCGCTCGCCGCCTCCGCCACCATACACGGCGAGCTTCTGGACATCAGCGGTATAGGCGTGCTGCTCATCGGCGACAGCGGCATAGGCAAGTCCGAGACCGCTCTCGAGCTCGTCCACCGCGGACATATGCTCGTCGCGGACGATCTTGTCGAGGTCAAGCGCATCAAGAATAAGATATACGGCTATCCTCCCAAGCGCATCTCCAACCTTCTTGAGGTCAGGGGAGTGGGGCTCATCGACGTCGAGGCGATGTACGGCGTCGGCGGCGTCCTCAACCAAAAGCGCATCCACCTCGTCATCGAGATGGAGAAGTGGGACGACAACAAGAGCTACGACCGCCTCGGCAACGAGGATCTCACCTACGAGATCTTGGGCGTCAAATTCCAGCGCATCGTAGTCCCCGTTTCCGCCGGCAGAAACCTCGCCGTCGTCATCGAAGCCGCCTCCCGAAACTTTCGTCTCAAGTCCATGGGACGGGACGCCCTAGATGAGCTGTCGTATAGGTTGATGGAGAAGAATCGGCCTGAAGACACCGACTTCGACTGACGCTCTCATTTGGCGCATAACTTTGTCAGCGCCTCTGTCGTAGATGCTCACTTACTTCAGTAAGCTCCGCCTCTCGACAGAGGCGCTTTCGCGTTCTGCATCCAAATGAGAGCGTCAGCGAATTAGAGTTGGGTCTGCGAATTGCTTTGTCAGAGCCGCTGTCATGGTGCTCACGTACGTTTAAGTACGCTCCGCTCCCTGGCAGCGGCTCTTTCGCGCATCTCATCCAAATGAGAGCGTCAGACCAAGAAACAAACGGGTAGGAACGTCCCGCTCGACTTTTACGTGAAAATGTACTTTTCCCGCGCGTCTTGCGCGGGAAAATAAATTTAGCAATTAAGGCGCGGGGCAGAAAACTGCTCCGCGCTTGTTTTGATTTTAATGAAACATCGTTGTCAAGGGCGCGAAATTTTTGCATACCTGCGGCAGCAAAGATTTTCGGCGCAACTCCTTGACAAAAAAGGTGTAGGAAGAAACCCGCGGATTTTCACGCGGTGCCCCTTACGGGGTGGGTTGGCGTGGAACATTCGTGACGTTCCCTCGTTCGCAGCGTACCTGAACCCGACGCACTCTCTTTCGAAGACGGAATCACGCGCCGCTTGAGCGTGACGTCGTATGACATGATGTTATCTCTTTCGGAGTGGAGCCGCTCACCAAGCGCTCACAGGGCGAAGCCCTCTTGAGCGCCGCGGCGACCGTATGAGTGCCGAGGGCTGACGTGAAGTGCGCCGGCAATGCGCCACTCTCTTCGCGAAGCGGGCGCATTGCAAGCGGCATAACATGGCGGCGCCGTGGAGGCGCCGTCCTCGGACGCCCTCGTGCCCGAGTGCCGAAGGTGTCCCCCGAAATGGTGGGTTCCCTTTTAAGGGGGAACGATTTCGGGGGAAACCCGCAGGAAGGGGGTAACAATACTTCCATGATAGAGGAAAGGACTTTCCCCGAAGGGGAGGAGGGGGAACAATACTCCCATGTCAGGGTGTGAACAACCAATTTCACGTTTGAGCCCGCCGAACCCTCCGAGCGGGCGTTGCATGAGTTCGCGTATAACTCCGAAACAAATGGGGACGGACCTTAATCCCACCGAAAATACTTTCGGCGGGGACCCCGAAAAATGTTCAAACTCGGACGTACCCGTCCGAGTTGAACATTTGCGCCCCCAAGCCCCGTGAGCGGGGACCCCGGCTTGACCCCGTCCCCGTTGGTTTCAATACGTTACTGTTTCGGGCGTATTGACGAATAGCTTGATAGAGCGTCCCCGAGCACGATGAAACCCGCAGGAAGGGGGAACAACACTCCCATGTCAGAGTATAGCACTTTATCCCGAATGGGGCTCCCCGCAAAATCGCCGCAGGCAATTTTGTGGGGTCCCCGGAAGGAGGGGGGAGCAACATTCCCCGCGAGATGTGCGCTAATTCCCGAGCCGACCGCCGCATAGCGGCGTACGGTGACGAGGTCGCACGGAATGCGACGCAGGTGCATATCATGATCTTATGGGAAAACGGGCGACGGATGAGTGGGCGGCGAGGCACGGAGCGGAAGTGCGGCGGGATGTCGGTGCGGAGACTCTCACCACCTTTCGCGGGGGAGGGCGCGCGGAGAGAGTGTATCTGCCGCGGAGCGCGGAGGATGCGGCGGAGCTTATCGGACTGTGCCGCGCGGAGGAAGAGGAGCCCTACGTGCTGGGCGGAGGGAGCAAGACTATCGTCGCGGACGGGGAAGTCATGCGTCCCGTGATTTCCACCGATTTGATGCGTGCGGTGGAGGTGGTGGTGATGAGTGACGAAGGCGTGACGGTGCGGGCGGAGTGCGGTGCGAGGCTGTCCGACGTGGCGCGGCGGGCTGCGGACTGCGGGTGCGGCGGGTTGGAATTTCTTGCGGGAGTGCCTGCTTCAGTGGGCGGTGCGGTGCACATGAATGCGGGGGCATTCGGGCAACAAACGGCAGATCATGTTGTCGAGATAGAGGTGTTAAACCCCGTTTCGGGCGAGATAGAGAGAAAGAGCAGGGCGCAGACGGACTTCGGTTATCGCAGAGGCGCGGAAGGGTTCGTGTGTGCGGTCACCTTCTTTTTGCCCGCGATGAGCGGGGAAGAGAGGGCGAGCAGGAGAGAGCGTTTTCTTGCGTGGCGCAGGAGCAGGCAGCCTCGGCTCCCCTCGTGCGGCAGTGTGTTCAAGCGGGGGGCCGCGCCTGCGGGCGCGCTCATCGAAGATGCGGGGCTTAAAGGCGTGCGGCTGGGCGGGGCGGAGATCTCGCGGGTGCACGCGGGCTTCATCGTCAACGCGGGAGGGGCTTCCGCAGCCGATTTTTTCGCGTTGGCGGAGCTTGCGGCAAGGCGGGTGGAAGAGCTGTTCGGGGAGAGATTGCAAAAAGAATTCGAAATTCTTGCGGATGACCTGCCATTCTGACAAAACCTATGGTATAATGTTTTATCATCGTCCGCGCGAGCGCGTGCGGTGAGCCGCCGAGGTGCGGCGGACTTTGCAACGGGAAAAGGAAAAAGATGGACATTCGCGCCGACTATCATATGCATACCCGCGCGAGCGACGGGGAGGGCACTGCCCTCGACAAAGCCCGCAGGGCAGCCGAGCTGGGACTCTCCGAGATCGCCATCTGCGATCACGGCTGCGGCAGTTTTCTTTTTCATCAGACGGAGAAAAAGTTCGAGGCGCAACGGCGGGACATCGCACGGGCGAATGCCGAGTGCGGGGTGCGAGTGCTCTCGGGCATAGAGGCGAGCATCACGGGAGAGGACGGAAGGCTGGACGTGCCGGACTCCGTCATCCGTGCCTGCGACGTGCTGACGGTGGGCTTCCACCGCTTCTTGCAGCCGCGCTATATCTTTGCATCTCCGCGCTTTCTTCTTGTCAACGGCTGGGGGAGTGCGGGAGCCCGCGGGAGGGAGGACCTTGTCGCCCTCAACACCCGCGCGTGGCTGGCGGCGCTCGAGCGCTATCCCGTGGACGTGCTGTGTCACATCGGACACCGTGCGCAGGTGGATGTAGGCGCGGTGTGCCGCGCGGCGGCGGAGCGCGGGGTGTACATCGAGCTCAACGAGAAGCACATCGACGCCCTCGAAGCGAGCGCCCGCGAGGTTCTGGCATCGGGTGCGGAGTTCATCCTCGGGTCGGACGCACACGCCACCGCGAAGGTGGGGCTCTTCCCGAAAGTGGAGGCGTTCGTCAACCGTCACGGTATCGCGCCGTCACGGATATGCGGAGTGGGCGCGACGCCGCACTTTCACCCGAAAAAGGACTTTAAGAGCATAGATTGACGGAGTAAACATGGCATCTTTCAAAGAAAACGCCGAAAAAGAGTTGCTCACCGTGCTGCCGACGGAGGGGCGCGACGTCAGGGCGTTCCTGTCCGCTGCGGCAAAGCAGGGCGGCTTTATACACATAGTGGGAAAGAGGCGCAACCTCGTTTTCGGGCTCGCCTCCTACGCCGAGTGTCTTGCGGTGGTGGAGCTGTTGCGCATCCTCTATCCCGCCGAGTTCGAGATCACGGCGGAGCACGTCCGCTCGGGAGTGAAAAAGGGGCGCACGGAGTATTCGGTGTCCGTGCCCACGGGCTTCACCGCGCAAGCCGTGGAAGACCTGTGCCTTGCCGAGGGCGGACTGCCCGCATTCGTCACCGAGAGCAGACACGCGGCGGTGAGCTACCTCAAAGGGCTCTTCCTCGTGTGCGGCAGCGTCTATGTGCCCTCGACGGAGGGGGACGCGGAAAAGCGCGAAGGCTATCATTTCGAGTTCGCCGTGGACGGAGGGGAATATGCCGCCTCTCTTGCGGCGCTGCTTTCGGAGCTGGGCGTACAGGCGAAGACCAGCGAGCGCGGCGCGCTCACGCTTGTCTACGTCAAAGATAAGGAAGAGGTGCTTTCGGCGCTCGCACTCTTGGGGCTTGCCGACAGCGTGCTCACCCTGAAGGGCATCATCGACGAGCGCGAGACGGCAAACAGCATCAACCGCGTGACCATCTGCGAGGCGGCGAACCTCGACAAGACTTATGCCGCGGCGTCCAGACAGCTCATGGAGATAGGCGCGGTGGAAGAGAGCGTGGGGTTGGAGTCGCTGACTCCGGCGCTGCGGGACACGGCGAACGCGAGGATGGAATATCCGCAGGCGAGCATGAGCGAGCTCGCCGACATTTTAGGGGTGAGCAAGAGCTGCCTGAATCACAGACTGCGCAAGCTCTCCGAGATAGCGAAAGAGAACGGTTTCGGCGACTGAAAAGGCGGTTCGCGGGAACGCACGGGACAAAGCACGGGAAGACAAAGGGAGACAAGAATGAGTGATTTCGTACATCTGCACGTACACAGCGAATACAGCCTGCTGGACGGCGCGATAAGGCTGAACCAAAGCGTCCTTTCGGACACGGAGCAGGACAAGATCCTGCACATTTCTCCGCTCACCGAGGCGCTCAAAGCCATGGGGATGAGCGCCTGCGCCATCACCGATCACGGCAATCTTTTCGGTGTGCACACCTTCGTCAGCGCGATGCGCGACGCGGGGCTCAAACCCATCATCGGCAGCGAATTTTATGTGGCGGACGACCTGCACGTCAAGACTCCCGAGACCATGCACCGCCGCGACCATCTCATCCTTCTCGCGAAAAACCTCACGGGGTATAAGAACCTGATGAAGCTCTCCACCATCTCTTTCGTGGACGGCTTTTACGTCAAGCCCAGGATAGACCTCGACACCCTCGCGAAGTACTCCGAGGGGCTCATCTGCTGTTCGGCGTGTCTTGCGGGGAGGATCCCGCAACTGCTTCTGAAAAACGACTACGAAGGCGCGAAGGAATACGCCCTGCGCCTGAAGGGGATGTTCGAGGAAGGGGACTTTTATATCGAATTGCAGGATCACGGGCTCGAAGAGCAGCAGCGCATCCTGCGTCCTCTCGTTTCCCTCGCGCGGGATATCGGCGTGAAGGTCGTGGCGACCAACGACGCGCACTATCTCAAACGCACGGACGCCGACACACAGGACACAATGATGTGCATCACCCTGCAATGCAAGAAGACGGATCCCGCGGGAGTGCGCTTCGCGGGCGACAATTTCTATCTCAAGAGCGGCGAGGAGATGGAGGAGCTCTTTTCGTGGATCCCCGAAGCCATCGAGAGCACCAAGGAGATAGCGGACAAAGTGGACGGCGACTATTTCGTCGTCAAGTATAAAAAGACGTTCATCCCGCACTTCGAGACGGATGATATGAACGGCAGGGATTCCAAACAATACCTCCACGACCTCGCGTGGGAGAGGATACACCGCCGCTTCGACGTCATCACACCCGAGATAAAAGAGAGGCTGGACTACGAGCTCGGCGTCATTGACCGCTGCGGGTTCAACGACTACTTCCTCATCGTCTGGGATTTCGTCAATGCGGCGAAGGAGAGGGGCATCCCCGTGGGTCCCGGCAGAGGGAGCGGCGTGGGCAGCCTCGTCGCCTACGCCATCGGCATCACGGACGTGGATCCGCTGCGATACAGTCTCCTTTTCGAGAGGTTCCTCTCCGAAGAGCGCGTGTCCATGCCCGACTTCGACATCGACTTCTGTTTCGTGCGGCGTCCCGAGGTCATCGAGTACGTCGTGGGCAAGTACGGCGCGCCCAACGTGGCGCAGATCATCGCCTATTCCACCATGAGTGCGAAGGCGGCGGTCAAGGACGTCGCGAGGGTGTACGACGTGCCGTACACCGACGCCAACAATTGGGTGAAGGACATCCCCGTGGGCAAGGTGCTCCTGAAACAGTGTCTTACCCCGGGCAGCAGCCTCTATTCGGAGGAATTCGCCACCCTTTACCGCACCAATCCCACCGCCGCGAAGGTCATCGACACCGCCATCGAGCTGGAAGGTATGCCCCGTCAGACCTCCATGCACGCGGCGGGCGTCGTCATCTGCGGCGATCCCATCGTGGAGCACGTCCCCCTCTCCCGCAACGGCAACGACATCACCACGCAGTTCGACAAGAACATGGTGGAGGCGCAAGGGCTCCTGAAAATGGACTTCCTCGGGCTGAAGACCCTCACCGACATCAGCGAAGCGGTGAAGTACATCAAAGAGGACAAGGGCGTGGACGTGGACTTCGACAAGCTGGGGTATGAGGACCCCAACGTCTACGCGCTCATCGCGGGCGGCGACTGCGAGGCGGTGTTCCAGCTGGAAGGCGGCGGGATGAAAAAGTTCATGATGCAGCTTCAGCCGAGTAATCTCGAGGACGTCATGGCGGGCATCTCCATGTACCGTCCCGGTCCCATGCAGTTCCTCGACCTCTTCATACGCGGCAAACGCGATCCTTCCTCGGTGCACTACTCGCACCCCCTTCTCAAATCCGTCCTCGAAAACACCTACGGGTGCATAGTCTATCAGGAGCAGGTCATGCAGATCGCCCAGAAGATCGCGGGATATTCCTTCGGCGGCGCGGACATCATGAGAAGGAGCATCGCCAAAAAGAAGGTGGAAGTGCTCATGCAGCAGAAGGATATCTTCATCAACGGCGGCGTCCTCGACGGCGACAGCACCAAGAGGCACATCCCGGGCGCGGTGGCGAACGGGGTCAGCCGCGAGATAGCGGAAGAGCTCTTCGAGCAGATCCTTAAATTCGCGAGCTACGCCTTCAACAAGTCGCACGCGGCGGCGTACTCCGTGGTGTCCTACCGCACGGCGTGGCTGAAGTGCTATTATCCCACCCACTTCATCACCGCGGTCATCAACAACCGCATCACAAACGCCGACGAGGTCAAGCACTACATCAATTATCTCCGCCGCACGGGAGTGAAGATCCTCGCGCCCGACATCAACCGTTCGCGCAAGGTGTTCTCCATCGAGAACGACAACGTCCGTTACGGGCTCATGGGCATCAAGAACGTGGGCGAGCAGGCAATGGAATTCGTCCTCGGCGAGCGCGAGAGGGGAGGGAAGTTCACCGACCTGCGCGATTTCATCGAGCGCTGTTCGGGTCAGGTGAACAAGCGCATGATAGAAAGCCTCATCAAGGGCGGTGCGTTCGACTGTTTCGGCAAGACGCGCTCCACCCTCATGGCGTCATACGAGCGCATCATGGACGCCGTCGCCACCGACAAGAAAAATCAGGTGGAAGGGCAGATGTCCCTCTTCGACGACCTCATCGAGGATGTCACCGTCAAGTATACCGAGCTTGCGGAGTACGATATGATGCAGATCCTCGCGGGTGAGAAAGAGGTGCTGGGTATGTATATCAGCGGGCATCCCCTCGACGACTACTCCGACACTCGCAGGGAGTTCAACTTCGAGACGTCCATGCTCTATGTCAAGGACTACGACGAAAACGGCGACGAGGTGTCCGTGCTCAACCGCGAGCTCGCGGGCAGGACGGTGTGCATGGGCTGCATCGTCGAGTCGCACGAGCGCAAGATGACGGGCAAGCAACAGCGGTTTGCCGTGGGCAGGCTGGAGGACAGGGAGGGCAGCATCGCATTCTCCATGTATCCGCGCGCTTACGAAAGCTGCGGAGCGCTGCTCGAGGCGGACACCCCCGTCAAGGCGTACGGCAAGCTCGATCTTCGTGACGAAAGCGAGCCCAAGATCTCCCTCGAGAGGTTGGAGATATGGGAAAACGGCGCGAAAAAGAAAGCCGCCGTCACAAGCTCCGGCGTGGTGTACGTGCTGGTCAGCGACCCCGCCGTCACCAAGATACTCACGGGGCTGCTTGCGATGTTCCCGGGAGACGTCCCCGTGCGCGCGCAAATGAGGAATGCCGAGGGCAAGATGTGCCTGAAAGAATTCCGTCAGAAGGTGGAGCCTTCGGACGAGCTGCTGCGCCGCATCGCAAACCTCGTAGGCGACGAGAGCGTGAGATTCGACCGCCGCGTATGAAATGCCCGGGAGTCTCGTCATTTGTGTGCCGTCGGCGTGCAAATTGCTTTACAGGTTGCCCATTCCGGGATATAATGTTCAACGGTATGCGCTCGCGCGCATGCAAACGAATGCGGATTAAACGAGGACATCCGCCCTCGGAGGTTAATATGGCAAAGAATGCATCCAAACAGACAAAGAAACTCGCGATCCTGACCAGCGGCGGCGACTCTTCCGGCATGAACGCCTGCATCAGAACTGCCGTCCGTTACGCTTTGAGCAAAGGCTATGAGACCTACGGCGTCCGCCACGGCTATGTCGGACTCATCGAGGACGACATCATCGAGATGCCTTACGGTTCCGTTTCCAACTGCGTCCACACCGGCGGCACCATCCTCCGCACGGGCAGGACGGACGAATTCAAAAAGCCCGAGGTCGTGCAGGCTGCGGCGCAGAACCTTCTGAAGCGCGGCATCAACAACCTCATCGTCATCGGCGGCGACGGCTCCTTCCACGGCGTGGAGGATCTGCATCAGCACACCGAACTCAACGTCATCGGCATCCCCGGCACCATCGACAACGATATGGGATACACCGACTACACCATCGGCTTCGACACCGCGTGCAACACCGTGCTCGACGCCATGCTGAAACTGCGTGACACCATCACCTCCCACGACAGGATCATGATCCTCGAAGTCATGGGCAGACACTGCGGCGACATCGCCTTGAAGACCGCTCTCGCGGGCGGCGCCGAGTACGTCATCCTCCCCGAGGCTCCCACCGACGTCGACGCCATCGCCGCAAGCGTCAAGAAGGGCTTCGACAAGGGCAAGACTTCCACCATCATCGTCCTCGCCGAAGGCAGGAACGACCTCAAGGACGAGCTCCGCGAGAAGGTCAAAGCCTCCACGGGCAGGACGGTCAACCACGTGGCATTGAGCTATATCCAGCGCGGCGGCACCCCCTCCATGTTCGACCGTGTCCTCGCCAGCCGTCTTGCGGCACGCGCGGTGGAACTCATCGAGTGCGGTCAGAGCGGCAGAGTGGTCGGCGTCAAAGGCAGCGACATCATCGACGTCAACGTCATCGAAGCGCTGAAAGCGAAGAAGCATTTTGATGATAGTTTGTTTGCTCTCGCCACCACAATAAGCAAATAAAGGCGTCATTTGGCGCAGAAATTTGTCAAAGTCCCCGTCACGACGGGGGCTTTGTTATTTCAAATTAGTTTGATTGGGTGCGCGTCTCGCGGGAGAGTGTGCTTCGTATTCGAGGACGCCCGCTCGGAGGGTTCGGCGGGCTCAAGCTAATTTACAGTGTTTACGTCCCCTGACATGGGAGTATTGCTCCCC
>CALWAF010000019.1 GCA_944372795.1 uncultured Clostridia bacterium | reverse complement strand
CCGAGGTCACATCCTCTCCGCTTTCGTAGGCATCGGACGCCCTTTCATTTGATCGGTCTTTCCTGTTGTGATTTGACGGAACGGAATGCGCCGTCTTGCCCTCGGGCGGACGCTCATCGGGACAGACGAAACGCGGAGAGCAAGGCTCTCCGCGTTTCTTTACGGTTTCTTCGATTTTGTCAAAATCTCGGTTTTAAATTATACATTCGTCCTATAAACTTGCTCTTTTGTCGGTTTTGTGATGCAGATGTGCCGTGCACGCCGCTCACAACAGGATGCAGATGACTCCGCCCTTCCCTTCGTTCACGATGCGTCCCAAAGTCTTGCGCAGCTTCTGTTCGGCATCGACGGGGACGCTCATCAGTTTGTTGTTGATGCCGTCCGCGACGAGGGAGGAGAGCGACCTGCCGAAGAGGTTGGTGTCCCAGATCGCCTGCTTGTCGTTCTCGAAATCGCCGAGCATGGCGTCCACCAGCTCCGAGCTCTGCTGCTCGCTGCCCACGATGGGACGCACCTCCGTCTCCACATTCACCTTCATGATGTGCAGCGAGGGCGCGCTGGCTTTGAGGCGCACGCCGTACTGCTGTCCCTGACGGATGATCTCGGGCTCTTCCAGCACCATCTCTTCCATGGTGGGGAGGACTATGCCGTAGCCCGTGGCGTCCACCTGGTCTATGGCGTCAAGGAGTTTCTCCGTCTTCTTCCTCGCACGGGCGAGCTGTTTGAGGTGGGAAAGAAGGGCGAAATCGTCCTCGAGCTCTATGCCGCACTCGCGGCTCGCGACCTTGAAGAACACGTCGTCCTTGGTTTCGACGCCCACCTTGACTTTGCCCGTGCCCGCGTCCAGCTCGACGGCGCGCGGGATCTTCCAGAACTCCTTGCCCTCAAAGAACTCGTCCACGAGGGTGTAGTCCTTCATCTTGTCGATGCGCTCGCCCATATCGCGCACGGCGGACACGATCTCCTTCACGACGTCGTCGTCGGGAGAGAGCGCCTGCACCCAGCGCGGCAGGTCGAACTCGATGAGCCTGACGCCGAACTCCAGCAAGATGTCCTCCATGATGGCGGAGATGTCGCTCTCGCCCATGTTGACGGCATCTACGACGGCGACGGGCGCATCGTATTTCTCTTTGAGCTCCGCAGCCAGCGCCTCCGCGCTTTCGGAAGCGGGATGAGCGGTGTTGAGCACTATGGCGAAGGGTTTGCCCGTGCGTTTTAATTCCTCGACAACGCGCTCTTCCGCAGGCACGTACGCCTCGCGCGGGATATCGGTGAAAGAGCCGTCCGTAGTGACCGCGATCGCCACGGTGCTATGCTCGCGGATGACCTTGTCGGTGCCCTTCTCCGCCGCCTCCGAAAAGGGCATTTCCTCCGCCGACCACGGAGTGGTGACCATCCTCTCTCTGCCGTTTTCCTCTCCCCCGAGAGCGCCGTCCACCATATAGCCCACGCAGTCGATGAGGCGCATATTGACGGCAAGATTGTCCTTGAAGACCACTCTCACGGCATCCGCGGGGACAAACTTGGGCTGGGTGGTCATGATGGTCCTGCCGTCTGCGGACTGCGGGATCTCGTCCACGGCGCGGGCGCGCTCGTCCTTGTTCTCAATGCCGCCCACCACCAGCTTTTCCATGAACTGCTTGATGAGGGTGGATTTGCCCGTGCGGACGGGACCGACGACGCCGACGTAGACGTCACCTCCCGTGCGTGTGGCAATGTCGCGATAAAGGTCGAATTTGTCCATACACTCCTCCGTTTCGGTTTGCTAATATCTATGAGGGCGGAGCGCGGATTATGACAAAAAGGTCTGCGCGGACGCGCGGGCGCACGTCCTGTCTTCAACGCGCGCGACCGCGCGAGGATATATAAGGAGAAACCGAATGCTGCGGAAGATGAAAGCCGAATGCCTGCGCAAGAAGGCGGCGACTCGCTGCGGAACAGCCGCGAAAAGGTGTCCCGAACGGCGCGCCCGAACGACGCGGAACATAAAACAGCGGGCGTCTGCCCGCTGTTTTCTTTACCGAAGATCTCGGCTAGATGTTTTTATGATGTTTGTGCCGAACATGAGCGAACTCTGCCCTGCTCCCTACCGCAGTCACTTATGCAGCATGGACGTGCCCCATGATCGGCTCGGCGCCTAGCCGCCGTCCGTCACACTCTTATGTAGGAACGTGACTCACAGTCAGCCGTCCGCTAGGACTTGGAGAGAACGAGTTCCATGCGCGCCTGACGTATGGCGGAGATCATGACGTCCACCGCGAACTCCATCTCTTCGAGGGAGGGAACGGAGGGCGCGACGCGGATATTGCTGTTCATATCGTCGAGTTTGTAGGGGAAGGTGGCGCCCGCTGCGGTGAATTTGACTCCCGCGGTGGCGGCGAGTTCCACTATGCGCTTGGCGCAGGACTTGACGTCCACGGAGATGAAATAGCCTCCGCGCGGCTTGGACCACTTGACGTAGGGATCGCCGTCGAACGCCTCGGTGAACTTGCGGTCGAACAGCTCGAACTTGGGACGCAGGAGCGCGGCGTGTTTCTTCATCACCGCCTTCACTCCGTCTGCGTTTTTCAGGAAGTTGACGTGCATGACCTGATTGACCTTGTTGGCGTTGATGCACTTGAAGAACATCTTTGCCGCGATGTCCTTGATGTTCGCCTCGGATGCCGCGATGGCGGAGATGCCGCTGCCCGCGAAAGTGATCTTGGACGTGGACGCGAAGGAATAGATGCGGTCCATCGTGCCCGCCTTGCGCGCGACGTCGAAGATGTTCTTGAGTTTGTCATCCTCGTCGTAGAGCCCGTGCACCATATAGGCGTTGTCCCAGAAGATGCGGAAATCGCTTGCCGCCGTCTTCATGGTGGCGAGGCGCTCGACCACGCTGTCCGAGAACGTGATGCCCGTGGGATTGGAGTACTTGGGCACGCACCAGATGCCCTTGATGGAGTCGTCCTCCCTCACGAGGGCTTCGATGACGTCCATATCGGGGCCGTCCTCCTTCATGCGGACGGTGATCATCTCGATGCCGAACTGCTGGCAGATGGAGAAGTGACGGTCATAGCCCGGAGCGGGACAGACGAACTTCACCTTTTTGAGATTGTTCCACGGAGTGCCGCCGAGGACGCCGAACTGCTTGGCGAAATGCACGAGGGTGTACATGAGGTCGAGGCTGCTGCCGTCGCCGACGAACACCTCCTCCTGCTTCACGCCGAAGAGCTCTGCAAAGAGGGCTTTGCACGCCTTGGTGCCGCCGAGATCGCCGTAGTTGCGCGCGTCGGCGGACTCTGTCGAATAGTTGTAAGTGCCCGCCTGTTCAAGCATGGGCATTGCGATCTTGAGCTGTTCCTTGGAAGGTCTGCCGCGGGTCATATCCACGTTTCTGCCCTCTTTCACCAGCTTTTTGAAGCGTTTCTGCTCGTCGCGGAGCAGCTCTTCGAGTTCCTTGACGGAAAAAGACTTATAATCCATAATCCTCCTGTCGCCGCAGAGCGGCGCACCGCGGAAGTCCCGCGGAGTTTTCAATTATCCTACCACAAAACCCGCGCGTACGCAAGCGGGAATTTTGCCCTCCCGCACGTCCGCGGTCATCCCGCAGCGCAGCGTACGGCTATCTCCACACGTTCGTTCAGTTGTCGTCGCTGCCGCCCCGCACCAGAATGCGAATGGGCGTGCCCGAGAAATCGAAACTGCGGCGAAGGGCGTTCTCGAGATACCTCTTGTAGCTGAAATGCATGAGATCGGGGTCGTTGACCTTGATGACGAAGGTGGGCGGCGCCACGGATACCTCGGTGATGTAGAGAAGTTTGAGCCGCTTGCCGAGCTTGGAGGGCGGTTCGCTGATGCGGGTGGCATCGGCGAGCACCTCGTTGAGAAGCCCCGTCGCGATCCTTCTCTTGGAATTGGCGAGCACCTTGCGGCAGGCGGGAAGTATGCCGTCCGCGCGCTTGCCCGTCAGTGCCGAGACGTAGACGGACTTGAAATAGTCCATGAATTTGAGGTCCTCTTTCAACCTCTTCTCGTACTTCTCGACGGTGTGGGTGTCCTTTGCGACGAGGTCCCACTTGTTCATCACGATGACGGAGGGCTTGCCCTGCTCGTGCACGTATCCCGCGATCTTGACGTCCTGCTCGGTGACGCCCTCGGAGGCGTCCAGCACCACCACCACTACGTCGGCGCGGCGCACGGCAAGCAGACTGCGGATGACGCTGTAACGCTCCAGCCCCTCCCCCACGCTCTTTTTGCGGCGTATGCCCGCGGTGTCGATGAGCACGTAGTTGTCCCCGCCCACGGTGAGAGGGGTGTCGATGGCGTCGCGGGTGGTGCCCGCGACATTGCTGACTATGACGCGCTCATAGCCCAGCAGTCGGTTGACGATGGAGCTCTTGCCCGCATTGGGTTTGCCGACGATCGCGATCTTGATGACGTCCTCGTCCTCGTCGGGCGGGACGACGGGCACGCGTTCCACGACGGCATCCAGCAGCTCGCCCATCCCCTTGCCCTGCGCGGCGGAAACGGGATAAGGCTCGCCGAAACCGAGAGAATAGAACCTGTACGCCTCGTGGAGCTCGTTGTTGTCTATCTTGTTGACCGCAAGTATCACGGGCACTTTGGCGCTGCGCAGATAGGTCGCGATCGCCTCGTCGTCGAGGGTGAGACCCGTCTTGCCGTCCACGACGTAGACGATGGCGTCCGCAGCCTCCACCGCGATCTCCACCTGTGCGCGGATGTGCATCCACATCTCGTCCTCGCTCTTCAGCTCCAGCCCGCCCGTGTCGATGAGGGTGAAGGCGTGCCCGCACCACTCGCAGTCGGCGTAAATGCGGTCGCGCGTGACGCCGGGGGTGTCCTCGACTATGGCGATCTTGCCGCCCGCGATGCGATTGAAGAGCGTGGACTTGCCCACATTGGGGCGTCCGACTATGGCGATAAGGGGTTTCATTTCCTCTTGTCCTCCCCGCGGAAATGTTCCGCGATACGTCCGACGAGATCGGCTCCGCTGTGCGACACCACGATGACGGGCACGCCCAGCGCGCGCTCGACGGAAGCGAGCGTCACGTTGTCCAAAAACACGTCGCCGAACTCCTTCAGCATATTGTCCGGGATGACGGCGGCGTCCATGCCGGCGCAGTCCGCCTGCGCGACGATGTCCCCTGCCGTGACCAACCCGGCGACGGTGATGTTTTCACCGAAAAAGCGGTTTACGATGCCGAAAACGGTGCTTGAAGTGCCGATGACGGCATCCACTTCCTTCATCTTCTCGCGAAGGAAGGGGGCGAAATCCACCCCGGTGATGAGCGCGATCTTCTTCCCGGGACAGCGCGCCGAGGTGACCGAAAGCTCGTAGTCCACGTTGTCGTAGAACTCGGCAAAGAGCCCGACTCCGTTCTCGATCTGCTCGAAGTCGCCGTAATAGGCGTACTCGCGGGGAGGGAGCCCCGCCTTGATATAGTATTCGTCCGAGCACCAGCAGAATCCGCCGAACTCGGCGTTAAGCGCCTCCACGGCGGCGACGGTCTCCGCCGATTCCTCGCGCGTCGCGACGCGAAGAGCCGCGAGCCCTTCGCGATGGTCGGTGAGCCCTACGGGCACGACGGCGACGCTCTCCACGCCCTTCACGCCGTGCAGACCGCGTATGCTTGCGACAAGCTCGTCACGGTCATTGATGCCGGGCACGACGACGATCTGCGTGTGCATCATGATGCCTTCCTCCCCCAGCCTGCGCATCCGCTCGATGAGAGAGGCGGTATTCGGATTGGTCACCAGCTTCTTCCGCACCTCGTCGTCGAAGGCGTGCACGGAGATGTAAAGAGGGCTCAAATGCAGACGCACTATCCTGTCCACATCGGCGTCGATGAGATTGGTGAGTGTGACGTAGCTGCCGCTGATGAAACTGTAACGGTAGTCGTCGTCCTTGACGTAGAGGGTGTCGCGCATACCTTTCGGCAGCTGATCGACAAAGCAGAAGACGCACTTGTTGCGGCAGTGCATGGGACGCATCTCTTCCGCAAGCTCGATGTCGAGGGGCTCTTCCGCGCGCTTTTTGATGCGGAACACGCGCCTTTCGCCGTCGCGCTCGACTTCCGCATCTATCCTTTCCTCGCCGTCGAAATACAAGCAGTCCAGCACGTCCTCGACGGGTATGCCGCCCAGCGACACAAGTCCGTCTCCTTCGCGCAGTCCCGCGCGTTTTGCCGCCCTGCCCAAAGCTCTTATGTGCACCATATCAGCCTCCCGTGTGCGCGGCAAGGTAGTTTGCCGTGTTGGCGAGCGAGAACATTTCCGTGCGCGCGCGCCCGTTGGCTATGTATTCCGACGCGGTGTCCGTCTGCATGAACTTGTAGATGAGCGCCACGACGTCGATGTCGTTCCTTGCGCGCATGACCAGCCTGCGCTCGGAAAGGTAATCAAGATTTTTCTCCGCCTCTCCCCCGCCGCCGAACGCGATGACGGGTTTGCCCGCCTTGAAGCAGCGGTAGATCACGGAAGGGTCGTAGCGGGTGATGACGATGTCGCTCATGAGAAGATATTCCTCGAACATATCCTTCCTTGTCACCAGCACCACGTTGCTGCGGGTCTCGGCGCCGTCCGCCTTGGAGCGCAGGGCGGCAAGCAGTCCGACGTCTTCGGCGTAGCAGGCGACGTTGAGGATGTCCCCCTGATCGACCATGAGCCCTAGGATCTCCACCGCGTCGCGGCCGTCGGCGTTGACGAAGACGGTGGGCGTGCGCGGGAGCCCCAGCTCCTGTTTGCCCTCTTCCGTTTCTATGGGAGTGACGTAGGGCGCGTCGTAAGGCAGTCCGGTCACCACGACGTGACGCGTGGGCACTCCCCTTGCGACGAGGGCGTCCTTGACCTCGTTGTTTTCCACGAGGTAAATGTCGGCAGCGTGGACGGGTAGCTCCGCCTGCGGCAGCACGAACGCGTCCACCGAGTGCACGGACGGCACCGTGAACCCCGCCTTGCGCTTCGCCTCCGAAAAAGCCGCCTGCGCATAGGGCGTGACGGTGAGCACGTACTCGGGCGCATAACGCTTCACGGCGTTTGCGACGCGTTTATTCCTGCCGAAAAGTTTCCTTGCTCTGCCCCGCACGGGGAGCCTGCCCGCCGCCGCGGCGGGTGAAAGCAACCTGCGCCTGTCGGTGTCGAACGCGAGCCTGCCGAGGCGCCCGCGGAAGGGTTTCGCGCCGTATTTCTTCTCATCCAGCACGACGGCGTTATATCCGCCGCATGCGCGTATGGCGCCCGCGAGATTTTCCGCGGCATTTCCGCACTCGTCCGAAGACGTGAGAATGAGCACGACGGGTTTGCGTTGCATTTAGTCCTCCACGATGATGGGGATGATGATGGGGAACTGTCTGTCGCGGTAGAAGAGCTTCCGCACCGCCTTCTTGACTGCGCGGGCGAGCTCTCCCAGCCCGTTCTCGTCGAAATCGGAGCCGTTGACGGTGTCGCGCACGGTGCGCACGATCTCCCCTTCTATCTCGTCGGTGAGGTTGAACCCGCGCGCGATGACGTCGGGATCGCCCGCGATGACGCCCTTTTCGGTGTTGACGCTGGCAAGCACCAGCAACATGCCGTACTCCGCGAGCGATCTGCGGTCGGACACCACGGAAGAGCCGTCTTCGAGCACCACGCCGTCAACGTACACGTTGCCCGCGGGCACGTTGGAGTGCTGCTTGATGGAATGGACTCCGACGCCGTACACCTCGCCGATGTTGGGGATGACGATGTTGGTCTCCTTGATGCCGAGGGACTTTGCGATCTCGGCGTGCTTGAACTGATGACGGTATTCGCCGTGCACGGGGATGAAATATTTGGGACGGACGAGGGAAAGCATGATCTTCAGCTCCTCCTCGTAGGCGTGACCGGAAACGTGCACCTCATTCATCGCCTCGTAGATGACGTTGGCTCCCTTGCGGAAGAGGTTGTTGATGACGTCATAGACGGACTTCTCGTTGCCGGGGATGGGCGTGGACGAGAGGACGACCACGTCGTCGGGACCTATGGACACCTTGTTGAAGTCCCCTTTGCTCATGCGGTTGAGGGCGCTGGAAGGCTCCCCCTGCGAGCCCGTCGCGATGACCACGACCTTCTCGGGAGGCAGCTTGCCCACGCCGTCGGCGATGATGCCCTTGGGCACCTGCAATTCGCCCACGCGGGACGCCACTTCGACGATGCCCTTCATGCTCCTGCCCGCGAGCACGACCTTCCTGCCGTACTTTTCGGCAAGCCACATGATCTGCTGCACGCGGTAGTTGGACGAGGCGAAACACGCCACCACGATGCGTTTGTCGGCATTGGCGACAAAAATGTTTTCCAGCCCCTGTCCCACCACCATTTCGGAGGTGGAAGAGCCCTTGCGCTCCACGTTGGTGGACTCGCCGAGCATAAGGAGCACGCCCTTGGCGCCTATTTCCGCGATGCGTTGGAGGTCGGTCTTCTTGCCGTCGATGGGGGTGTTGTCGATCTTGAAGTCACCCGTGACGAACACCACGCCCAGAGGGGTGGTGACGGACAGCGCGCACGCGCCCGCCATGGAGTGCGCCACTTTGATGAATTCCACCGAGAAGCACCCCAGCTCCACGACGTCGCCGGGCTTGACTTTGTTCAGCTGCGCCTTGATGCCTCTCTCGGAGAGCTTGCGCTCCAAGAGCCCCAGCGTGAGCGCCGTGCCGTAGACGGGGACGTTCAGCTCGTCGGCGTAGTAAGGCAGCGCGCCGATATGATCCTCGTGTCCGTGGGTGAGCACGATGCCGCGCACCTTCTTCAGGTTGTCGCGGATGTAGGTGATGTCGGGGATGATTGCATCTATGCCGGGGCTGTCCTCGCGGGGGAACTCCACACCGCAGTCCACGATGATGATGTCGTCGCCGAATTCGAGGGCGGTCATGTTCTTGCCGATCTCGCCGACGCCGCCCAAAAAGATAACTTTAACGGATTTTGCCATTTTTCTCCTTCGGAGAGGGGGACGCCGCCCCGCACTCCCTGCGCGGTGTACGCCGCGCGTCTTTCACGATTTTTCTCAAATTAAAACTTATTATACAAAATCTGCGCGCGCAACGCAAGCGCCCTGCACCCCCTGCGAAAAATTCGTCCCGCAAAACGATTTACACGGTTAAATTCTTTACACGGCGGAGTGAAATGTTGTATAATACGTAAGTATTCCAAAATGCAAGGAGGCATTATGCGAGTTTACAACTTTTCGGCAGGCCCCAGCATGCTCCCCGTCGAGGTGCTGGAAGAGGCAGGCAGACAGATCACCGATTACGAAGGATGCGGCATGAGCGTCATGGAGCTCAGCCATCGCGGCAAGGTCTACGAGCCCATCCACGACGAGTGCATCTCCCTCGTGCGCGAGCTGATGAACATCTCCGACGAATACGAAGTGCTTCTGTTGCAAGGCGGCGCGTCCACGCAGTTCGAAGCCGTCCCCCTCAACCTTCTGAAGAAGGGTCGCGCGGATTACGTCGTGACGGGCAACTTCTCCAAAAAGGCGTACAAAGAGGCGATAAAGTACGGCGACATCCGTCTGGTGGCGTCCTCCGAAGAGGCGGGCTATACCTACATCCCCAAGGTCACCCGCAAGGATTTCAGGGATGACATCGACTACGTCCACATCACCGAGAACAACACCATCTTCGGCACCAAGTGGCACTATCTGCCCGACTGCGGCGCACCCCTCGTGTCCGATATGTCCTCCTGCATCATGAGCGAGGTCGCGGACGTGAACAAGTACGCCCTCATCTACGCGGGCGCCCAGAAGAACCTCGCACCCGCGGGCGTCACCCTCGTCATCGTACGCAAGGATATGCTGGGCGGCGAGATGGCGGTGTGCCCCACCATGCTGAAATATTCCGTGCATGCGGCGAACAACAGCCTCTACAACACCCCTCCCTGCTGGGCTATCTACGTCATGATGCTCAATATGCGCTATCTCAAGAAGATGGGCGGCGTGCCCGCAATGGAGAAGATCAACCGCGAGAAGTCCGCGATGCTCTATGACTTCATCGACAACTCCTCCTTCTACACCAACAAGGTGAACCCCGAGGATCGCTCCATGATGAACGTCCCCTTCGTCACTCCCTCCGCGGAGCTGGACGCCAAGTTCGTCAAAGAGGCGGAAGGCGCGGGTCTCGTCTCGCTGAAAGGTCACCGTCTTGCGGGCGGCATGCGCGCATCCATCTACAACGCAATGCCCGTCGAAGGCGTGAAGGCGCTCATCGACTTCATGAAGAAGTTCGAGCTCGCAAACAAGTGAGGGCACTATGGACATCCTGAAACTCAACGCCATCTCTCCCCTTGCCGCCGAGATAATGCAGGGCTATGACCTCGTGGACGAGAGCGCAGCCCCCGTCGGCATACTCGTCAGAAGCGCCAATATGGCGGAATACGACCTGCCTTCCTCCGTGCTCGCGGTGGCACGTGCGGGTGCGGGCGTCAACAACATCCCCCACGCCGACTACGCAAAACGCGGAGTGGTCGTCTTCAACACCCCGGGCGCCAACGCCAACGCCGTGAAGGAGATGGTCATCTGCGAGTTCATGCTCGCAGCGCGCAACCTCGTCGAGGGCGTGAAATGGACCTCCACCCTCGAAGGCGACGACGTCGCCAAGCAGGTGGAGAAAGGCAAGAAGAAGTTCGTCGGACACGAGATCGCGGGCAAGACACTCTGCGTGCTCGGGCTCGGCGCCATAGGCAGAAAGGTCGCCTCTGCGGCAAACGCCCTCGGCATGACCGTGAAAGGCTACGACCCTTACCTCTCGGACGCGGCAAAGGCGGAGATCCCCTTCGTCGAAGTACTCCCCACCGCAGAGCAGGCATACGCGGGTGCGAATTTCGTTTCGCTGCATATGCCCGCCACCGATGAGACCAAGGGCATGATAAACGCCGCAGCGATAGCAGGAATGGCGGACGGCGCCGTCGTCGTCAATGCGGCGCGCGGCGAGCTCGCCGTCGTCGCCGACATCAAAGCGGCGCTCGCAAGCGGCAAACTGCACAAGTACGTCTGCGACTTCCCCACCGAGGAGATCAACACCTGCGACGGCATCATCGCAGTGCCCCACCTCGGCGCGTCCACGGAAGAGGCGGAGGACAATTGCGCGGTGATGGCGGCAAACGAACTCAAAGATTACATCGAGAACGGCAACATCGTCAACTCCGTCAATCTCCCCTGCCTGAAGGCGGAACTCAAAGCCAAACACCGCGTGGCGGTGCTCGCAAAGGAAGGCACCTCACTCGGCACGGACGGCGTATCCTCCACCGCGAAGGGCTACACCTACACCCTCATCGACACGGACGAAGTCATCGACGCAGCCGCCCTCGAAAGCAAGGACGGCGTCATCAAAGTGCGCGTCATAAAATAAGCGGATGCGGACGGATCCGCGCGGTTGAATCAGCCGGGCGCCGCTTTCCCCGCGGGCGGATGAAACCGCCGAACACAACGTTTATATCGCAAAAGCGCGGCTTAAAGCCGCGCTTTTGATATTATGGTGGACAGTGAACAGGCGGTGTCCCGTACGCGGAATGCGGTGTTCGTTAATCATCTCCGCCGTCCGCATCTGCGTGTGCATCGTCGTTTTCCGAACGCTCTTTACCACCGAGCAATTCGTCGCCGAGCCGCAGTATCTCCTCCGCGTGCTTTTCCCTGCCGCGCCGCAGGATCCGTTTGTAAAGCGGATAAGCGCACGCGCACGCCGCCGCGAAGGCGAGCACGTGCTGTGACGCAGCGGGGGAGGAAAGCCCGAATGGGGCTCCCTGAATTTACCCCAGTCAAAAATTATAAATTTTTGCCCGGGGACCCCGAAATGTACAACGGGGACCCCGTCGCAAAATCTTTGATTTTGTGATGGGGCTGATGATTGGGGTCCCCGGAAGGAGGGGGAACAACATTCCCCGCGAGACGCACACTCTATTACACGTTGACCGTACGTAACGAGCCGAAAACGGGGCTTTGACAAAGCAGATCGCTAAATGAGAGCGTCAGGGGTCACGCGGGCGATGTGCCGCAACGCCCTATCCATCTGTGCCGACAAATGCGCACCTTTCAGAAGTATCTCGCAGGGGCGCTCGCGGATGATGGCGGAGATGAGGTTGAACTCGGGCTGACCGAAGAGGTCGATGACCTCGACGGGACGACGGACGGTGAGATTGAAAAGGGAATCGTCGGTGAGGGCGATGCGGTTTTTCGCGCCGTCGGTGCCCGTGATGAAGGAGGCGATGTCATAGATGTCCCCGCCTCCGCCGGACGCGATGAGACGGGTGGCGAGGGCGGCGAGCTCTTCCCAATTTTCGGAGAGAGGACGGAGCCTGAAATGCATGAGTCCGTCCACCGCGTAGTCGCACGTTTCGGAGAGGACGCGGGACACGATGCCCTTCTCGTATTCGGAGTCAAAATGCACAAGTGAGCATATGAGAGCACAATTTGCATGGTTCAAGTCCATGTTGTGCAATGCTCCGAGAAAAAAGCGGAGTTTCATAAAGACGAGAAAAACCGTCTGCAACAGCTCTCTCACCTGCCCTTCGACTTCCTCTTGCATCTCGCACACGGAGGCGATGTAGAAGAACACGCGGTCGCGGCTTTCCTCTACAGCGAAGGATAAATGCCTGATCTTTTGCAGCTTTGCGAGAATGAACTCGATCTCCCTCCCGAACCCCTTGTCGATGCTGATGACATTAGACCACATAGACACCTCGGGTATATTCTATGCAACGAACGCGGAATTTTACGCAGGGAGCAAGGTCAAAGAAAGAATTATTGCGGAAGAAGGAAGTCGGGAAATGCGGCGAAAAGAAAAACGCGGAGCGGCGACCCGCTCCGCGTCGTATTCGGTGTTCACCACCTGTGGTAATCCTCGCGCTCCAGCTCCAGATCGTAGAGGGAGGGACTGCCCGTATGGGAGTTGACCTCGATCTCGTATTCCAGCTCGAAGCCGTCCGTCGTCCAGACGGTGACGTCCACTTTGTAGCTGTAATAGCTGTCTTTAAGGTTGCTCTCAATGTTGAATCTCTCGTCGACGTCGCGGGGAAGGTCGCTCACGACGCGCTCCACGACGTAGTCACGCGCCTCGGCATCGGCGACGGCGAATTCCTCCGCCACGACGATGACCTCTGCCTTCTGCCACACGGCGTTGCCGCGGGCGTAGGACGCCGCAGCTCCGAACACGCCGCCGAGCACCGCGCCCAAGGCAAGGAAGATGACCACCACGGAGATGAGCCCTGCCAGCACGCGCTTCCAGATGAGGCGGTGTTTTGCCTCTTTGACGTCCTTTGCCTCCGCCTCCTTGATGGGGGAAGGTCTCACGGCGAGCCCTTCGTCGTCGAGCAGGGAGGAGAGCGCCTTCGCCTTTGCGATCTCGTCGAGGACGAACGCCTTTTCCTCGTCGGTGGCGGTGCCTTCGCGGTAGTGTCTGAATGCTTCTTCGTAGTTCATATCTGTCCCTCCAGAATTTCTTTGAGTTTGTTTCTTGCCCTGTACATCTGCACTTTCACGTTCTGCACGGTCTGACCCGTGATCCCCGCGATCTCGGAGACGGAAAGCTCGTCGAAATAATAGAGCAAGACGACTTCGCGGTAGTTTTCTTTCAGCAACGCGATGGCACGGTAGAGAGCGCGGTATTCCTCGTCTTTGATGACCTTCTCGGCAAGATCGGTGTCGTCCGAGCCCGTGTTGTCGTCAATGGGAGCGAGACGGCGCGATTTGCGCAGATAGTCGAAGTAGGCATTCCTGCACACCTTGAAGAGCCAGAATTTGAAGCTCTCTTTCTCCTCGTCGATGAGGGCGAACGCCTTCACGAAAGACTCGGACACGATGTCCTCGGCGAGCGTCTCGTTGCGGCATAATGCCGTGACGTAGAGCTTCGCCTCGTTGAAATATCGTTTGAATAGTCTTTCGAATGCGTCGTTTCTCATCGGTGTCTCGCGCTGCTTTCGCTTAATATACGACCGCCGCGAACGGAGGTTACACCAATTTTAACATTTTTGCGTTCAAAGGCAAGGATCTTGCCGCATACGGCGTCGAAAAGTGCTCTTTTGCGGATGAAAACGCCCGTTTTTGCAATTTGTTCTTGATTATTGACAAAAGCAATGTTAGTATATTCATGTATGCGGACGTTACGCGCGTCGCGCGCGTAGGATGCGTCCGTATGCGGGCACACCGTGCGACACGCGGTATGCTCCATTCAGGGAGGTTTTATGTCTGATCAAGCAATCAACACCACCGCCGCCGCAGAAGACGAAAAATACGTCGGCATTCTCAAAAAACTCACTTTGGAAGAAAAAGCCGCGCTGTGCTCCGGGCTCTCGTTCTGGACCACCACGCCCATAGAAAAACACGGCATCCCGTCCGTACGCATGACCGACGGCCCTCACGGGCTCAGGAGCGAGATGGAGACTGGCGGCGGCACCAACATAATGAAACAGTCTCACCCCGCCACCTGCTTCCCGCCCGCAGTCACCGCTGCGAGCACGTGGGATCCCGAGCTCATCGAGGAAGAAGGCAAAGCCATCGCCGCGGAGGCGAAAGCCCTCGGCGTCACGACGGTGCTGGGCCCCGGCGTCAACATCAAGCGCTCTCCCCTGTGCGGCAGGAACTTCGAGTATTTCTCGGAAGATCCCTTTGTCGCGGGACGTATGGGCGCCGCGTGGGTGCACGGCGTGCAGTCTGCGGGAGTGGGAGTGTCGCTCAAACACTTCTGCGCCAACAATCAGGAACATCTGCGCATGAGCATCGACACCCTCGTGGACGAGAGAGCTCTGCGCGAGATATATCTTGCCGCATTCGAACATATCGTCAAGACGGAGCAGCCCTCCACCGTGATGTGCTCCTACAACCGTCTTAACGGCACCTTCCTCTCCGACAACAAGAGGATGCTCACCGACGTCCTCCGCGACGAATGGGGCTTCAAAGGCATCGTCGTCAGCGACTGGGGCGCGGTGAACGACCGCATCGCGGGCATCACCGCCGGCATGGACCTCGAAATGCCCGGCAACCGCGGCGCCAACGACAAGTTCATCGTCAAAGCCGTGAAGGAAGGGAAACTCTCCGTTGAGGATCTGGACAAAGTCGCCCTGCGCCTCATCAAGTTCGCATTCGAGTGCAAAGCCAATGAGAACAAGAAGGTCAAGCCCGACTTCCGCGCGCACGACGCGCTGGCAGCGAAGATCGCGGCAAACGGCGCCGTCCTGCTCAAAAACGACGGCGGCATCCTTCCCCTCACCTCCGCAAAGAAAGTCGCGGTCGTCGGCGCGCTCGCCAAGACCCCGCGCTATCAGGGTTCGGGCTCCAGCCTCATCAATCCGACCAAGGTCACTTCCTTCCTCGACGCGATGAACGCCGCGGGTCAGAAGTATGACTACGCCGACGGCTACAAGCTCAAAGGCGACGGCTACTCCGCCCGTCTCATCTCCGACGCAGTGAATGTCGCAAGGGGCAAGGACGCCGTCCTCGTCTTTGTGGGTCTCACTCCCGCCTACGAGTCCGAGGGATTCGACCGCAAGCACATCAATATGCCCGACTCCCACTATATGCTCGTCAAGGAGCTGGCGAAGGTCAACGAGAACATCATCGTCGTGCTCTCCTGCGGCTCTCCCGTGGCGCTCGACGAGATACTGCCCTCCACCCGCGCAGTGCTCAACCTCTACCTCGGCGGTCAGTCCTCCGGCAAGGCGGCGTACGACGTCATCTACGGCAAGGTGAACCCCTCCGGCAAGCTCGCCGAGACCTTCCCCGTCAAGTACAGCGACAACATCGTCGCGCGCTACTTCCCCATGGGGCCGAGAAGCGTGCAGTACCGCGAGAGCGTGTATGTGGGCTACCGCTACTACGAAGCGGCGGAAAAACCCGTGCTCTTCCCCTTCGGCTTCGGACTGTCCTATACGCAGTTTGAATACTCCGACCTCAAGCTCTCTTCCGACGAGATCGACGAGGGCGACACCCTCACCGTCACCTTCAAGGTCAAAAACACGGGTGCGCGTGACGGCGCCGAAGTCGCACAGCTTTACGTCGCAGACGTCCAGAGCTCCGTCTTCCGCCCGAAGAAGGAGCTGAAAGGCTTCAAGAAAGTCTTCCTCAAAGCCGGCGAAGAAAAGGAGGTCACCCTCACCCTCGACAGCCGCGCTTTCGCCTACTACAACGTGCTCATCAAGAATTGGCACGTCGAGAGCGGCGACTTCGACATCCTCGTGGGCGCATCTTCCGAGGACATCCGTCTGCGCGCCACGGTGAACGTCGCGTCCGCCAACCCCTCCGCGCCCGTCCCCGACTACCGCACGTCGGCGCCCTACTACTACGACCTCACCGAGACCAACGAGCAAAAACGCACCATCCCCGTCGAGCAGTTCGCCGCCCTCTACGGCGCCTCCGTCGTGGACAACGTGCCTTACCGCAAGGGTGAGTTCCACTCCAATTGCAGCCTCGGAGACGTCTCCGTCTCGGGCGTGGGCAAGTTCATGAACGGGCTCATCACCTTCGGCGTCGGGCTGGTCGCGGGCAGCGCCACCAACCGCGAGATGATGGTGCGCTCCGCGATAGATATGCCCCTGCGCGGCTTCATGGGCTTCACGGGCGGTATGCTCTCGGTGGAATGCATCGAAGGGCTCGTGGATATGTGCAACGGCACCAAGGGCGGATTCTCCCGCTTCATCAAAGGGTTCAAGAAGGATCCGGAGCTGGAGTCCTACATCCTCGACGTCAAGAAAGGCAAGAATCGCTGAACAACGAACAGCCCGCACCGAGCGGGCTGTTTTTCTGCCCTGCGGCGGTCTATACGGGAATAACTCTACAAAACGCCCGCAGTGTGCGTTTAAGTCTCACGGGCGGGAAAGCATATGAAATCTTCCCGCCTTTTTTCTTGACTTGACAGGGCAAAATGATTATATTTGTGGCAACCGAAAGTTTACACGCGTATGCGCACGGGCGCGCACACCGCTAGGAGGATGTCTCGAATGAGCAAAACCGACCGATCCGACAAACTGCCCCTTTCCGCGAGGCTGAAAAACGTCACACCGAAGCAGGTGATGCACGTCTCGAGGTTTTATCTCTTCCTCGCCGTGCTCGCCCTCGTCCGCGCCCTCTCGGCGTATATCTTCATAGTCCCCAACGGGTTCGCCCCCAGCGGGATCACGGGCCTTTCGTCCATCATCTACAACGCCATCAACAACTCTTTCTCCGACCTTGAAAGCTGGGTGCAATGGCTCTTCGACCCCTCCGTCACCGCCATCGTGCTGAACATCCCCCTCTTCATCGCGGCTTTCATCGTGCTGGACAAGAAGTTCGCCTTCAACACCTTCTTCTGCGTGACGGTCTACGCCGTGTTCATGGCGGTGTTCAGAGTCGTAGACATGCCCACTTATGCCGTCGAACAGCCCGAAAGCGGCTATAAACTGCTCGCCTCTCTCGCGGGCGGCGCGCTCGCGGGCTTGAGCCTCGGCTTCATGCTGCGCTACAACACCTCCCTCGGCGGCACCGACGTCATCGGCAAGCTCATCTATGCCAAGAACCCCGTCGCCGACGTGCAGTGGCTCATCTTCATGTGCGACTGCATCATAGTCATCGCTTCGGGCGGACTCGGCTTCATCGGGCTCGACATCGACGCCATCGTGGGCGACGGCGACTACACCCCCCTCATCACCGCCGTCCTCTCCCCCATGATCTACTCCTTCCTCTCCCAGCTGACCACTTCGCAGGTCGCGGATGTGCTGCAATCGGGCTTCCAATCCTCCTTGGTGTTCAACGTCATCTCGGACAAGCACGACGAGATAGCGGAACATATCACCCGCGAAATGCACCGCGGCGTCACCATCATGGGCGGCATCGGTTACTATACGGGCGAGGAACATAAGGTGCTCGTCTGCGTCGTGAGGCGCAAACAGATCAACACCGTCAAACGCATCATCCAAGAGTGCGACCCGATGGCGTTCACCTTCATCACGAAGGCGCGCGAGGTCAAGGGCAACGGCTTCACCCCTCCCGCAGACGCAACGGACATCTGATAAAGGCGCCGCTCGGATCCTTTCAAAACGAACCAACCCCACAAAAACGAACCCCTCGGGCTCTCCCGAGGGGTTTTCGGATGTTTCCTATCAAATGTATCTCTTCTTTCGTGTGCCTAGTCTCTCGGGCGTGCGGACGGAATTGCCGCAACGTGCGCGGTCACTCTTCCGCCGCATCCAGCGCCTCGGAGGCTTTGACGGCAAGGGCACACTCCATCCTGCATCTGAACAGGTCGCAGCCATATGAATAAACGCCGTTGACGTCTCCCGCCGCGTGCCACGCGTTCGCCGCACATCCGCCGGAACAATAAAGCCGCGCCCAGCACTCATCGCACTCGGGCTTGGAGTAGGCATTGCAGCGTTTGAACTCGGCGCGCACTTTCTCGCCCTCCTCCGTGATGCCTTGGAAGATGTCTCCCATAAGGAAGCGCTTCTCGCCGACGAATTGGTGGCAGGGGTAAAGCTCACCCGTGGGCGTCACCGCGAGATACTCCGTACCCGAGCCGCAGCCCGAGATGCGCTTGTAAATGCACGGTCCGTGTTCCAGATCCAGCATGTAATGGTAGAACACGAAAGGTGTTCCCGCCCGTCTTCTCTCGATCATCTTCTCCGCGAGCAGCTCATATTGACGCATGACCGTCGCCTTGTCTTCCTCCGTGAGTGCGCAGGGAGAGGACGGGGGCGCGACCACGGGTTCCATGCTCAATCTGTCGAAGCCGAGGTCCAGCATGACGTCGATGTCGCGCATAAAGTCCGGGTTGTAGTGGGTGAATGTGCCGCGGATGTAATACTCCTTCTCGCCGCGCTCCTTCGCAAACCGCTGAAATTTGGGCACTATGATGTCGAAACTGCCCACACCTCCCGCCGTCTTGCGGAAGCGGTCGTTGACCTCGCGTCTGCCGTCAAGGCTCATGACCACGTTGTTCATCTCGCGGTCGGCAAAATCTATCACGTCGTCGTCCACCAGCATACCGTTGGTGGTGAGGGTGAAGCGGAAGAGCTTGCCGCACTCCTTCTCCTTCGAGCGCGCGTACGCCACGGTCTTCTTCACGACGTCAAAATTCATGAGAGGCTCGCCGCCGAAAAAGTCCACCTCGAGGTTATGGCGCGTCCCGGAGTTTTCGATGAGGAAGTCGATGGCGCGTCTGCCCACCTCTTCGCTCATGAGAGCGCGCTCTCCGTGGTATTTCCCCTGACTTGCGAAGCAATAGTCACAGTCCAGATTGCAGGTGTGCGCGACGTGCAGACACAGCGCCTTCACCACGCTGCCGCGCTTTGCGAGCGCCTCAACGTCGGGACGGAATTTGTCCTCCGAGAAGAGGGTGCCCGCAGCAACCAGCCCGTCTATGTCGGCGATGCACTCCTTTGCCTCGTCCTCGCTGACACCCGTGCGCTTCGCAAGGGTGCGGACGAGTTCCTCCCCGCTCATTTTGTCGTAGAGGGAGACCGCCTCGTATGCCACATCGTCGAGGACGTGGACGGAGGCGGAAGCGGTGTCCACCGCGATGTTGTATCCCGATCTCTTGAAAAGATGAACCATAAATCTATAAAAATCCGCCCGTGAAAGGGCGGAATCTCATCCGTTGTACGGACGTGAAAAGGCGCTTATTTCGCGGACTTTTCGCACTTCTGATTGGCAACGCCGCAAGAAGTCTTGCAAGCGGATTGGCAGGAAGTCTGGCATTCGCCGCAGCCGCCGTCTTTCTTGCTGGTCGCGAGGTTGCGCGTGTTCAGGGAAACGATTCTCTTCATGATAAACTCCTTGAAGTTTTTTGTTTATATAATTATATCCGCTCTCTGCGCCTTTGTCAAGCCTCCGCGTACGTATGGCACTGCGCAAGCGCTCTCACCCTCGCGAGAAGACGAGCAACCCGCCGTCAAGCCTTCCGCGCGGCGAAGCCACCTCCCCTCCCGCGGCAAGAGCGTCCGAAAGCGTGCGCACGCACTCACCCGTCACCCTCTCGCCCGCAAGCAGAACGGGGACGCCGGGGGGATACACCCACACGCTCTCCGCAGCCGTCCGTCCCTCTGCCTCCGCAAGCGGGACGCACTCGCGCGTGAGGCGCGAGCAGGAGCCCTCTTCCGCCCTCTCTCCGAACGCGACGGCACAGGGTGACACCTCCCGCCTCACTGCGGCATCGGGAGCGGCGTCACAGCGGACGAGCGCATTCGCAAGGCGGTCGAAACTCTCCTTGCCGTCGCCTATGGTGGCATAGGCGAGAGCCCCCGCGACAGAGGCGCTCTCGAGCTCGATGCCGAACTCGCGGCGAAGCCTGCGTTTCAGTTCAAAACCGCCGTAACCGCACTTTATACAGTCAATATACAGCTTTGAATGGTCGATAGCGAAAATATCTTCGCAAGTCTTTCCTTCCGCAAAAGGCAGAGAGAGGTGTCGGAGTTTCCTCATCTCGCGCCCGAATTGCGCGAGCTCGGATGAAAGAGCGCGCAGCCTTGCTTCCCCCTTTTTCTCCATATAGTCCAGCATCCCGCACACGCTTGCCATCAAGGGATAGGACGGACTCGATGTGCCGAAAGCCGCCATCGCCGCCGCCACGCTCTCTTCATCCGCTCTCTCCGAGAAGAGGTGCAGCACCGCCGTCTGCGTGAGGGCGGGCAGGGTCTTGTGCAAGCTGCTCACCACGATGTCCGCCTCCTTCATGCCGCCGTCGGGGAAGACGCCGTAGAGCCCCAGATGCGCACCGTGCGCCGCGTCTACGATGAGGAGCGCACCCCTCTCGTGCGCGGCTTTCGCTATGCCCGCGATGTCGCTCATCACCCCTTCGTAGGTGGGGGAAGTGATCACCACGGCTTTGCATCCCGTTTCGTCCAGCCTTGCAGCAATGTCATCGGGACGCACGCTGCCGCATATGCCGAGCTCGCCCACCACGGGCGGCATGACGCATTCAAGACGTAGTTTCAGCCTCTCTGCGGCGTTGAAGACGGAGCGGTGACAGTTCCTTGCCGCAAGCACTCCCCCGTCACCCGCCGCCGAGAGCGCGGCAAACAGCGCCGACGTGCTCCCGCAGACCGAGAGGAAGGAGCGTCTGCTCCCCCACAGGCTCGAGATGCGCACGAGCATATCCCGAAGCACTCCGTGCGGGGAGTTGAGGTCGTCAAAACCTTCTATCTCGGTGATGTCGAAAGCTCCGCAGGGCGCGGCAAGCCACGGAAACTCGCGAAGATCGCGTTTGTGCCCCGGCATATGCATGGGCAGCACATCCTGTCCGCCGAGCTCGATAAGCATTGAAAGAAGATCCTTTTCCACTCTCCACCCGCGCAATGCGCAATGCAAATTCCGTGTAGATTATAATACATTTCCCCGCGGGGAGCAAGCCCGAAAAGGGGTCGGGGTTGACACATCGGCGCGGATGGACTATATTGAGAGCGTGAAGGGCATTCCGCCCGAAGGAGAAAAAATGAAAAGCTATCGCAAAGTGCTCACCGTCAACATCCCGTCGAGGCGGGGCTTTCTCAACATCACTCCGCAGGTCGCGGACGCCGTGCGCGAGTCGGGCGTGAAAGAGGGGTTGGTGCTCGTCAACGCGATGAACATCACCGCCAGCGTCTTCATCAACGACGACGAGAGCGGGCTGCACTCCGACTACGAAAAGTGGCTGGAGCGTCTGGCTCCCGAGAAGCCTTACTCTCAATATGCCCACAACGGCTATGAGGATAACGCCGACGCACACCTGAAGCGCACCATCATGGGACGCGAAGTGGTGGTGGCGATCACCGACGGCAGGCTGGACTTCGGCACTTGGGAACAGATCTTTTACGGTGAATTCGACGGTATGCGTCAAAAGCGCATAATGATCAAGATCATCGGCGAATGACTTCAACGTCCGCGCAGCGGACTTCCCCCTCCCCATGAGACCGCCGTTCCGCAAATCGCGGAACGGCGGTTTCTTTTCATCATTCTGCGCGGTAAACACCGCGTTTTGCGTTTTAACCTCGCGGACGCGTCCTCACAACACCGTGACCGTACCGTCCTCGTCCACGCGAACTCTGTCCCCCGTCTTTACCGTGGCGAGGAACTCGTCGCCCAACATATCCACCGCGATGACGTCGCTCCCCTCCCACACTTTGGCAAGCACTATGCCGCTTGCGGCGAGGCTGTCGATGTGCTGCGAGAATAGGAAGCACGCGGGGTTGATCTTCATCGAGCACACCGTCTGGATGACCAGTCCGCCCGTGGTGGAACCGATGGTGACGGGCAGACAAAGCGCCTTGCCCGTGATGTTCTTGCCGAAGATGTCGGGGTTGTTCTGATCGGACACGATCACTTCGGGCTTATTCGCCATCGCGCTCTTCTGGAAGGTGGCGAGGGTGTTGACTCCGGCGCGGGAGACGACGGCTTCGCCCTCCCATTTGCCGCCTGCTATAACTCTGCCTTTGAACGTCTTCATATCACTTCACCTCCAAGCCTGCGATGACGCGGAGCATATCCGCATCGAGATAATAGCGCGCCACCGAGTAGGTGCGCAGTTTGTTGCTGTTTGTGGCGATGGGAGTGCCCTTGGTGAGCGGGTTGTTGGTGTACATCAACGGGCATATGCTTGTGAGCGTGGCGCCCGTTGCGGTGAGCTCCTTGTACATTGGCGTTGCCCTGAACTTTTTGGCGACGCCGGGACTGGTGCACAACACGGTGCGCAGCGCGACTTTGCGTCTGCCCGCCTTTGAGAGCGCCGCGCGGATAGCCTTCGTCCAGCCGACGAGCTGGGCGTAAGTCAGATGCGGACACCCGATGAAGCACAGCTTGGCTTTTGCGGCGGGATCCTTCCACATCACGGGATAGGAGCGATAGACCCTCTCCAGCTCCGCGTCGTCGATGACGTACGTCTTCGCGTCGTCGAGGATGAGCGACTCGCCCTGCTCTTTCGCCTCGGGGGTGAGCCCGTCGATGTGATAGAGCCCGACCGCGCCGTTGCTTGCCGTCGCCGCGCCGAAATCTTTGAGATATGCCGTCACGTCGTCGGTGAGCTCGCTGCCGAGGAACTTGTCCAGCCCGTAGACGTAAGGGACGTCCTCCACGACTTTCATGCCGATGGCGCTGCCGAGCACCTGTGCCTCGGGCTTCTCGGACGTCTTGACGTACACCTTCCACGACGCCTTTCTGCCCTCGTCGGTGAGCAGCCCGAAATAGGGCACGAAGCCGACCACGGAACCGAACAGATCCAGCATACCGCTGTTGCGGTTGCACCGCGCGCCCAGCACGGAATTGGCGTAGACCACCGCGGACGACTCCGCCCACGAGAGCACATCACCCTTCTTCGGGACATTGCCCGTCTCGGGGAGATAGCAGGTGCAGGTGAAGGCGTCTCGGTCGCGCAGACCGACCTTGGCGAGCTGCGCCTCGTAATCCGCCTGACGGGAGTACATGATCTTGCTGAACACCAGCTTGTTGAGAGGATTGCACTTGACGTTGTCGTAGTCGATGGGACGCGGATCGACGGTGAAGCCGCCCTCCGCTTTGAGTCCCGCGGCGATGAGCTCGTCCATAGTGCGGAAGAGAGGTTTCAGCAGACCGATGCCGAAACTTGTGACAAGGTGCCCCTGCTTGTGAGTGACGGGCACGAGTTTTTCCGCTCCGAACACGTCGCCGAAGCGCACGAGCGTTTCCATGACCTTGGCAAGGGTCTCGCCGCGCTCTCCGTTGAGTATCCCGAGCTGTTCGTCGGTGAGTTTCATTTTGAATTCCATAGATCCCCCTTTAGGGCGAACTTGCCCGACTCCATTATGCCACTTTCGCGAAGTCTTTTCAACCCCCAAAATAAAATGCACGCGCGCACGAGCGCGTCATACGCCCGCGAAAAGTCGTGCTCCGCCGCACACACAACGAAAAACGCGCCCTCCGATTTTACAAAGCGGCGCGTTTATATGATAAATTTGCAAGATAAAGCGGTGTTTCAGCTCTCGGCAAAGACTTCCGCCGCATAGCGCGCGCTGGCTGCGGCGTCCTTGCAATAGCGGTCTGCGCCTATCGAACGGGCGTAATCTTCGGTGAGCACCGCGCCTCCGACCATGATCCTGCACCCCGGGCATTCGGCGTGCACCGCCTCCACCGTGAGACGCATATTCTCCACCGTGGTGGTCATGAGCGCACTGAGCCCCAAGAGTTTTATCCCATGCTTTCTGCACGTCTTGACGACTTCCTCGGGCGGCACGTTCTTGCCCATGTCCACCACTCGGTAGCCGTAGTTTTCCAGCACGGTCCTGACGATGTTTTTGCCGATGTCGTGCACGTCGCCCTTGACGGTGGCAAGTGCGATGACGCCCTTCTCCGCGCTGCCTGCCGGCAGGGTCGCGCGCACGCGATCGAAACACTTCTTTGCCGTTTCCGCCGACGAAATGAGCTGCGGCAGGAATATGCGCCCCGCGGCGTAGTCGTCTCCCACTTTGTTCAGCGCGGGGATGAGCATATCGTCGATGACGGTGAGCCCGTCGTGGCGGGCGAGCAGCTCATCCGTGATGTCCGCCGCCCTGTCAAGACCTTTTGCTATGCAATAGGCGAGTTCCTCGCCGGCGTCTCTCCGCTGCGCAGCTTCCGCAGTGGACGATGCGCCCGATGAGGACGAGGCGCCGTCCGCTTTCGCGGCAGGGCGCGGTGCGTCCTTGTAGCCCGCATATTTCTCGGCATACAGCGCGCACCCCGCGTCCCGTCCCGAAAGGACGTTAAAAGCGTCCACCGCCTGCATATTCTCGGGAACATTAGGGTTGAGGATGGGCAGATCCAACCCCGCGTACATTGCCATGGTAAGGAAAGCGGTGTTGACGATCTTCCTCGCAGGCAGCCCGAATGAAACATTGGACACCCCGAGAGTGGTCTTGACCGCGTATCTTCTCTTGATGCTCTCGATGGCGGCGAGGGTGAACATCGCCTGATCCTGCTCCGCACCGACGGTGAGGGTGAGACAGTCCACGATGACGTCCTGCTCCGGGATGCCGTGAGCTTTTGCTGCGGCGATGATCTTCTCCGCGAGAGCTATCCTTTCATCCACGGTGTGAGGAACTCCCCTCTCGTCCACGGTGAGCCCGACTACCGCCGCTCCGTACTTCTTTGCGATGGGGAGCAGCTCCGCAAGGGACTTATCCTCCGCATTGACGGAGTTGAGGATGGCTTTGCCCGTGTAGGCGCGAAGAGATCTCTCCACCGCCTCGGGCTTTCCGCAGTCTATCTGCAGAGGCGTGTCCGTGAGCGACCCGATGAACCCGACCAGCCTAGGCAGCATCTCGCTCTCGTCGATGCCGGGCAGCCCGCAGTTGACGTCCAGAATGTCCGCACCCGCCTCCACCTGCTCGAGCGTCTGCGCGGCGATATAGTCGAAGTCGGAGGTCAAAAGCGCCTCCTTCATCGCCTTCTTGCCCGTGGGATTTATGCGCTCACCCACCACTCTGACGCCGTCAATGAAAACGGCTTTTGTGGCAGAACAGACGGCTGACACGCACGAAACGTCACGTTTAACCGCCTTTTTGTGCGAAAGCATGGCTTTCAATGCCGCGATATGCTCGGGCGTGGTGCCACAGCATCCGCCGAACGCGGCGACGCCTTCTGCGACATACGGCTCGCACATTTTCGCAAATTCCTCCGCGCCCACGGAATAGTGCATATCGCTGTCCGGAAGACCCGCGTTCGCCTTGACGAAGACGGGCACGCGGCTCACCGCAAGCAGCCTCTTTATCAGGGGGAATATCTTGTCCGGGCCGAGGGAGCAGTTGATGCCGATGAAGTCGGCATAAGCGGACGCCGTGATGCCGAAACACTCCACACTGCACCCCGTGAACGTCCTGCCGCTCTCGTCGAAGGTCATGGAACACATCACGGGAAGGGTGCTGTTCTCGCGGGCGGCGAGAGCCGCCGCCTTGAGCTCGGTAAGGTCGGACATGGTCTCGATGACGACGACGTCGGCATCTCTTCCCGCCTCGATCTGCTCCTTGAAGACGTCGTACGCCTCTTCGAACGAGAGGTCGCCGAGAGGCTCGGTGAGTGCACCCGTGGGCCCGAGATCGAGCGCTACGTATGCCCTGTCCCCCGCAGCCTCGCGCGCTAGTTTCACGCCCGCCGCCGTAAGACGTGCCGCCTCTCCCTGCGCGGGATGTTTGCGGCGGTTCGCGCCGAAAGTGTTGGCGAAGATGACGTCCGCGCCGCTCGCGAGGTAAGCACGGTGCACGGCAAGCACCCTCTCGGGCGCGGAGAGATTGAGGCTTTCGGGCGCGACGCCTGCGGGCAGTCCCGTACGTTGCAGTTCCGTGCCGAAGCCTCCGTCAAGCAGGAGGAAACCCTCCTTTGCGAATGTGAGAAAGTCTTTCATTGCTCTTCCCTCTCCCCGCGCACTCCGATGACGGCGGTCACCGTCTTCTGCGGGGTCATGAGATAGTCCGCGCCTATGAAGACGCCCAGTCTTCTGCCCATATCCAGCAGGCGCATGAAATCGGCCTGTTGTTCGAGGGGGAAATCGGCGTAGCCGCAGGAGAACCTGCGCGTCGTCCTGCCGCCCTCCGCATCGCTTATCTCATCCGAAAGGTCGTCCGCCACGCTCTCGATGAGGGAGACGGCGGAGGCGTCTGCCATGACGCCGAGGGCGGGATCTTCCCGCATGAGCCGCGCGATGAGCCTGTCCACCCCGAGACCCAGCGTGCACGCGACGACGTAGACGGCATCGCACCCCGCAAGATGGCGTCCGATCGCGCTCCCGCAGAAGGTGACGCCCGTGCCCTGCAACGTCACGCCGTCGGGCTCCAGCCCGAAACGCGCCTTTGCGGTGCGCACGTCCGCCGCGGCAAGGGTAAGCTCCGCCGCACGATCCAGCCTGTCGAGGTCGGAGGGCGAAAGCTCCTGCCCGCGGAACCCGAGATAACGCAGCGTTTCTGCGCGGTCGATGTTCATTTCTTCTTCTCCGAATTGAGCTTGTCGAGGAAGGGGCGCACGTTTTCGGTGATGCGGCGCGCGACGTAGTCGTTGTTCATGATATAAAGGTGCACGCCGTCCACTCCGCCGCTCAAAAGGTCGATGATCTGATCGGTGGCGTAGGCGATGCCCGCCTCGCAAAGGGATTCCGGGTCGTCCGCGAAACGCGCGTACATCCTCGAGATCTTTGAAGGGATCTTCGCCGCCGTCATCTTGACGATGCCGCCGAACTGCGACGCCTTGACAAGAGGCATGATGCCCGCCTGCACGGGCACGTCGATGCCCGCCAGCCGCACCATGTCCATGAAGCGGAAGAAGTCGTCGTTGTCGAAAAACAGCTGGGAATTGAGGTGCGTGACGCCGAGATCCACCTTTTCCTTCAGATGGCGCACGTCCGCAAGCATATTTTCGCTCTCGGGGTGCCCTTCGGGATAGCACGCGGCGGAGACGTCGAAGTCGAAGCCCTCGCTCTTTATGAATGAGATGAGGTCGGAAGCGTAGCCAAAATCGGTGGAAGAGGCTCCCTCCACCCTGTCGCCGCGCAGCGCCAGCACATTCTCCACCCCCGCGTCCGAAAGCTCGTTGAGCGCAGAGAGCACCTCGGCGCGCGTGGAATTGACGCAGGTGATGTGCGCAAGCGGCTCCATGCCCAGCGCACGCACCTTGCCCGCGACCTCGGCGGTGTGCGCGTTCCTGCTGCCGCCCGCGCTGTAAGTGACGGACACGTAGTCGGGCGAAAGGTCGGCAAGGCGCGCGAGCGTGGACGAGATGCTCTCCATGCCGCTCTGCTGTTTGGGCGGAAACACCTCAAAAGACCACACCGCGTTTTTGCTGCTGAATAGGTCGGCTATCCTCATAGCTCCTCCGACGGCGGAAATTCCGCAAAACAATGATAGCACAAAAAAACCGCGGCGTAAACATATGAGTGGCAATTCTCCCGCCGCAGCCTCTTCCCTCTCCCCCGTCCTTCGCCTCTTCCCGCCCCACTCCCATCGCCTCTTCCCGCCCCGCTTCCTTCGGCTCCGTCCTCTCCCGCTTCCTTCCCTCTCGCCTCGGGCTCTCCCGCAGCCGCTCTCTCCTCGCCGCCGCAAAAAACACGTTTCGTGCTTCATGACAATGGCGCGCGGAGGTATATCCCGCGATGAGAAAGGCAATCATCACGGCAGGAGGTAAACATGAAACTGAAAGACAGCAAGACCTACATCAACCTCGCGCGCTCGTACGCGGGCGAGTGTCAGGCGCGCACGCGCTACGAATTTATCGAATACGGCGCGCGCACGCAAGGCTACAAAGCTCTCGCCGAGCTGGTGGACAAGGTGGTGTACAACGAATTCAACCACGCGCGTATGTTCTACACCTTCATCCAGCAGTCCGAGGAGACTCAGGTGGAGAACATCGACATCTCCGCGGGCTACCCCTTCAAGGAGAAGTGGGACCTTGTCGAGAATCTGCGCATCGCGGCGGAGGACGAGCTGGATGAGGCGGAGCGCATCTATCCCGAGTTCGCCGCCACGGCGCGGGAGGAAGGCTTCCCGGAGATCGCAAAACTCTATGAAGACATCATCGGCGTCGAAACCTGCCACCACAAGCTCTTCAAACAGCTCTACGAGCAGATGAAGAAGGGCACCATGTACAAGAAAAAGGAAAAAGTGAAGTGGAAGTGCGCGGATTGCGGCTATGAGGCGACCTCAAAAGAGGCGTGGAAGGAGTGTCCTCTCTGCAAGGCGAAACAGGGCTCCGTCATGCTCATCATAGAGGACTGACCCAAGCCCGAGACCGCACCCGCGGCGCTCCCGCGGGCACAAGCTCGCAGCGTAATGCGCGGACGGCTGACAAACGGTATCCCGCGATCCCGCAATGCACGGATGACGGACAAATGACATCCCGAAAGGCGTGAGCGGCGGATAGACGACATCCCGCAAGGCACGGACGGCGGACGGCGCAGTCCCCAAAGCGGGCGCGCCGCGCGCCGCCTACGGAAAACCCCCGCAAAATGCGGGGGTTTTGAGGCAATATTGCCGTCCGTTTTTCTGTCGTCCTTACGCGGCAGTGGGCGTGTATGCGAGCACGCCGTAGAAGGGCCAATTCGCGGGGATCTCGAAGTTGTTGGTCCAGATGTTGGGATCGATGGAGGCGATGATGGCTTTAAGCGTCGCTTCGTTCACCGCAAGGTCGGTGAGGATGCCCACATAGTAAGTGGTGGTCGCATTCTCGCCCTCACCCGTGGTGACGACGTCCATGATGACACCTTTGAGAGTGACTTCCGTCGTGCCGTCAAATGCAAAGCCTTTCACTGTGACCTCGGAACCTGGCGTGAGGCTCGTGCCGGAGATGGATTTGATGCTCTCCATATAGACGTTGGCGTTTCCACCGAAGGAAGCGTCGTTGCGGAGGTTGCACTTAAGCTCTTCCATCGGGATGTGGTCTTTAGCGACGACATTCGCGAACCCGAACGCACCTTCTGCAACGCTGATGCGCAGCGCGCCCGCACCCAGCACTTTGGGGATGAGATCCATGATGATCGCGGCATCGTCCGGATTTCTCAAGAGGGCGCTGGTGAGATACTTGCCGATGGCGGTCATGTTGACGGTGATCGCCTTGGTGGTGTCGTTGATGAAGTAGAAGCTGTCGAGGTTTTTGTAGACATCGCCGATCAGCGCCATAAAGTCGATGACCTTCTTGCACTTCTGCTTGTCGCAGATACCGTTATTGTCGGCATCGACGTGCTCAAGCGCCGCGTCGCACTTGTCGCACACGCAGTTGTTGTCTTTATCCTCGTGGACGCACTCCGCCGTCGTCTCTCCGCTTGCATTCTCACCGGGCGCGGGCTGCTCGGGCTTCGCGTCCTTGATGAGCTTGTCGATGAGTCCGCCGAGAGCATCGATGTTGTAGACGCCGCCGATCGCGAAATCTTTGTCATTGATCTTGTTGACGAGCGCCGCAGCCGCGACTGCCGCGTTCTCCGCAGAGTCATAGTGCAGCGTGAAGAGGTTCTTGTCCACCTTGCCATCGACCATCTTGTCGAGGGAGATGTGCATATATCCGAACTCTGTCAGCATTTTGGTGATGTCGGACACGGTGAAATCTTTGAACTTGATCTCAAGTTGCGTCAGATCTTTGTTGGAATCCACAAGATCAAGCAGACCGAGCGCGACGAAGGGATCGAGGTCCACCACGATGTCGAGCACGTAGTTGTTGACGACGGTCTCGTCGTAGGTGGGCGCTTTACCCTCTTCCGCGGGGGTTTTTTCGGTGAGATCCACCGCATCGATCTTGATCTGACCCTTGAAGTTGAGCAGATTGGTCGCCGTGGTCTCGCGGGCTGCGAGGACGCCTCTCATAAGGCCGCCGAAGGGATCGGAAGTGTCGGTCTCTTTGTCCGCATCCGCTGCGCCGTCAAAGCCGAAGTAGACCAGCACTTGGAATTTGCTGGCGATGCTGTTAAGTATCTCGGACACGCTCGCATCCGCGTCAATGCCGAGATCGACAACACTGTTCACCACATTCAGCACGGTGGAGATGGTGTCGGCATAGGGCCCGACAAGACCGTCGATGCCGCCGCTGCCAGACGTGGCGGTGTTGACAAGACCGACCACCTTGGCAAGGTCAAGCTCG
>CALWAF010000018.1 GCA_944372795.1 uncultured Clostridia bacterium | reverse complement strand
CCCCGCACCCCAAACTTTTATATAATATTGCGCCGAAGGCTGCGGTTTCACCCGCAGCCTTCGGCGCACTTTATAATAAAAAAGTATGGGAGCGCGAGGGTGTAACACCCTCGCAAGGGGGTGTGGGGGAATTAATTCCCCCACAAAATCATCCGAGGGCGACGTCGAGGATCATCATGAGCACGAAGCCGCTGACCACACCCCACGTGCCGAGGTGGGGGTGCTCGGTGAGTTTAGCCTCCGGGATGAGATCCTCGGCGACGACAAAGAGCATCGCGCCCGCGGCGAACGCGAGCAGCCACGGCTGGAGAGCTTCGACGTAGGATGTGAGAAAATACCCGAACAGGGCGAATATCGGCTCGACGATGCCGCTGCCCGCGCCGAAGAGGAACGCTTTGACGCGGCTGCCCGTTGCGGCACGCAAGGGAAGGGCGACTGCGGCGCCTTCGGGGAAATTCTGCACCGCCATGCCGATGGCGAGGACGAGGGCTGCGTAGTACGCTTCGTCGGAACCCGTCGCCGCGGCGGCACCGAAGACCACGCCTGCGGCGAGACCCTCGGGGATGTTGTGGATGGTGACGGCGAGGAACATCTTGGTGGACATGGCGGCATTGGACGGCATGCCCTCCGTTTCGTTGGTGGCTATGTGGATATGCGGCACGACCTTGTCGAGCAAAGTGAGAAAGACACCGCCCGCGATGATACCGATCGCGGCGGGCAGCCACGCGAGCTCGCCGTAGCTCTCCGCGCCCTCGATGGACGGAACGATGAGCGACCAGATCGACGCCGCGATCATTATGCCTGCGGCGAACCCTAAAAACAGGGTGTTGAACTTGGGTGATATATCCTTTTTGAAAAAGAAGACGACCGCCGCACCCGCCATCGTGCCGATGAACACCAGCACGAAACCGAGGGCGGTCATTCCCGCATGACTCATAGACCGTATTCCTCCGCGCTCACGCCGAGCGTGCGCGCAACATGATGACTTCTCTCCCGCGCAAAACTCGCGGACGGACGACTACTCCGTGTCGGAGTCGTCCTCGGAACGGACGGAAAGCCTCACGACCTCCCCCGTCTCCTTCTTTATGTATGTGTTGTCAAGCTGCGCGCGAAGGTTCGCCTTCACGCTGTCGACATACTCTCTGCGCAGCTTCGCCTGCTCCGCCTTTTCCTCTTCGGTGAGCCCTTCAGCCTTCGCTTTTCTTGCGAGCTCGTTTATCCTTGCAACGTCAATGCTCATAGTTTCCTCACACAACAAGCGGTTTAAGTGTGCCAATCGACTTCACGAACGCCGTTTTTTGTCAAGAACGCGTTGGTCTTGCTGAAATGACGGCATCCGAAGAACCCGTTGTAGGCAGACAGCGGCGAGGGGTGCGCGCACTCGAGCACCAGATGCCGCGGCGAGGTGATGAGCGACTTTTTCGCCCGTGCATTGCCTCCCCACAGCAGGAAGACCATAGGTTTCTCCCGCGCGTTCAGGCGACGGATGACCTCGTCCGTGACCTCTTCCCAGCCCTTGCCGCGATGGGAATTGGGCTGTCCCGCGCGTACGGTGAGCACTGTGTTGAGAAGGAGCACGCCGTCCTTTGCCCACGGCACGAGATAGGGCGAGGTGTTGGTTATGCCCACGTCGTCGCGGATCTCCTTGAAGATGTTCTGCAGCGACGGCGGCGCGGGTACGCCCGGCTTCACCGAAAAGCACAGCCCGTGTGCCTGCCCTTCCCCGTGGTAAGGATCCTGCCCGATGATGACGGCTTTCACGTCCTCATACGGGGTGTAGCGCAGCGCGTTGAAGATGTCGTGCATGTCGGGATAGACGGTGTGGCGACGGTATTCCTCTTTGAGGAACTCCCGTAGCCGCGTATAACCCTCCGAGCGGAACACATCCGCAAGGAGCTCGTCCCATGAATTGCCGATGTTGACCATACGCATATTATAGCACACGCGCGCGCAATGGCAACGATACTCCGCCGAAAAGTTGCACATCGCTAACTTTTCGCCGCCCTTGTGTATGCCCGCAGGGGCTTTGCCACTTGACCCAAGCAGGGGCTCTGCCCCTGCACCCCGGCGGGGAAGCCGTCGCAATCCGCGCGGTTCATCGCCGTACGCCGCTCTGCGGCGGTCGGCTTGCCTGCCGCGCGATTGCTCCTCTTCGCGTCGTGAAAAATGCGGAGACGCTCGCTTCGCTCCTCGTTCCTGCGGAACTGTCGCGAAGCTCGCTCATTTTCGCTCCGCGTGGATGAAAGCGGATAAGAGTGCCCGAACCGAAGGTCCAGCGATTGCTGCGCTCCGCGCCAATCGCGTCGCGCCGCACCGGAAGGTATAGCGATTGCTACGCAAAGCGTCAATCGCGTCAGGTGTCCCCCGAAATGGTGGGTTCCCTTTTAAGGGGGAACGATCGGGGTCCCCGCCGAAAGAATTTTCGGTGGGGTAAATGAGGGGGAAACCCGCAGGAAGGGGGCAAGCAATACTCCCATGATAGAGAACGTTGACCGACGCGTATAAAAGCGAGCGAGCTGCGGCATACTACCCTCGACAGGCAAAAGTCTGAACACGGGGCGACCCCCCGAAAGGAGTGAACATGGAAAACACCAAATCCAGAGCAAACGGCAGACAGTCTTCCGCGGCGAGCGAAAGCTCCAAGGCGCAGTCGGGCAAGCAGGCGAAAGCCTCCAAGAGCGCATCCGACGCGAAGAATTGCAAAAACTGCAAGTAAAGTTTGCGAAAATCAAAGCGACCGACCCCGTCGGCCGCTTTGATTTTTTGCGCACACGGAGTGCGCTGTCGCGTATTAGATCGGGCGCAATTTCACTTCACTAAACGGCGATATTTTCGCGTCAGACAAGGAAAAACCGCGTTCCACGGACGCGCGGTGTACTCTTTTTGCCCCAGCTGAAAACCAGAGGATTTTCACCCGGGGACCCCGATGTACATAAGCGGTCGGGGACGCGGCTTTGACGCAGTATCACGCAAAACAACTCCTTTGCACTAAACGGCGATATTTGGATGAAGAGCGCGAAAGCCCCACATATCCGGACGCGCGGTGTACTTTCGTACATAAGCGGTCGGAGATGTGGGGCTGACAAAGCTATTCGCCAAATAGCGGCGTTTAGTCGGCTTTGTAGGGAAGCAGAGCCATAACCCTCGCGCGCTTGATCGCAGTGGCAAGCAGACGCTGGTGTTTGGCGCAGACGCCGCTCATCCTGCGGGGAAGGATCTTGCCCTTCTCGGTGGTGAAACGACGGAGCTTTGCTGCATCCTTATAGTCGATGGACTCTGCGTGCTCGACGCAGAAAGTGCACACTTTTTTCTTGGGCGCTCTCTTGGGAGGGCGCGGGGCTTTCACTTCTTCACTCATTTTCGATTCTCCTTAAATTAGAAAGGCAGGTCGTCGTCGATGGGGGTGAGGTCGTCGAAGTCGGCGCTGTCCCTCGCTTCCTCGCTGCGGGTGTTGAGAAACTGCACTTCGTCGGCGGCGATCTCGGTCACGTAACGGCGAGACCCGTCTTGGGTGTCGTAGGTCCTTGTCTGCACGGAGCCGCTGACCGCCGCTTTGCTGCCCTTTTTGAGGTAGCGGGCGCAGTTGTCCGCCTGCGCTCTCCAAACCACGACGGGGAGGAAGTCCGTCTCGCGCTTGCCGTCCTTGGCGTAGGACCTTGACACTGCGAGGGTGAAGCGGCAGAACTTTACGCCGCCCGACGTTGTGGAAAGCTCGGGGTCTCTCGTGAGATTGCCAATCAAAAACACCTTGTTCATATCTGACTCCTTGACGTCACTTTTTGACGATCATTCTTCTTACGACATTATCGTCGATGCCCATCTGTCTGTCGATCTCGGCCTGCGCGGCGACGTCGCACTCCACGTTCATGAGAACGTAGTAGCCTTCCGTCTGCTTGTCGATCTCGTACGCGAACTTTCTCATGCCCCAGATGTCCGTGGCTTCCAAAGTTCCGAGTTTCTCGGCGAGCGCATTGTACTTCTCGACGACCTGAGTCTTGCGGTCATCATCGATGTCGCAACGAATAATGTACAGGATCTCGTACTTATTCATAGCATACCTCCTTTTGGACTTGATGCCCCTTTCGGGGAAGGACTAAAACTCCGCCTAGGCGGAATTGCTTGATAATGATAATATATAAACTAATTAAAGTCAAAGAGATTTAACCAAAATTTTTCGCGATTTTCCCCGTCAGGGTTTTCTGTGTTCCTCGATGAGGCGGGCGATCTTTTTCTTGGCGCCGTAGACGGTGTTGTCCACTTTCTTTGCCGAAATGCCCAATTTTTCCGCGATCTCCTTGTACGGCACGCCCGCAAGATAAAAGCGCAGCACCGTCAGATCCTGCTCCCCCAACATCTCTCCGAGCGCCGAAAAGAAGGATTCCTCCGCCTCCTTCTCGATATATTGCTGCTCGGGGGAAAGCTCGGGAGAGACCAGCTCACCCGCAGTGCCCTCATCCTCTCCGTCGATGGGCACGCTGTCGCGCAGGGGCGCGTTCTTGCCGGCAGACGCCGCGCGCACGGCGTCGAGAAGACGGTTGCGTATGCAGGCGGACGCATAGGTGGGGAACTTCGCCTCCCTCTCGGGGTCGAACCTGCGCACTGCCTCGAGCAGCGCGATCAACGCGATCTGATAGAGGTCGTCGCGGTCGCCGCCCACGATGAAATAGGAGCGCGAGATGCCCTCGGCAAGGGACGCATACCGTTTGACCAGCGCTCCCTCCGCCAGCACGTCGCCGCTTTGTGCGGCAGCGGCAAGCTCCGCATCCGTCCGTTCCTCGAACCCTTTCATCCTCTCTGCCTCGCCGTTTCGTAAAGGACTATCCCCGCCGCCACAGAGGCGTTGAGGGAATTGATCTTGCCGTATTCCGGGATGGTGACGACCCCGTCGCAAAGCTCGCGGGTGAGGCGGTGTATACCCGTCCCCTCGCTGCCGACGACGAGAGCGGTGTCGTCCCTGAAATCGACACTTTTGGGGTGTTCACCGCCGAAATCGCACGCATAAACCCACACATTGCGCTCTTTGAGCTCTCTTATCGCATCGTTGATGTTGGTGACTTTGGCGATGAGCATATGCTCCGTTGCGCCGCTTGCCACCTTGACCACGGTGTCCGTCACGCCCACGCTCCTGCGGGAGGGTATGACGATGCCGTGCGCGCCGAAACACTCCGCGCTGCGCACTATCGCGCCGAAGTTGTGAGGGTCGGTGATCCCGTCCAGCAGCACGATGAGTGCCTTCTCTTCCCTGCTCTTTGCAAGGGCGAGGATGTCGTCGAGAGTTGAATAGGAAAAATCCGTGACCCGCGCCGCGATGCCCTGATGATTGCCGCCGCCCGTGAGCTTGTCCATGACGGCACGCTCGACGTATTCCACGGGCACGCCCTTCTCCTTCGCCTCGGAAAAGAGCGCGGACAACCTAGCATCCCGCTCCCCTTTCACAAAGAAGATCTTCTCCGCCGTTTTGCCCGCGCGGAAAGCCTCGCGCACGGGATTCCTGCCGTAGATCAGCATCCCTCTTCCTCCTTTGCCGCAAGCGCGAGAAACTCCGTCAGCCTCTCCGTATTCCCCGTGAGGAAGAGAAAGCCGAGCACCGCTTCCAGCCCGCTGGCGCGTCTGTATTCCGCCCTTTCGGCGTGCTTCGCCGAGGTCTGTATGTGACAGTTGCGCGCCCTTCTGAACACGTCCGCCTCCATCTCGGTGAAGAGGGGGGATATGCGCGCGCTCGCCGCCGCCTGCGCCACCGCGTTGACGGTGCGGGTGACCTCGCGGTGCTGTGCGCCCGTCTTGCCGCCGTCCGCGACCGCGACCGCCGTGCGCATGAAAAGGGACTGCACCGCGTCCCCCACAAAGGCAAGGGACATGGGGTGCATGGCGGCAGCCTCTTCCTCCGTGATGGGGCTGACAAGCGAAAATGCGGCGTGACCGAAATCCTTCATACCGACACTATACCACACTTTCTCGTCATTGCAAACAAAACCCGCGTCAACACCCGCCCGAACGCCCGCCGCTTTCCGCCGTTGCGCGCGCGGACATTGTGATGTATAATGAGTGTATGGCAAGAAGGACCGCATCCAAAAAAGGAACAAGAAATCTCATCATCACCCTCATCGTAATCGTGCTCATCGTGGCGATCGTTGCGGTGGTCATATACTTCGCTGCGCCCGAGCTCTTCGATGAACTGCTCGGCAAGATAGACCCGAGCGGCGACGACGGCAAGACCCCGCCCACAGTGCTCGCACCCGGCGAGGGAGAGCTGCAAGTGCACTTCATGGACGTGGGACAGGGCGACAGCATCCTCATCCTCTTCCCCGACGGCAAGGATATGCTCATAGACTGCGGCAACAAGAGCGCGGGCTATGACTTTGACGTTACGGCGGATTATCTTGAAAGCTATCTCCCCGACGGCAAACTCGACTATCTCATGCTTACACACAGCGACGAGGATCACGTGGAATATATGAGCGACATCCTCGAGCTCTACGAGGTGTCCACCATCTTCATGCCCGACATCCTCGCGGAGCCGAGCGGCACTTCGGCGACGGCAGAGGAACTGCGCGATGAGATCGCCGCTCTCGCCCCCGAAAAACTCGCCATGTTCGACGACGAAGATACCATAACGACGCAGGTGTACGCGCGCTTCTTCATCGCGGCGCTAACGGAACCCGACTGCGAGATCGTCCTCAACGTCGATCCCGACGAGGACACCAATTCCATAGTGATAACGGACGGCACCGAACAGTCGGACGGGGGCTACGACGGCGCGACATATCTGCTCACCTTCTACTGCCCCACCGAAGAATATTATGCGGAGAGCGACCTTTCGAGTGCGGAAGAAAAGAACGCCGTCTCACCCATCGGCATTTTGGAATACAACGACGTACGCATAGTCCTCACCGGCGACAGCAACGAGATCAACGAGCCTATCTTTGTGGATCGCATCGGCGGATATATCGACTGCGACGTGCTGAAAGTCGGGCATCACGGCAGCGAGACCTCCTCGACGGAAGAGTTCCTCGACGCGATAAATTGCGAGTACGCCGTCATAAGCTGCAATGCGGACGGCAACACCTTCTACCACCCCCGTCAAAACACCCTCGACCGCTTCATCGAGGATGACATGACCATCTACCGCACGGACAACAACGGCAACATCGTCCTCACCGTGGACGAAAACGGCGAGATGAAGTTCACCTTGGAGCGCGAAGTGGATCAATCCGTCAACCGCGACGGCTGGACCGACGAAGAAATCGCCGCAAAAGGCTGAGCGCTTCTCCCCGAACAAACAAAACCGAATGAAAAAACCGCTTTCCCAAGCGGTTTTTCTTTTCTCTATCTCAAGCTATTCGGCGGAAAATATAAGTCTCGCAGGGGAATACTAATCTCCCTCTTTCCCAAAGTGAATATCTCGCTCCAAACGCATATTTCAGGAACGATAAATCCTTACAATTCTTTCGGATATTGCACACACGCGATGTTTAATGTGCCAAAATATATGATAAACGCAGTTTTTGTATAATATTGTTTCGTCCGTTTCTGTCCGTCTGCGAACGGACGGACACTCTTCTCCTTATAAATTGAAATCGGCTTTGGGGGCAAATATTAAAGCGACGCCAGGAATGTCGGGTGATGTCAGCATTTCCTCAAGCGTATATAGCTCCATTGAAACAAGGTTGAGATACGCTCCGTCACGTTTCACGCAAGGGACATATCCGCCCGACACGGACGCATCGATAAGATAGCGCTTTTCGTCTGCTCCGACGCCTGCCTCGGTATAATGACTTGCAGTCCGAATGATCGGCGCGCCGCTCGAATCGACCTCTACATACTCCTCGGCATAAACCGATATACCGTTAAGATCAAAACTCTCCATCCACTCCCAGGACAAGCCGTCGTCATATGACGGAGCCGAAAGAGAGTTCCTGTAACGCCACCATGTGTCCTTCTCATCGGTGTCATGGCAGATATACATCCCTTTGTTTGCCACGCTCTCCTGCGGCTGTATGTACAAATAACCCGTATTGTCCAATTCCACGATGTAGTGCGCGACCTCGTCGTGTTCGTCATAGAGCGGATATACGGCATACGACTCATACTGTCCCGTGTCGATGAACCTCCCCTGCACGCGCGCGCTTATCCGCGCTATGTGCTGCTCCGTGGAGTAGAAGTTCGGGTTGCAGCTCGCCGCCCCCACTCCTATGCCCACACATAGACATGCGAGCAGAACGATCGACACCGTTACGACAACGATTTTCTTGTTCTTTCTCGTTTTCTCCATCTCGCCTCCATTCCTCCTCCTTTTCATTGCTGCTCGACGGGCTGTTCCTGCTGCCGAATAGACAATCGTGCGCTTCTGTACCGCTACGAAACGAGTTGCTCTTTGATGAGTAGAGGGATTTTTATCTTTCTTTTCGCCCCCTTTATGATATAGTCGGTAAAACCCGAACAAAACGCAATTAAGGGCCGAAAAAGGATTTTAATTTTTCTCGTGCTTTTTCTTTGAGTAAAAATGCTACCCCGTTTGTTTATGTTGTTTTCGGTATGGCGCGGGAAAAGACGGCTATGCCGCCAATTCAATGGCGCGATATTTCGATGAAGTGCGCGAAAGCACCCCTCTCATATTCGCTGAACGCCGCCATTTAGATGAAGAACAAGGAAAAGGCACCCTTACCAGGGGTTAGCGTACTTAAACGTACGTGCCCCGCAGAATTGCCCCAGTCGAAAATCAGAGATTTTCGCCCGGGGACCCCGAATGGGTGCCTTTGACGCAGTTATTCGCCGAACGAACATTAATACACTGAGCGGCGTCATTTGGATGCAGAACGCGAAAGCACCCCTTTTTCGGCGAGGCGCGTACTACGTCGTACGTAACGAGCCGAAAAAGGGGTGCTGACAAAGTTGTGCGCCAAATGACGCCGCTCAGTAGCTTTTGGCGAAAACAACGGTGTGCGCCGCCGGCTTCCCGCAATAAACACAGGTATCCCCGACGGGGGTCTGGTCGAAGGGCAACGCGCGTGCCGACGCTGCGGTCTCGGCCTTGATTGCGTCCTCGCACTCGCGGCAGCCGCACCACATGGCTTTGACGAAGCACTGTTTGTCGAGGGCTTCGGTGAACTCGTCCATGTTGTGGCAGGTGACGATGTGGGAGCGCAGGAACTCCGACGACTGACGGAACATGGTCTCGTGGATGTCGTCGAGCAGCTCCGGCACTCTCGCGGCGATGTCGCCGAGGGCGATGGTCCCCTTCTCGTGCGTGTCGCGGCGCGAATAGACCGCAACGCCGTTTTCTATATCGCGCGGTCCTATCTCTATGCGCAGGGGCGCGCCCTTCATCTCCCACTCGTTGAACTTCCAGCCGACGGACTGATCTCTCTCGTCCGTTTCCACCCTGATGCCGGCGGCTTTGAGAACGGAGGCGAGCTCTCTCGCCTTCTCGATGACGCCCTCTTTATGCTGCGCGACGGGGATGACCACCACTTGCACGGGTGCGACGCGGGGCGGGAGTTTGAGCCCGCGCTGATCGCCGTGCGCCATGATGAGCGCGCCGATGAGACGGGTGGAAACACCCCAGCTGGTCTGATAAGGATTCTTGAGTTTGCCGTCGCGGTCGAGATATTTGATCTCGAAGGCGGACGCGAAGTTTTTGCCGAGATAGTGAGAAGTGCCGGATTGCAGCGATTTGCCGTCCAGCATCATCGCCTCCATGGTGTAAGTCTCCACCGCTCCCGCGAATTTTTCCTTCTCGGTTTTGATCCCCGTCAGAACGTCTATCGCAAGCACGTTCTGCATAAACTCGCGGTAGACTTCCAGCATTTTGAGCGTCTCTTCTCGCGCTTCCTCCTCGGTGGCGTGCAGGGTGTGACCCTCCTGCCACAGGAACTCGCTGGTGCGAAGGAAGGGACGCGTGGTCTTCTCCCAACGGACGACGTTTGCCCACTGGTTGATGAGGAGAGGCAGATCGCGATAGCTCTGCACCCACTTGGAATACATGTCGCAGATGATGGTCTCGGACGTCGGACGCACGACGAGCTTTTCCTCCAGCTCCGTGTTGCCGACATGGGTGACGAGCGCGACCTCGGGCGCGAAACCCTCCACGTGTTCCGCCTCCTTCATCAAATAGCTCAACGGGATGAACATGGGGAAATAGGCGTTCTTGTGACCCGTCGCCTTGAAGCGGACGTTGAGCGCCTCTTGGATGTGCTCCCAGATCTCATAGCCGTAAGGACGGATGACCATGGTGCCTTTGACGGGACCGTAGTCCACCAGCTCGGTCTTCAGGATAACGTCGGTGTACCACTGCGGGAAGTCTTGCTTCATGTCCGCGATCTCTTTTACAAACTTATCATCCTTTTGCATAACTTCCTCCCGAGGTCAGATGTCGTCATCCTCGTCGTCATCGTCCTCTTCGTCTTCGTCGTAATCGTTTTCGTCGAACGCCGTGATGGACTCGTCAAAATCGTCGGGCTCGTCGGAATAGGACTCTTCCTCTTCCTCCGCCTCCTGCTCCTCCTCTTCCTGCAACAGGGAGAGGGAGATCTCGGCATCGTCGCCCTCGAGGTCGTCCGCCGAGTCTTCCCCGACAAACTCCTTCCAGCTCTCATCCTCTTCTTCGGGCTTCTCGGCAGCCTTCTCCGCCGCCTTCTTCGCCCTGCATTCGGCGCACATGTCCTCGTCGTCGGCAAGATAATTCACCTTGCACACGGGGCACACTTTCTCTTCCTCGTAAGCGCCGTCTTCGTCGTCTTCGATGAGACTGATGGAGCTGGCTTTGCCGAGCTCCGCCTTGCACACCTCGCACAGCTCCTCTTCGACGGGGATCCAGTTCAGCTCGCAGCGCGGGCATTTCTTATATTTCGCCATTACCTTCCTCACTGTGTTTCGGAATTTTCATTTATTATATTTATACAACGCGCATATGTAAACCGTTCGCGCGCAATTTTTTCAATAATTCGTTTTTTTCGCGGCGTCCGCCTCCCCTCCCCGTCTTTTCCCGTCGCTCCCCGCCGCACAGACGGGCTCCGCACGCGCGGTTAAACGCTCCCCGCCGCCCCCTTTTCTCCTGTGTAGTCCGACGAGTCGGGAGCGTGACGAAGCGCGGCTTTTCACTCTTTTTTTGCACCGATTTCAGCTTCCCGTTTTTCACCGCTTTTCAATATGTAGTGTCCGCTCGCCTCGCGCACCCCGATATGCACGCATTGCGAAAAATGGGTGAAAATAATTGTTGAAAACGCGGGCGCGGTTTTGTAATATTTTGCTCGCGAAATCCGGCCGACCGAATTTGTCTGCCACGTGCAGTGTATGACACCTATCCTCAAATCTCGACAAAACCCGTGAAAAGCCGCGCTTTTCGGCTTTCTCGTACGAATTTTGTCCGTGCTAGAATTAAATTACGACTTTTTGGAGGAAAAAATGAAAAAATCGATTATTATTGCCGATGACAACGCCGTCCTCACGGCAAACCTGAAAGAGTTTTTCGCCTCCGTGAACGGCTACGAAGTCGTCGCCGTCGCGGAAAACGGCGCGGACGCCCTCGCCGCCGTGGAAAAGTTCGACCCCGATTTCCTGCTGCTGGACATCGTCATGCCCGAGCTGGACGGATTCGGCGTCCTTTCCGCCCTCAAAACGCCCCGTCCCGCCGTCATCATGATGAGCCAGCTGAACACGGACGCCTTCGTGCAAAAAGCCCTGCGCTACGGCGCGAAATATTTCCTCGCCAAACCCTTCAATTTCGACCTGCTGCTGCGCACGTTGGACGACTTTTCGTCCGAGAACGACGCACCGCCCGCACCCCAACAGCCCGTCCGCGCCTCCCGCGGACGCAACCGCTCTCTCGACGAGAAGATAGCAAACCTCTTCATCTCGGTGGGCATCCCCGCGCACATCAAGGGCTATCAGTTCCTGCGCGAAGCCATCAAGATCACCGTCGACGACCCCGAGATCATCAATTCCATCACCAAGAAGCTCTATCCTTCCATCGCCGCCGTGTTCAACACCACGCCCTCCAAGGTGGAACGCGCCATCCGCCACGCCATCGAAGTGGCATGGAACCGCGGCAAGATAGAGAACATCAACAATATCTTCGGCATGAAGATATATTCCGCCAACGAAAAACCCACCAACGGCGAGTTCATCGCCCTCGTCGCCGACAAAATGCTGCTGGAAGGCGCGTAATGTTTCCGACCAAACGCAAAATGGCGACAAAGTCGCCATTTTGGTCGGACTTTTGCCCCAGCCGAAAATCAAAGATTTTCGCCCGGGGACCCCGAAAAAATGTTCAACTCGGACGCACCCGTCCGAGTTGAACATTTGCGCCCCCAAGCCCCATCGGAGATGTGGACCCCGGCTTGACCCCGTCCCCATTGGTTTCAATGCGTTCCTGTTTTAGGTGTGTTAACGAGTAGCTTGATAGAGCGTTTTTGAGCACGACGAACATTCTTTAGGAGACTGTCTAACGAGAACCCCGAGCGTGAGTCGTTTGATACGATGTTATCTCGTTCGGAGCATGCTTGAACACAACGAATCATTTTTCGAAGACGGCCTTACGCGCCACTTGAGCGTGACGTCCCCTGACACGACGTTATCTAGTTCGGAGTGGAGCCGCTCACCAAGCGCTCACAGGGCAAAGCCCTCTTGAGCGCCGCGGCGACCGTATGAGTGCCGAGGGCTGACGAAACGTGCGCTAGCAATGCGCCACTCTTTTCGCGAAGCGGGCGCATTGCAAGCGGCATAACATGGCGGCGCCGTGGAGGCGCCGTCCTCGGACGCCCTTGTGCCCGAGTGCCGAAGGTGTCCCCCGAAATGGTGGGTTCCCTTTTAAGGGGGAACGATTTCGGGGGAAACCCGCAGGAAGGGGGTAATCATTACTTCCATGATAGAGGGCAGGACTCTATTCCGAAGGGAAGGAGGGGGAGCAACATTCCCCGCGAGACGTACACTCTATTTTACGTTTGCGCCCGACGCCACTCTGTGCGAGCGTCAGCCTCGGGGAGAAAATCCCGCAGGAACTGCTATGGAAAACCCGCTCGTGAGAGCGGGTTTTTCTGGCGTTCCCGGCGGGATTCGAACCCACGACCTTCCGCTTAGGAGGCGGACGCTCTATCCTGCTGAGCTACGGAAACATCTTGCCGACGCTGTTTTATTTTAGGCGTACGGCGGCGCTTTGTCAAGCGTAGGACGGGGTGTCGCGGGCATACGGGGAATAAAACCGCGCCACGTGGGACAGTATGGTGGTGTGAATACCGAGCCTGTCAAACTGAAACTGCGCGCGACCTTCCACGACACGGGAGATCTTCTGCTGCGCGACATCCCGTGCGGCGGCGATACGCTGCTGCTGTGCTACATCGACTCCCTCACCGACAAGCTGTTGCTGGAACAGGACATCATCTCTCCCCTGCTTGCGGAGGGGCTCTCCTTCTGCGGCTGCGGGGAAGAGGACGTGCGGGAAAAACTGCTTGCCGCGACGGCGTTTTGTCAGGACATCGCGGTGCTGGAGTTCGAGGACGCGGTGGAAAAGATCGCGGCGGGGGACGCCGCCCTGTACGCAGGGGAATGCGACAGATTCTTCATGTTCTCGCAGCGCACAGCGGAGAAACGCTCCGTGGCGGAGCCTCCGACGTCCACGGTGCTCAAAGGGCCGAGAGAAGGTTTCATTGAAGAGATCAAGACGAACACCGCCCTCATCCGCCGCAGGATAAGATCGGCGGATCTCGTGTTCGAGAACCTGACCGTAGGCAGGTTTTCCGCAACGCCCGTAACCATAGCGTACGTCCACGGCATCGCGGATCCCGCGGTGGTGGAAAAAGTGCGCGAAAAGCTGCTTGCCGTCGACATCGACGGCGTCCCGGACGGCGCCGCGCTGGTGCCCTATCTCGAGGAGCGCTCCCGCTCCTTCTTCAAACAGGTGGGCAACACCGAAAAACCCGACGTCGCCGCCGCGAAACTGCTGGAAGGCAGAGTCGCCGTCATCACGGACGGCTCTCCCATCGTGCTCACGCTTCCTTTCCTGCTGCTGGAAGATATGCAGGACGGCTACGACTACTACTCCGGCGACTGGCGGGCGGCGTTCTCCCGCATCTTCCGCGTGCTGGGCGCGGCGCTCACCGTACTGCTGCCCGCGGGCTACGTCGCGCTGCAAAGCTATCACTTCCACCTGTTGCCCATCAAATTTTTGGTCACATTGGTGGGCGCGACGTCCTCCATCCCCTTCCCGCCGGCGGTGGAGATGCTCTTTGTCCTCCTCCTCTTCGAGGTGCTGAACGAAGCGTCGATGCGCATGCCGCGCTATCTGGGCGTCTCGCTGTCCATAGTGGGCGCGATCGTGCTGGGCGACACAGCCGTGAAAGCGGGGCTCATATCCTCCCCCGCCGTGCTGGTGACGGCGCTGTCGTCCATAGGGATCTTCTGCGTGCCCGACCAAGTGGGCACCCTCTCCATACTCCGCATCGTGTTTCTTTCGGCGAGCGCGGTGCTGGGACTGTTCGGGATGATCGCGGTGCTGGCGGTGACTCTTTGCTATCTCGCATCCATGCAGAACTACGGCGCGCCCTACCTTGCACCCTACGCCCCGCGCATCTCCACCGACCTCAAAGACGGCATGCTGAAGGCCGCGGGAAAGGATATGACCACCCGTCCCCTCTCCTTCCCGAACCGCAACCGAACAAGACAAAACAATGGGGATAATGTATGAAAAACGACACATCAACCGCGCTTTCGCGCAATATACTCACTCCCGCCGCCCTCGCGGTGAGGGCTCCCGAAAGCCCGTCTGCGGCGCATCCCGTCCTCCATGACACACAGGCGGCGTGCCTCGTGTTCTGCTGCGGGATAGTCTTCAAGGTGTCTTCCCTCCCGGGGCTTGTCTCCGACAAAATGCACTCGGGCACGCTGTGGCTCTATCTGTTCATGATAGCAGTGGATCTTGCCTGCTTTGCCGCCGTCGCCTGCTTTGCCTCGCGCGGGAGCGCGGACGTGCTGTCGCGTGCGGACAGCCTATCATTCCGCGTCTTTTCCGCCCTCGTCGCCGCGTGGCTCGCGCTGAAAGGTTTCGTCTATTTCGCCTACACCGTCGTCTTCCTGATGGTGGATCTCTTCGCCGTGGTGCCGCCCTTTGTGGTGGTCGTCATCCTCGCCCTGCCCGTGCTCTATCTCGGCACGAAAGGTCTGCGGGGGATCGCGCGGTGCGCCGAGCTTTTCACGCCCGTGCTCTTCCTCATCCTGCTGGGCAGCCTCGCCTTTTTGGAGACGGACCTCGACGTCGGGCGCAATCTTCCCTTGGCGGCAATGCCCGCCGACGAGTTCTTCGCTCGCGGGCTCCGCTTCGGGATGTGGACGGGCGACTTCCTTCCCCTCCTTTTCGTGCGCCTCGAACGCAAACGCAAATTCCCCGTCTTGCCCGTCGGCGCGGGGGTATCCTACGCCCTCGTCGCCGTCATCGCCCTGCTTGCCGTGGCGATGTACGGCGAGGCTCTCCCGTATGCCTACAACATCCTCATCCGTCTTTCCGCCTTCAACCGCCTGTCACTGGAGATAGGAAGGCTGGAATGGGCGGCGATATTCGTGGTCATCGTGATGGCGATGCTCTCCCTCTCCCTGCATATGTGGGGCGCATCGGAGGGCTGCCGCCGCGCCTTCGGGACTCCCGTGCCCGCGAGAGTGCTGTTCGCCGCCGCGGTGATCGTCACCCCCATCGCGCTGCCCTCCCTGCACGAGGTCATAGACTTCTCGACGGGCACGTTCGGCTACATCGCATTCGCCTTCACCGTTGCGGTCTCTGCCGCGGCGCTCCTGCTTGCGCGAAAAGGCAAACGTGCGGAGAAAGAGGGCGCGCCGATCTCTCCCGAGGAAGAAGACCGTGACACGCCCGTCTCCGTCCCGCCCGAGCTTCCCGAAGAGAGCGGAGCTTCCGCTCCGACGCTGCCCGTCCCCGAACACGGCGAAAAGAGGCGCGCCGACGAGGACAAAGGAGGCGGCGATGCCTAAACTTCCGCGTTCCGCCGCAGCGCGGCTCCGCGACCGCTTCTTCCGCACCAAATGGCTGGTGATGCTTGTCGCCGCCGCCGTGCTCGTCTTTTTCGGGCGTACGACGGACATGCGCTCCCTCACCCAATCCGCCCTCGTTATAGGGCTGGGCATAGACGTCTCGGAAGACGCCTTTGTCGTGTCCACCCTCTCCGTCGTGGTGTCGGGAGGCACGGGCGGGACGAGCACGCAGAGCTTCGCCGTACACTCCGCAGAGGGCGCCACTCTCTCGGAAGGTTTGGATAAAATTTCGCAGAAAATGGGGCTTCTCGTGTCGCTTTCGCATTGTAATGTGCTTGTTTTGTCAAAAGAGGCATTCGAGATCGACGGCGCGGAGTTGTTCTCTCCCCTCGTCGTATCCTATTCCCTGCCCGAGCAAGCCGCCGTCACCGCGACGGAAGCGCCGCCCTCCGACGTGCTCGCTGCGCGCACGGGGACGACCGTCGCGTCCACCTATCTCGTGCAGTCCTCTCTCATACAGAATCTGGGCGGCGACGGGCTGACCTTTGTGACGGTGAAGGACTACCTTGCCGACACCCTGTCGCGCAGCGGAAGCGTCAATCTCCCCCTCATCGACGTCGCGGAGGCGGAGCACCCGCCCGAGGGACAGGATGGCAAGACGGAGGGTGTCGCGGAGCTTACGATGGGACGCAACCTCGTCGTCTTCGAGGGCGGGAGCTTTGTCATCGAAGAAGAGCTGGCGCAGGTGACTACCATGCTGGTGCGGAACAAGGTGCTGGGCAGACTGTCGGTGCAGACGCCTGCGGGCGACCGCTTCGAGTTCCGCGTGCTGAACGCTTCCCCGTCCGTCGAAGCGGATGGCATGAGCGTGCACGCCGCACTCGACGTCACGGTCTCGTTCATGGAGGCGCAGGGCGCTTCCGCAGAGGGCAAACTCTCGCCGTCTTCGGAGGCGGTGCGGGCTGCGGCGGACGATGCGGCGGATATGTTGAAGGAACGCATCCTTGCCTGTCATCGCCTCTCCCTCGAGACGGGCGCGGACTTTCTGCACCTGGAAGAAGCGGTGTACCGCAAAGCGGGATATCACCTCCCGAAGGGGTGCCTTGACGACATCGCGTTCGACTGTTCCGTCACGGTGAAGGTGAAGGAGGCGGGGTGAGCACCCCGCGGGCGCAGGCGGCATATATTGAGAGCGTGGATTGGCTGCTGCCCGATGAGGAATCTATGTGCAAAATGGCGAGGGAATACGCCCGCGTCCTGAAGAGCCGCACCGTGAGCACGGAGGCGCTGTCCCTGGCGGACTGCGGGACGCCCCCTCTCGCGCGCGTCATTTTACTGCTTTACTTTGCCTTTGCTTTGGGGTATAATTTCGGGTATGGAAATGCGCTTGCTGACGCCGACGGAGATATGGGAGGGCTTCAATCCCGTCAAAGAAGGGACGGAGACGTCCATAATTTCTTCCCGCGAAAAGGATAACATCGTCGCGGCGGACGTCTTTTTCACGTCCGAGAAGACGGCGAGCGGCAGAGTGCGCGCCTATGCGCGGATAAGCTACGACTCCCGCTGGCGCGACGCGCGTCCCGCCCTCATCCTGCTCCCCTCGCACGACTCGACCCGCCGCTATGACGACATCACCGCCTCTCTCGTGAAGGCGGGCTATGTCGTATGCATCTGCGACTATCTGGGCGGCGATCACGAGGAAGGCGCCCCCCGCACCACTTATCCCAAGGAACTTGCCTTTGCTCAAGCCCCGGAATGCTTCTCCCACCTCTACACCGTCACAACGACGGGCCGCGAGACGCCGTGGTTCGTGTGGGCGAAGCTCGCGCGTCGAGCGATAACGATGCTCGCGGAGCTTCGGTACGTCGATGCGGAAAGGATAGGGCTCATTGGTGTGGACATCGGCGCGCAGATCGCGTGGCAGGCTGCGGGCATGGACGGCAGAGTGCGCGCCCTCGTGCCCATCAACGGCGGCGGCTACCTTTGGTGCAGAGGTGTACCTCGCTTCCCGGGCGGCGCGCGAGAACTGCCCTCCGACGACGAGGAACGCGCCTATTCCGCAGGCGTCGGCGCGGAAACGTATGCTAAACTCGTCTCCTGCCCCACCTACTTCATCGTGTCGTCCAACTCCGTGCACACCGACGTCGACCGCGCGGGTGACATCTTCGACCTTGTGCCCGCACCCTCCAAGGTGCTGCTGGTGGTGCGCGGCTCCGCATCGCAGATCAGCGTGTCGGCATACGACAGCCTCATCATCTGGCTGCGCAAAAATTTCGCGCACGACAGCGCCCCGCTGCCCGCGCCGGAGGTCTTCTTCCGCACGGATGAAAGAAACCTATATCTCCATCTCAAATGCGACCCTTCGGCGGAACCCGCCGCCTATTTCTCGGCGGGCGAACCCGTGTCCTTTGCGCGCACGTGGACACCGCTTTCATCCCCGCAGACCGTAGGGGACGGGGAACTTGCCTACCGCGTGCCCGTGGCGAATGCGGACGACCTCGTCGTCGCCTTCGCGACGGTGAAGTATCCCGACGGCATCCTTGCAAGCTCCCGCGTGGCGGGCATAATGCCGTCTGCCGCGGGCGTGCGCTCCGCTGCCGCCGCCGAGACCGCGTCGCCCCGCATCGTATATACCAACGCTATGGGCAAAGGGCTCTTCTGGGTGACCACGGACGACTTCTTCCTTGACGAGTCCGTCCTCACCGTGAAAAAGGGACCATTCGACATCGCGGGCGTCGGCACCTCGAAAGGCACCCTAGTGCTCTGCCGCACCTCCCACGGAGACTTCTCCTGCGAAAAGAACGCCGTGATGCAGATGGACATCTTCTCCGCAGAGGAAAAGACCGTGACGTTCTCCTTCCTCTCTTATCCCGACCTCGTCCGCTACGATTGCAGCGTGCATCTTGCGGGCGGCGACTTCTGGCAGAAGGTCAAACTCTGCGCCTCGGAATGCAAGAGCGAGAACGGCAAACCCCTCTCAAAATTCGGCATCTGCAAACAGCTGCTCATCTCGGGCGCGGAAAACGTGCTTTTCAACAACATCGTGTGGATATGATCTCTCCCCGCATATAGTGGTGCTATGGACGACAAAGACATCAGGCTCCCCGAGGACGACATCTCCCTCGACTCCATCTCCCCCGCACAGGATCCGACCAAAAAGAAACGACTCGCCGTCGCGCTGCTTTCGCTTGCCATAGTGGCGGTGCTCGCCGTGACCTGCGCGCTGCTGCTGCGAGAGTACGTCTTCACCACCTACCTCGTGGACGGCGAAAGTATGCTGCCCACCCTAGACGGCGGCGTGACGGGCGTCACCGACGACGGCGACAAGCTCCTCCTCAACCGCATAAAAGACCCCGCCCGCGGCGACATCGTCGTCTTCACCTACGACTGGGGCGACGCCGAAGACGATCCCCACGCCCTCGTGAAACGCGTCATCGCCCTCCCCGGCGACAAGGTGGAGATAAGGGACGGCGCGCTCTTCCTCAACGGCGAAAAACAGGACGAACCCTACATCAAAGAAGCCATGAACCACTCCTTCGACGGACTGTCCGTCACCGTGCCCGAAGGACACCTCTTCGTGATGGGAGACAACCGCAACAACAGCACGGACAGCAGATATATCGGCTGCGTCCCCCGCGAGAACCTCATCGGCACTTGCTTCCTCATCTCCTACGACGGCGGCAAACTCCGCATCCCGTAAAAGACACATTTTTCCAAAACACGGCGTTTATTGTGTCAAAACCCTCGCGTAAAGCGGGGTTTTTGTTTTTTGTGGGGGTGTTACACCCTCGCGCTCCCGCGTCGTGAAATGCGAATGCGGTCGTTCCGAAACCCGACGCACACTCTTTCGACGACGGTCTTACGCGCCGCTTGAGCGTGACGTCGTATGACATGATGTTATCTCTTTCGGAGTGGAGCCGCCCCAACGTGCACTTGTTCGGAGCGTGCTTGAACACGACGTACACATTTTCGAAGACGAAATCACGCGCCGCTCACTCAAGCGTTCACAGGCGGCGCAGCCGCCGCTTGAACGCCGCGGCGCGAAATGCGACCTCGCAAGCCAAACGGATAATTAAGTAGACACGGGCGCAGTGCGCGTCGAGTCGCCTTCCTCTCCCCGCGAGCGATGTTCGGTTTATTCTGTTCGCCGCTTGATTATCTCTATGCGAGATTCAAACTCTATCAAAAAGGACGAAAAGTATATCCCGCATTTTAGGAGGATTGTCCCCTATTCCGAGTGGGGGAGGAATACCCGAAGGGAAGGAGGGGGAGCAATATTCCCCGCGAGACGTGCACCCTATCACACGTTTGAGCACGACGCTCTCTCGGCTCTACCCCCCCCCACTCCACTGACGCTCTCATTTGGATGAAGTGCGCGAAAGAGCCGCTGTCAGGGAGCGGAGCGTACTTAAACGTACGTGAGCACCATGACAGCGGCTCTGACAAAGCAATTCGCCAAATGAGAGCGTCAGCGCTTAAAGTAGCGCTTCAAATTCTCCTCCCACGTCCTCGTAATATTCGGATCGTAATTGCGGGGGATGTTGCGCGCGAGGCGGTATGCCATGAGGCTCTTCTGGAGAAGGTTGTTGACTTTGATGAGGGTGCGCAAACGGCTGTACTCGGTGACGTTGATCTTGCGGATGGCTTCCTTGACGCCGACGCGCAGCATCTTGCCGGAGGCGAGGCAGCCGATCTCCTCGTTGGTGAGGACTTCGGAGCCGAGCATCCAATCCAGCATATTGTCGGGGAAGCCCAGCACGCCGCGCTTCAGGACATCGACGGCGCAGTGCACGGCGCCGAACTCACGGAAGACTTTGACTTGATAACGCCACAGACGGGAGACCTTGAAGAGGTCCTCCTTCTTGACGCCGCGGGAGAGGTTCTCGCCCACGGTCTCGGCAAGGAGCTGACCCGCGAGCATACCGGACGCGATGCCGCTGCCGAGCATGGGGATGGTCATATACGCCGCATCACCGATGGCGGCATAGCCGTTGGCAACCATGCGCGTCGCGGGATAACGCACGGGGATGACGCACATCTCACCTCCGCGGACGACCTCGGTGCCGATGGTGGGATTGGTCTTTTTCAGATCCTCGATGGCGCGCTCGAGATCGTAGGAGGAGAGGCTGCCTATCCTGCCCACGAGCACGTTGACGAGCTCGGGATCGTGATCTTGTATGACCCACGAAATGCCCGCCTCGCCCATGTGTTTGAGGTAGACTTTGTTGGTGTACTTGGGCGCGGGCGCGTCGGGATTCTTGCGATAAAAGGCGCGGTAGGCGACGAAGACCTCGTTTTCGCGGTGCTGCGTCACGCCGAACTCGACGGGCAGATCCTTGCGGACGGGAGAGGAAACGCCGAGGCTGTCCACGACAAGATCGGCCCTTTCCTCGCGGCCGTCCACGATGACGCCGACGACGGTGCTCTTCTCGACTATGGCGCGCTCCACACGGGCGCCGAACACGACGGACGCGCCCGCCGCAACGGCTCTGTCTACGAGGATCTTGTTGAGAGGACGGCGCTCCACGGACCAGTCCGCGGTCGCCTCGTCCTGACGGAACTCGCGGACGACCGCGCCGTGCGGAGAGACGAAAGTCCAGCTCTTTTTCTTGAAACTGCCCTCCGGCATCTCGATGCCGAGGCGACGGAAGACGGACGGATTGACGTCGTCGTGCCAGTCGTAACGCATGGTCTCGGGAGAGGACGCCTGTTCATAGACGGTGACGTCGAAGGAAAGCTTCGCCAGCTTTTCGGCGGCGACCAAACCGCCCATTCCCGCTCCTGCGATGATTATTTTCATGGTTGACCTCACTTTGCGCGCCCGCGCCTTGCGGCGCGGGGCGCCCGTGCGCAAGCCCGAACTTCCCCTAGATCTCCTGTAAGCCCCGCACACGGGATATTTTATGAAACTATTTTATAACATTTACTTCTCGTTGGCAACACTTTTTGACGAAATGCGGGTTTAGCGGGCTCATTCCCTGTCAATAATCCGCCTATGAACGTTCTCGACCGTCAACTTGTAGTGGTATGTTTCGGCACTCCGTCCATCGCGGGAGACTCGCTGGGTCCCGAAGTGGGCAGCCTGCTGCGCGACGACAAACATTTCCCCGCCTTTGTCTACGGCACCCTCGACCGCCCGGTGACGGGCAGGAATATGCACGAATGGATGCACTTTGTCAAAGAGGCGCACGCGGGCGCCCTGCTGCTTGCGGTGGACGCGTGCCTCGGCGACGCGGGCAACCTCGGGCGCATCTCGGTGCGCTCCGACGGGGTGTGCCCCGCAGCCGTGGGAGGGGGAAGAAAGCGCTTCGGAGACGTCGGCATAGTCGCCGTGGTGGGCGACAAGCACGGGGACGCCCTCACCGAGCTTATGCAAGCAAACGCACTTTATGTGTCGGAACTTGCGCATAAAGTGGCTGATATGATAAAAGCCGCCATCGGCGGACTCGATTTTGCCGCCGCCGTTTTTTAATTTTGATTTAACTCCCGCGACATAGTCTTTTCTTCGGTGGAAACTCGAGGCGTGTGCATATCCGCGTTTTTGTCCGTCGGCGTTGACTTTTTCGCTTTCAGTTTCTATAATATAGTGCATATTATTAAACTCGGGAGTTTCCGCGTTTTCGCACCGCTCCCGACGAGCCGCCGCGCTGCGGCGTGCGGGAGGTAAAATGAAGCCATCGACAAGACGCACAGTCGTCATAATCTCCGTGATCGTCCTCATCCTGCTCGCGATCATCCTCGCGGTCAGCCTTTCGGGGCCCGATCATGTGATATACAGCTCCTTCCTCGCCGCCCTCAAGGACGGGCAGATCGACGAGATCTATTTCAACGGGTCTTACCGCATAGATTTCAGTCTTGTGGGCGAGGACGGACTGAAGTACTACACCTATTACCGCTCCTCGGCATACGGTCAGGTGATGGAAGCCATCGAGGCGAGCGGAGCCGCGGTCGAATATGACTTCAACGATCCGTCCAGCTCTTCCCTGCTCTCCTCCCTGCTCATGCCCATCATCATGATCGCCCTGCTTTCGCTGGTGTTCTTCCTCATCATGCGCAAGACCAACGGCGCGAACAACAAGGCACTCAACTTCGGCAAGACCAAGGCGAATCAGGTGAAGGACAGCAAAGTGCGCTTCTCCGACGTCGCGGGCGCGGAAGAAGAAAAGCAGGAGCTCATGGAGATAGTCGAATTCCTGAAAGACCCCAAAAAGTTCACGGCGATAGGCGCGCGCATCCCCAAGGGCGTGCTGCTCGTAGGCCCTCCCGGGACGGGCAAGACGCTGTTTGCCAAAGCCGTCGCGGGCGAGGCGAACGTGCCCTTCTTCTCCATCAGCGGCTCCGACTTCGTTGAGATGTTCGTGGGCGTGGGCGCGTCGAGAGTGCGCGACCTCTTCGAACAGGCGAAGCACAGTATGCCCTGCATCGTGTTCATCGACGAGATAGACGCGGTGGGCAGACAGAGAGGTGCGGGTCTCGGCGGCGGCAACGACGAGCGCGAGCAGACGCTCAATCAGCTGCTCGTCCAGATGGACGGCTTCGAGTCCAACGACAGCATCATCGTCATGGCGGCGACCAACCGCGCGGACATCCTCGACCCCGCGCTCATGCGTCCCGGCAGATTCGACCGTCAGATCTACGTCAACATTCCCGACGTCAAGGGGCGCGAAGAGATCTTCAAGGTGCACAGCCGCAACAAGCCGCTGGCGCCCTCCGTCAACTTCAAGAGCCTTGCTCGTCTGACGTCGGGCTTTACGGGTGCGGACATCGAGAACCTGCTGAACGAGGCAGCCATCCTCGCCGCCCGCGCAAACAGAAAGATGATCACCACCGAGGACATCTCGGAGGCAATAAACAAGGTCATCGCGGGGCCCGCCAAGAAGAGCCGCGTGGTGACGGAGCGCGACAAGCGCATCACCGCCTATCACGAGTCCGGGCACGCCATCATCGCGAAGCTGTCCAAGAACTGCGACACCGTGCACGAGGTGAGCATCATCCCCCGCGGACAGGCGGCGGGCTACACCATCACTCTGCCCGAGAACGACGACAACCACTTCACCAAGCAGAAATTGCTGGATCAGATCGCCATGATGCTGGGCGGAAGAGCCGCCGAGGAGATCGTCATAAAGGACGTGTCGGCGGGCGCCTCCAACGATATCCAGCGCGCGAGCAAGATAGCGCGCAAGATGGTCACCGAGTGGGGCATGTCCGACGCCATCGGCAATATGTACCTCGGCGCATCCGAAGAGGTCTTCCTCGGGCGCGACTATCAGACGCAGCTCAATTACAGCGACGCCATGGCGGCGAAGATCGACGGTGAGATCAAGTCCATCATCGACACGCAGTATCAGAAGGCGCTCTCCATCCTCAAAGACAACCGCGAGATCATGGACAAGATGGTCAAGCTGCTCTACGCCAAAGAGACCATCTACGAGAACGAGATCGACGCTCTCTTCGAGGGTGCGAGCCTCGAAGAACTCCTCGGAGAAGAGGACGGCGCAAAGAAGGACGAAGGCGCAAAGACCGCCGAGCCCGTGATCGCGCTGCCCGCGAAGACGGACGCCGCGCCCAAGGCGGAAGATGCACCGAAGGACGAAACGCCCGACAATGCCGCACCCGCGGAAGAGGGCGGGTCGGAACCCTCGGGGGACAAGGACAAAGAATAAACGCGGCGGGGGTGACTTTCTCCCCCGCTTGCTCATAGGGTTGAATATGGGAGAAGGAAAAAGACACATCCCCTCGTGGAAGGAGATCCGCGAGGCTAAACGCGCCGACCTTCACGCGGTGATGGACAAGGATCCCGCAGCCACTTCGGAGTGGTCGGTGAAACACACCTATGCGGGGTATAAGGCGCTTGCCGCCTACCGCATCGCAAACCGTGCGTATCTCAAAGGCTTCGTGACTCTCGCGAAGCTCATCGCCGATCACGCGCGCAAGCACACGGGCGTGGAGATCCACCCTGCGGCGAAGCTGGGCAAGGGCATCATGATCGACCACGGCAGCGGCGTCGTCATCGGCGAGACCGCGGAAGTGGGCGACGGGTGCGTGCTCTATCAGGGCGTGACGCTGGGCGGCACGGGCAAGGACACGGGAAAGCGCCACCCCACCCTCGAGAACGACGTCATGGTGAGCGCGGGCGCGAAAGTGCTGGGCCCTCTCACCGTAGGCGCGCACTCCAAGATAGGCGCGGGCAGCGTGGTGCTGAAAGACGTCCCGCCCTACTCCACCGTCGTCGGCGTGCCGGGACGGGTGGTAAAACAGGACGGAAGACGGGTCGCGGACATGGATCAGGTGCTGCTGCCCGACCCCATACTTGCGGAATTTCTGCGCATAAACCGCAGGCTGCAGGAGCTGGAAAAGTCCTGCGGCATCACGGACGGCGGCAATATGACGGTCACCGAGGGCGAGGGCGCGGCGGAAAAGGCGGCGGAGAAAGCCGCCATAAAGGAGTTTGAGGAAGCGGGAGAGGAAGACAAATGAAGATATACAACACCCTCACCAAGAGGAAGGAAGAGTTCAAGCCCATCGACGGCAACAAGGTGAAGATGTACGCCTGCGGCATCACGGTGTCGGGCGACGCGCACATCGGACACGCCTATCAGGCGCTCATCTACGACATCATCCGCAAATATCTGGTCAAAAAGGGATATGACGTCACCTATGCCCGCAACTATACGGACGTGGACGACAAGATCATCGCGCGCTCGCACGAAACGGGCATCCCCGCGGACGAATATGCCGAGATGATGATCAAAAAGATAGACGCCGAGATGCGCGCCCTCGAAGTGGACGACCCCGATGTGTGGCTGAAAGCCACCGCCACCATGCAGGGCATCGAGGATTTCATTTCACGCCTCATCGACTCGCACCACGCCTATGCCACCCCCGAGGGCGACGTCTACTTCGCGGTGGACTCTTTCCCCGGCTACGGCAAACTCTCGGGCAGGAACCTAGAGGACGCGAGGGAGAGCGTGCGCATCGAAAACGAGGACAACAAGCGCAATCCCCTCGACTTCGCGCTGTGGAAGTCCGCAAAACCCGGCGAGCCCTTCTGGCACTCCCCGTGGGGTGACGGCAGACCCGGCTGGCACATCGAGTGCTCCGCGATGAATATGCAGGCGTTCGGCGAACAGATCGACATCCACGGCGGCGGACGCGACCTCATCTTCCCCCATCACGAGAACGAGATCGCCCAGACGGAATCGCTGACGGGCAAGCAGTTCGCAAAATTCTGGATCCACAACGGGCTCATCAAGGTCAACGGACAGAAGATGAGCAAATCCCTCGGCAACAGCCTGCTCCTTGCCGACCTTCTCAAGGAATATCACCCCGAGGTGATAAAATTCGCCCTGCTGCAGACCAACTACCGCGGGGACATCAACGTCACGGACACCCTCTTCCCCGAGGCGGAGAAACATATGCTCTCCTTCCACCGCGTCCTTGCGGAGGCGAAGAAGTCCGGCGTGCCCTGCGACGGCACGGACGAAGGGATAGACGCCGCCTTCGACGAGGCGATGGACGACGACTTCAATACCGCAAAAGCGCTTGCCGACCTCTTCGGCATCTTCAAGACCGCCTCACGTATGCTGCGTGAAAAGGACTTTGACGGTGCGAACGCGGTGCTGGGTCAGGTGAAAAAGACCTACTCCCTCCTCGGGCTCTTCCGCGCGGACTCGGAGGCTTTCGTCGCCCGCGTCGAAGCAAAACACGCAGCGTCCGTCCCCGCCGACATCGCGGCTCTCGTGGAAAAGCGAGCTGCGGCGAAAGCCGCGCGCGACTGGGCTGCCGCAGACGCCATCCGTGAAGAGATAACGGCAAAAGGGTGGAGCGTGCGCGACACCAAAGACGGCGCCGTGGTGGAAAAGATCTGACCGTATCGGCACTTTATCGCAACATTTCGACAGAACAACCGCGCATTTTGCGCGGTTTTTCTTTTTTCGCGCGCGGCCGCGCGTCCCGCGATGCTTAACTTATAAAATTTTTTATATTGCGGAGTTTGCACATGCGCGCGTGTTGTGATATAGTGTATATGATTAACAACGATTAGCGAGGTTCAGTATGTTTGTCGGCGGCATCGTGTCCGCCGCGGGCTGGTATGCCGACGTGGCGCTTGCCGCGCTGCTCGTGCTCTTCCTGCTCGCAGGCATCATAAAAGGCTTTTCAAGATCCACGAAGGGATTCTTCGTGTTCGTTTTTATTGTCTGTGTTTCCCTGTTGCTCACCGGACTCACGCAGGAACCCATGACCGAGAGCGGGCTGGGCACCTCGATCAGCGACGGCATCTCTTCGGCATCCGCCGATTGGGGTCCCGCCTTCAACGAGCCCGTCACCAAAGGCGAGGACGGCAAGTTCTACATCACGGTGGGCGACAGCCTGACGGAGCTCGGCAGCGGCGACTTCGGCATCAAGGGCAAATTCGCCTCCTTCATCGCGGAGAAATTCGGCGTCGAGGATGGCGAGACGGTGGCGGGGGCTGCGGTCTCCAGCATCACGAGCATATGTGTCGCGGCGATCATGTTCCTCGTCTTCGTCATCGGCATAACTCTCATATTCTTTGTCATCCGCCGCATCGCGGCGCCTCTTGCAAACTCGACCGTCCCCGGGCTGAAGCTTGTGGACAGGATAGTCGGCGCGCTGTTCAGCGCTCTTGTCGGGCTGGTGTTCGTATGGATCGTCTTCGCCATCATCGCCGCCATCGGAGAGACCGCCGCGCCCGCGCAGGACTATCTGTCCTCCTCTGCGTTTGCGGGACTGCTTTACAACAACAACCCCATCACCATCCTCTTCACGAAAATCTTCGGGGCATAACAGTGTGAGGTCCAATTTATGAAAGCATTGAATTTCGTCATCGGCATGATCGTCGGCATGGTGCTGCTGGTGGTCGCCGTAGCGGGCGCCGTGCTCGCAGCGGGCACCCTCGTCAGCGTAGGGCAGATCGAAAGCACCCTCGGCACCGACATTTTTGACGACGAGAGCTCCGTCAACGACCTGACGGTGCTCGAGCTTGTGCAGAACCTCGTCAAGGATCTGCAAAACCTCGACGGCTTCACCATCGAAAAATTGAAGACGGACTACGGCGTCAAGATCCCCGATGAGATAAGCGGCATCGACATCACCCCCGTCTTCGGCTATCCCATCACCGAGGTGCCCAACCACCTCGGCGACATCGTCAACAACATGACCCTGCGCGATGTGGGCGAGTTCCTCGACATGGATTTCGAGACGGAGTATCCCGACCTTCGCGTCCTGCAGGACAACCTCGACGAAAAAGTGAACGTCGCCCTCGACAACGTCCTCTCTTCCATCGACGACGAGAAGATGACCGTCTACACCATCGAGCGCGACTTCGGGCTCTCCCTCGGGGAGAACAACCTCATCACCGCGCTCAAACACACTCCCCTCTCCTCCTTTGCCGCGGTCATGGATCATCTGCCCGTTGGCACCGTGGTAGATGCGGACAGCGACCTCTTTGTCGCGGAAGGGGCTGTCGCCCTCTTCGTCGTCACCGACGAATTCGTCGAAGTGCCGGCGGGCGAGCTCACCTCCTCTCTCGCGGATGAGAGCAGCGTCGCCGAAACGTACATAGCGGGCGCGGACGAGAACGGGATCATCTACCGCGAGATGCGCTACGTCATGAACGACGACGGCACCTACGAGCCCGACAACTCCTGCTACGCGTCCTCCTTCGACGCCGCGGCGAACACCGAAACATATTACCGCCACATCGTCTACACCGCCTACGACTCCGCCGCGACCTACGGCGAGGGCACGGTGTTTGCCGTGAAGACCTTCCTCAACGACTTTGTGTCGGACGGCGAGGGCGGCTTCGTGCTCGCGGACGGCGGTTTCTTCACGCTGGACAACGTGTTCACGGACCTCGACGGCACCACCCTCAACACCTACATCCTCTCCGACGCTTCCGTCGTGAAGGAGGGCGGGCTTGACCTTGCCGCACTCGAACTCTACGTGTCCGTGACAAACGACGACGACACGACCTCGCTGCGACCCGCAGACACGTTCGGCGTCGACCCCGCAGCCACCGTGGACGACGACACCCGCCTTGACGACAACTTCACGGGCTGGGTGCGCATACACGTCGGCGATGCCGACCCCGCCATGCAGGTCATTGCGGGCGAGACCATCTCCACCATATCGGGCGCGACGGACGCGATCACCGCTCTCAAACTCGGTGAAGTGCTGGACATCGACGAGAGCAGCGCGAAGATATTGCAGACCCTCGCCGACACCCCCATCAACAAGATGAGCGACGCCCTCGACACCATCACTCTCGCTGACGCCACCGACATCGCGATGAGCGAGTACGTCGAGGCGGACAACGGCTCTTACGTATTTGTCGCGAACGACGGCACCGTAGGCGGCGAAGCGGTGAAGGACGGCGAGAAATATCTCGGCTACTTCACCCTCTACAACCCCACCGTCCACACGGGCGAGAACATCATGCGCTACGACCGCACCGTGAGCGACGGGGACGCTTCCGTTGCCCTCCAACGCCTTGCGGGCACCACCATCCCCAACATCTCGGCGGCGTTCTCCGGCATGGTGCTGGGCGACGCCCTCAATATCGAGGTCGACACCTTCGCGCCCGTGAACGGCGCTCTCACGGATGGCGAGACCTACTACGTCTTCAACGCGCTGGGTTATCCCGAGCGCGTGGTCTACGAGAATGGAAAGTCGGATCCGGACGCCGCTTACTTCGAGCGCACGAGCGAGGGTGAAGGCAACGCCGTGCTCAAGCAGCTCGCCTACGTCAAGATCGACGACGTCTCCGAAGCCATGGACGGCATCATCGAGAACACCCTGCTCTCCGACATCATCGACGTGGTGGAATACGCCGTGATCGAAGTCACGGACGTGAGCGGCGACCCCTCCGCAAGCTACGAACAGTGGTTCTTCGAGCACGACGCGGTGTACACCGTGGGCACGGGCGAAGACGCCAAACACCACACCTTCGTCTACGACGGCAACGGCAAGTACTATATGACCGACGTCATATATCTCCCCGCCACCGGCGCGCAGAAGGATCTGTTCTCGAACGACACCGTCACCTTCTCTTACGTGCTTAACGACACCTACGATTCCGTCGACAACCTCATTGCCGCACGCGGCGGCAACATCTACTTCAAGTCTACGGAAGCCGGAGAAGCCGTCTACAAGACAAATCCCGCGCTGCTCGCCTATTATATCGCGCAGTCCGCGCTCGGTGGGGATGCGGAGGCGAACGCTTTAAAAGCGCTTAAAAACACCTACTCCCGCGTTGAGTGCGACGCGTCCGCCGCGGGCGCGATCGAAGCGACGATATACGGCAATGTGACCGACGCGCAGGCGCAGGGCGGACTCTATGTGAAGGACGAGGGCTCCGTCACCGGAAGCACGGAAAGCGGATTTTCCGTGACGTTCGGCGGATATACGCTCTATGATGCAGGCAACCCCACGCATTGGGGCGCGGAACTCTACTTCAAATATTCGGACGGCTACTATCCCGCCTCCTCCGAAGTGATCGAAAACGGAGGATATACGCTCCACACCTACGCTCCCGACGGCGGTTTCGCCGAGGCATCCGACCCGACAGGTTCCGACGAGGGCGAATATTTTGTCCAGCTCGCCTCGAAAACCGAAGGCAGCGGAGACGCGTCACGCACGGTGTACTACTACACTTTGATCGACGAGAATTTCGAGGAAGGTTACACCGTCTACGCCAAACGCGAGTGCGACACCGTCTATGTGAAAGACGAGGGCGGCGATTGGGTGAAGGTCGGCAGCGAGTGGGTCGCCTTCGACGAAAACGACCCCGAACACGAGGGTCTCGACCGCTTTAACGCCGTCATCGGCTACATCGGCAACTCCGCGGCGAACGACGGAGGCGTCGATCTTGACCGACTGTCCAACTCTGCGGTGACGAACACCATCGAGGAAAAAAGCCCCACCATCCTCATCACCCTGCTGCAAAGACAGGTGACGATAGGCTCCCTCAACGAGACCATCAACGAGCTCACCATCGGGGAACTTATGGAGATCGAGCCCGGCTCCGTCTTCGACAACGACGTGCTGCGCAATGCCACCATAGAGAACCTCTCCGAAAAAGTGAGCTCGCTGTTTACGGATATGACCATCGGCACCCTGCTCGAGTACGCCAACGTCTCCGTCTCGTCCGAGATCGCCTATATCCTGCAAGACGTCAAGATCGCCGACTTCTTCGGCGCCCTCGAATATAAGAACGGTCAGCTCACCGTCAATATGGGGAAACTGTTCGGCATACCGTGATTTACGCCGCAGGGCGGCTCTCCGACCAAACGCAAAACGAATGCACGCATTCGTTTTGGTCGGACTTCATTCCTTGCGCTCCGCACGCAAGCGTGCTCACCGCGCTGCGTCATAGCGGGCGCGCTTTCACCGCACATGTCGCTG